>JAJXZI010000149.1 GCA_021780115.1 bacterium | reverse complement strand
CGGCCACGGCCTCCGTCGCCGGCTCGCCGTATTCGGTCAGCGTGACCAGCGCCGTCGGCAGTCCTGATCCCGGGCTGACCAACTACGTCATCACGTATGTCAGCGGCCAGTTGACGGTCAATCCCGCGCCACTGACAATCACCGCGAATGGCCGGAGCAAGGTGTATGGCCAGTCGGTCGTATTCGCCGGGACGGAATTTACGCCCAGCGCAATGCAAAATGGCGAAACCGTAGGCTCGGTGTCGCTGTCCAGCGCGGGAGCGGCGGCAACGGCCGCCGTGTCCGGCTCTCCTTACCCGATCACCCCTAGCGCGGCGACGGGCGGGACGTTCACCGCGGGCAATTACGCGATCACCTACGCTACCGGGCAACTGACCGTCAACGCGGCGGCGCTGACCGTCACCGCCAGTCCGCAGAGCAAGACGTATGGACAGACGCTGACGTTCGGCAGCGGCAGCGCGCAATTCACCAGCGGCGGTCTGCAGAACGGCGAAACGATTGGAAGTGTGACCCTGGCGGTCAACAGCAATGGCGGCAGCCCGACGGCGCCGGTCTCCGGTTCGCCTTACACGATCACCCCCAGCGCGGCGACAGGCGGGACGTTCACCGCGGGCAATTACGCGATCACCTACGCTACCGGGCAACTGACGGTGAACCAGGCCAACACATCTGTATCGGTGAGTTCTTCAGAAAATCCATCGGGCTTCAAGGACAGCATCAGTTTCACGGCCACTTTGCCGTCTGACGCCACCGGCACGGTGCAGTTCAAGACCAATGCCACGGCGTTTGGGAGCGCCAAAACATTGGCTGGCGGCGTGGCGGCGAGCGACGCCACAAAGTTGCTGCCGCGCGGAACCAACACCGTCACGGCCGAGTATGCGGGCGACGGCAACTACATCGGCAGCACCAACAATCTTCCCGGCGGCCAGGTGGTGACGAATCACCCGCCGGTGGCGGCGGCAATGGCGGTGCAACGGACGGCGGGCTTGCGGCTGTTGATTGCGTTGTCCGACGTGGCAACCCACTGGAGCGATGTGGATGGCGATGCCGTGACGTTGTCGGGAATCAATCTGGTGCCGACCAATAATGTGAACCTAACGACCAACGGCGCGTGGATTCTTTACACCAACAGCCCGAACGTGGCCGACCAGATCAGCTACAGCATCAATGACGGCTTTGGCGGAACAAACATCGGATATGTGACCATCATGGTGAACAGCAGCGTCACCGGAACCAATTCGATTGCGAAAATCGTCACCGGCAATCCGACGACCCTGACGGCCTACGGCATTCCCGGTTACAGTTATATCACGGAACGCTCGACCGACCTCGTCACTTGGGTGGACATCTCGACCAACGCGGCGGCCGTCAACGGCGTCATCATCGTCAGCGACGCTTTTAGCGACTTGGGGGACACGAGCCGTCGTCCGCCTACTACCGACTGAAATGGCAGCCGTAAATGAGCAGCGACTTGAAACCTTGAGGAGAACACAACATGAAAAAGCAAATTCGTTCAGCGATGGTCGTGGTGATGCTGGCGGGCAGCGTCCGGGCCGCGCTTTACACGGAGGACTTCAACAATGTGAACACGTCGATTCCCGACGGGAATCCAGTGGGGGGCGACGTTCAGCGGAACTGTCAGCGATGTTCCAGCGGGCATGACGGTGGGCGGATTGACGGTGACATTGAATGTCAGCGGAGGCTGCAACGGAAATCTTTATTCGTATCTGGTGGCGCCGGGCGGGGCGATGGTCGTGTTGTTGAATCAACCGGGGGTGGGCGGGGGTAATCTGTTTGGAGCATCGGGAGCGGGAATGAACATCACGCTGCAAGACGGGCCAAGCGATCACGGTTCAATCCAAAATGAGACGAGTGGGTCGGTCTTGAGTGGGACATACAACGCGGCGGGGACGCTGGTGAGTTTCGGCGGACCGGCGGCGGACGGGAATTGGGAATTATTCTTTGCGGACGAAGTGAGCGGTGGCGGGACGAGCACGCTAAATAGCTGGTCGCTGGGCATCACAGCGGTGCCCGAGCCGGCGAATGTCGCGCTCGCAATATTCGGCGGGCTATTTGTTTTTCGGGGGGCTTTTCGACGCTTGAGGAATCGCCCTGCGCAGACCACGGATGCTTTGTGACGCGTCAATCGCTGCGCACCGACCCGCGAACCGCAGGCGTTGACGAACGGCTCCCGGTTCTATCGCGCGCAACGGCTGGGGGCGTAGGCAAGTCAGGTCAGCCCGCGTCTCTGGCACCGGATTACGAGCAAGATCAGCGGCAGGATTATGAAGTGGCAGTAGAAACCGGCAAGACGACCGGCGTTTCAGCGAATGTTATTCAGGAAACTCCGAACCTGGACATGATTGCCCAGATACAGAAAACTCAAGCCGTCCGGCTGGTCCATGAAAATGAGACGCAGCGCCAAACCACGCGCATCTCATCGTGCAGCCGGGCGAGTTTGCGAACATCCAACCCGGAGTGGAGATGCGGTTGCCCGAACCCTGCCTTGACGGCGCGGATGGCTTGGCCGATTTCGATCCGCGTCGGGCGCCCCAGCGCGGATATGGGCGCAGAAGTCCGGATGGAGCAACGCCCGCTTCACTCCGCGACGTCATTTTCGATGTCGCCGGGAAAGGGCCGCAGGGCGCCCCGCTCCTCCGCCTCGGCCACCTTGGCCAGCATCCGCGCATCGAACCGGTCGAGTTCCTCGCGGGTAACGCCATATTCCTCCAGGGCAAAGGCCGCGTCGGTTTCATCCAGGCGCTGCTTCCAGGCGTCCATCCACCGTTCCACCTCGCGAAATTCATTGGGCGCCAGTTGGCTGAGCGCGGACTCGATTTCTTGAACTGTGCTCATGGCGGCAGCGTATTGGACTGTCGGCCAATTGCATGTCGCTGGAGCGTGGCGCGCCACAGATGAATTGCGCCCATTGGCCAAGGCGAGGGCGTGAACGAGACTACAACAAACCACCGAAACGAAAGACACGAAGATGAACCTCAAACAAACGCTGACGTCACTGGCCAGCGGATCGGCGTTGATCCTCCTGTGCGGTTGCGCCTCGATCATCACCAGCGGCGGGAATTCCTTGCGCCGCCGGGGGCGGGGAGCAAGCGCGCGTTCGGCGGCCCCGCGGGCCTGGAGGCCGAACGGTTCGCGCCGGGCGGCGACGGCCAACTGGCCGCCGGGGGCGCTGGCCGGCCGCCCAGCGCGGAACTGGCGGGGGAACTTGCGGGGGGCGGGCGATGCTTCGCCCTGCTCTACCGACTTCGCCCCCCGTTTTGTTCACCCGTCGGGGAATCTTCCAGCACGTCGGGAAGGTTGGGGGGGAATCGGGCGCCTCCCACTCTATTGCACGGGGTCGGCTGGGTAATTTCGCAGCATGAAGACCACCTCTGTTATCTCTCCTGCCTGCGGCGGTGGGTCGGATCGTGTTCGGCGAGGAGGTGGAAAAGCTCAAGGCGTGGTTGAAGCCCCTGGTAAAACCGTTGAAGAACGAGTCGGCGGTGAAAGGGATCCGGCAGTTGGAAGAATGGTGGCAGTGCTTGCCGGCCGGCCGGCAGCGCCGGCGGTGGCGGCCCGCGAAGTGAACCACGTTCACGAACACCAGGAGCGGATGGCCAAGAACCAGGCGCTTCGTCCGGGCGGAAACCGCGCCAGCCGAGGACCCAGGGTTCAATCGTATCGGACCCGCCGGTCGAGCAATACGTAAGCAAGGTCCACCAGCAGATTCAGCACCAGGAGCAAGGCGGCGTAGAGCAGCACGAGGCCGACGACCATCGTGTAATCGCGATTGAGCGAGCCGTTCACCAGGAACACCCCGATGCCCGGAATCTGGAAGATGTTTTCGATGACGAAGGAGCCGGTCAGCAGGTCGGCCAGCAACGGACCGGAGTAGGAGACGACGGGCAAGACGGCGAGGCGGAAGGCGTGCTTGAGCAGGACGGCGGTCTCGCTCAGGCCCTTGGCGCGGGCGGTGGTGATGAACTCCGCCCGTATCGTGTTCAACATGCCTTCGCGCATGAGCCGGGCGATGCGCCCCGAAAAGTAGAGGCCCAGCGCCAACACCGGCAGGAGGGCGTGCCGCGGCGAACCCCACAGCGCCACCGGCAGCAGGCGCCACTCGATGGCGAAGGCCATGATCAGCAGCGGCGCAATAACGAATCCGGGGACGCACACCATGAGGATGGCCAGGAAACTGCCGGCCCAATCCACCCAATGCCCGCGCCGCACGGCAGTGAGATAGCCCAGCGGGATGCCGACCCCCAGGGCGAAGCAGAACGCGAGCGCGCCGAGCGTCAGCGAGACCGGCAGACCTTGGGCAATGATGTCGTTGACGGTGTGGCTGCGGTACTTGAGCGAAGGGCCGAAGTCGCCGTGGGCCAGGTCGCCGAGGAAGCGGACAAATTGCCTCCACTTCGGCTCGTCGAGGTGGTACTTGGCGCGAATCTGCCGCTCGATCTCCGGCGAGGCGGGCCGGCGCTCCCGGTCGAACGGCCCGCCCGGCGCCACGCGCACCAGCATGAACGCCAGGAAGCTGATCACCAGCAGCAGCGGCAAAAGCAGGGTGAGGCGCTTGACGAAGTACATTCGGGTCAGTCCAAAATCCAGAATCCAAGATCCACCGCCGCGTGGGCGTCAAGCTGGGCCTGGGCGCCGAAAGGAATTCTCACGACGCCACGGTAAAGGGAGACCCGGCGGTGTCAACTGCGACGGGGCCAAGGAAAGCGCCCCGCGAGCCGGCAGCAGGTCGCGCGCGAAAACCGGGACATGCTTCGCACCGCTTTCGCCCGACGCGCGGCCCGGCCGGAACGGTGGCCGGAGGCGGAGTTCACGTCACAAATGGGCCTACCGCTTGCAAGCCGTTCGCCGGTAAGCAATTTTCCACCGGCACCAGAAGCCAGATTCGCCGCCGTGAAAGCAACCCGCGCCCGCGATCCAGCGCAGCCCGCTGCGCCGGCGGACTGCGTCCTGACGCTCAACCGCGGCTCGTCGAGTCTGAAGTTCGCGCTGTTCCGCCGGGACCAACCGCCGCAGCGCCTGCTGGTCGGGAAGTTCGACCGCATCGGCCTGCCGGAGGGCAAACTGACGGTGAGCGACTCGCACACCCATGCGAGCGAGGAGCACACCGTCCACCTGCCGGAGCATGCTTCCTGTGTGCCCGGGCTCCTGGAGGTGCTGGAGCGCAAGGGCGGGATCGCGTCCATCGCCGCCGTGGGCCACCGTGTGGTGCATGGCGGGGCGCGCTACCGCGAGCCGCAACGCGTGGATGCGGCAATGCTCAAGGAGCTGCGCCGCGTCAGCCCGTTCGATCCGGACCACCTGCCGGCGGAGATCGCCTTGATCGAGGTCTTTCTGGCGCGGCATCCGCACCTGCCGCAGATTGCCTGCTTCGACACCGCCTTTCATCGCGACCTGCCGCGCGTGGCAAAGCTGCTGCCCATCCCGCGCCGTTACGAGGCGCAGGGCGTGCAACGGTACGGCTTCCACGGTTTATCGTACGCCTGCCTGATGGAGGAATTGGAGCGCGTCGGCGGACGGGCCGTCGCGCAGGGCCGCGTCATCCTCGCCCATCTGGGCAACGGCGCCAGCCTGGCGGCGGTGCGGGGCGGGCACTGTCTCGACACGACGATGGCCTTCACGCCCACGGCGGGCCTGGTCATGAGCACGCGCTCCGGCGACCTGGATCCCGGACTGGTCTCGTTTCTGGCGCGGACCGAGGGCATGACGGCCCGGAAATTTCACGAGCTGGTCAACACGCAGTCCGGCCTGCTCGGCCTCTCGGAAACCAGTTCCGACGTGCGCGACCTGCTCCAGCGGGAAGACCGTGACGTCCGCGCGGCGGAAGCGCTGGCGGTGTTCTGTTACCAGGCGAAGAAATGGATCGGGGCCTACGCGGCGGCGCTCGGCGGGCTGGACACGCTGGTCTTCGCGGGCGGCATCGGGGAGAATGCCCCCGTGATCCGCGCCCGGATTTGCCACGGGCTGGAATTCCTCGGTCTGGAGCTTGATCCGGCCCGCAACAAGGCCGGCGCGCCGGTCATCACGAGAGACGGCAGCCGCGCCACCGCGCGCGTCCTCCACACGGATGAAGAGTGGCAGATCGCGAAATCGGTGGTGAAGTGCCTCGCAACCAATTTTACGACCGAACCCAACCAAGAACGAAAGGAAATCACGCGATGAACACCATCCCGGCCAAGCCGCTCGGCGCCGAGCAATTGCGCAAAATCGACGCTTACTGGCGCGCGGCCAATTACCTGTCCGTCGGCCAGATTTATCTCTACGACAACCCGCTGCTGAAGCGTCCGCTCAAGCGCGAGCACATCAAGCCGCGTCTGCTCGGCCACTGGGGCACGACGCCGGGTCTGAACCTGATTTACGTCCACCTCAATCGCCTCATCCAGGAGCAGGATCTCAATGTCCTCTACGTCACCGGCCCCGGCCACGGCGGTCCCGGACTGGTGGCCAACACCTACCTCGAAGGCACCTACAGCGAGGTTTATCCCAACATCTCGCCGGACGAGGAAGGGATGAAGAAGCTGTTCAAGCAGTTTTCGTTTCCCGGCGGCATCCCCAGTCACGTGGCGCCGGAAACGCCGGGGTCCATCCACGAAGGCGGCGAGCTGGGCTACTCGCTCTCCCACGCGTTCGGGGCGGTGTTCGACAACCCGGACCTGATCGCGGCGTGCGTTGTGGGCGACGGCGAAGCGGAGACCGGTCCGCTCGCGACGAGCTGGCATTCCAACAAGTTCCTGAATCCGGCGCGCGACGGCGCCGTGCTGCCCATCCTCCACCTCAACGGCTACAAGATCGCCGGCCCGACCGTGCTGGCCCGCATTCCCGAGGACGAGCTGGACGCGCTGCTCCGCGGCTACGGTTACGCGCCGTATCTCGTCGCCGGGGATGAGCCGAAGGAAGTCCACCAGCAGATGGCTGGCACGCTCGACACAGTGATCGCGGAGATCCGGAAGATCCAGCGGGACGCCCGCGGCAAGGGCTTCAAGCAACGCCCGCGCTGGCCGATGATCGTGCTGCGCACGCCCAAAGGCTGGACCGGCCCGAAGACCGTCGATGGCAAGGCGGTGGAAGGCACCTTCCACGCGCACCAAGTGCCGATGGGCGACATGGACAAACCGGAGCATATCAAAATCCTCGAACGCTGGATGAAGAGCTACCGGCCGGAGGCTCTCTTCGACCAGACCGGCCGGCTGATTGCGGAACTGGCCGAACTCGCGCCGAAAGGCCCGCGCCGCATGGGCGCCAACCCGCACGCCAACGGCGGCATTCTGCTCCGCGATCTGCGGATGCCCGACTTCCGCGACTACGCGGTCGCGGTGCCCCAACCGGGCGCGGCGCAGGCCGAGGCGACCCGCGTGCAGGGTCAGTTCCTGCGGGACGTGCTCCAGGCCAACAGCCGCTCCTTCCGCATCTTCGGCCCGGACGAGACCGCGTCGAACCGCTGGGGCGCGGTGTTTGACGTGGACCAGCGCTGTTCGGCCGCCGAGGTGCTCAAGACCGACGAGAAGGTTTCACCCGACGGCCGCGTGATGGAAATGTTGAGCGAACACCAGTGCCAGGGCTGGCTTGAAGGCTACCTGCTCACCGGCCGCCACGGGTTCTTCAACTGCTACGAGGCCTTCATCCATATCATCGATTCGATGTTCAACCAGCACGCCAAGTGGCT
>JAJXZI010000238.1 GCA_021780115.1 bacterium | reverse complement strand
GCCGAAGCGGTCGGCCACCATGCCGAAGCGCGGTGAAAAGAACGTTTTCGCCAACGGCATTTGCACCTGTCCCCCGTCGGCCAGGGCGTTGAACAGTCGCTCCGCCTCGGCTTCGGTGGGCACGCTGAGTGACAACGAGAAGCCTTGAAAACTCGGCTTTCCCGCGCAACGGCCGTCGGACGCCATCAACGTGGTCCCGCCGATGCGTAGGCTGGCGTGCATCACCTTGTTTTCGGAACCAAGCGGTACGCAGCCGGGCTGAGGCGGTTCGGGGCTGTCTTTGAAGCGCATCAGCATGACCACCTCCGCGCCGAGCGCGCGGCGGTAGAACTCAATCGCTTCCTCGCAACGACCGTCGAAGAACAAATACGGTTCCACAACGGGATTGTTTTTTGTCGTATTCATAGTTTTTGCTCCTTTCGGTTGATCTGGAAGGCGGAACGACACAACAGCGCCGCGCCGCCGACCGTCTGTCTCGTTTCGTTTGGTTGAAGATTACGCCGTCGCTTCCGCGCATTGCGCCTCGGGCACAGCCTCGCCCGAGAGCGGGCATTGTTCCATGACGGGCCGGACTTCGACCGTGGCGCCATACGGCAGGCCCGGACATTCCTGGGCGATGGCCACGGCTTCATCGAGGCCGTTCACGTTCAGCAGGAAGTAACCGCCGATGGCTTCCTTGGATTCAGCAAACGGCCCGTCGGCCACCACGCGCCCGTATTTGCCGGAAACAATTTTGCCCACGCGCTCCAGCGGATTTCCGGCCACGGCCCTGCCTTGGTTGGTCAGCCGGTTGAACCACGCCATCCACTGGCCGGCAACCTGTTGCATTTGTTCCGGCGAGAGACCCTTGTGCCAATCGGTGCCGCGGAAGATCAGCATGTATCCGGTTTGCGTTGGTGTGCTCATGGTATTCTTTCGATTGAGGATTGGGGTTGTGTTCAAGCCGCTGCGGCGGCGAGTTGGTCCTCCGGCATGATCCGCCGCGCGCGCGCCGTCATCGGACATTCTTCCGCCACGGGCCGGACTTCGACTTGCGTGTCAAACTCCAGCGTGGGACAGCTTTGGGCGATGACGATGGCCTCGTCCAAACTATCCACATCAAGCAGGACATAGCCGCCGATGACTTCCTTGGACTCTGCAAACGGCCCGTCAGCCAGGATCCGCCCGTTTTTCCCTGAAACCAAGGCGCCCTCACGTGCGAGCGGTTGCGCCGCTTTGAGCTTGCCCGACGCCGCCAGGCCGTCGAACCAGTCTTTGACCCGGTCCATCATCCGCTGGAGTTCTTCGGGCGAAACGCCGTTCCACCACTCCTTGCCGCGGAACAGCAGCAGATATCCGTTTTTATTCTCTGTACTCATAACTTCATTGCCTTTCGGTTGAGGGTTGATGTTTTCGATCATTCAGCAATACGACGAACGGGCGGGCGCGTTCAGGACATGGACGGGGAGAATTTTGATGTTGGTCCGCTGGCTCGTTGGCGCGCGGAAACCTGGTGCTCGCAGGCCTCGAGCCTTCTCGCGAGGAACGCTTGTTCGGATTTGATTTCCGCCAGGTGCAGCGATTTTCGGAAGTGATCGGCGGCGGCGGGGGCATGGTTGAGCCGCGACTCGAATTCGCCGAGCACGGCGTGGAGCAGGTAATACGACTCGAGGGATGGATGATTTTGAATGGCGCTGGCCGCCTCAATTCCCGCTTGCGGGCCATGCACCTCGGCGAGCGCCACGGCCCGGTTCAACGCGACGACTGGGGAATCATCAAATGCCCTCAGCCGGTCATACAGCGACAGGATTCGCCGCCAGTCCGTGGATTCATAGTCCTTTGCCGCGCAGTGACAGGCGGCAATGCCGGCCTGCAGATGATATTCGGTGAATTCGTCGCCCGTCGCCGATTGCGCGAAGTGAAACATGCCGTGCGCAATCATGGGGCGATTCCAGCGCGTCCGGTCCTGTTCCTGCAGGCGCAGCAGGTTGCCTGCGTCATCCACACGAGTCGGGAAGCGCGCGGCGTTGAACAACATCAGCGCCAGCAGCGCCTGAGTCCGGGGTTGATGGCTCGCCGGATGTTCCATCAGCAGGCGCGTCAGGCGGATGGCCTCCAAGCAGATGTCCTCCCGCACCAGCTTGTCGCCTCTCGACGCCTTGTAGCCTTCGTTGAACAGCAGGTAAAGTGATTGCAGCACACCATCCAACCGCCGCGCCAATTCCGCGCCGGCGGGTATCTCGAAAGGAATCTGCGCCGCGCGGATTTTCTGTTTGGCGCGCGTCAGCCGTTTGGCAATCGCCGCTTCCGTCGTGAGAAACGCGCGGCTGATCTCCGTCACGCTGAACCCGCACAGCACTTTCAGTGCGAGTGCCACCTGCGCCTCCGCCGGAATCAGTGGGTGACAGCACACGAACATCATTCGCAGACGGTCGTCGGAGATTTCCTGTTCGGGGAAAATCGCCGTGTCCGGTTCGGAACTCTCGGTCTCGATCCGGTGGATGATTTCAGGCTCCTTGTCGCGGAAGACTTTTTCGCGCCGGACGACATCCAGCGCGAGGTTGCGTGAGGCCCGCATGATCCACGCGGCGGGATTTTTCGGCACTCCGTAGAACGGCCAGGTTTGCAGCGCCCGCGCCAGTGCCTCCTGCACCACGTCCTCTGCCAATTCGATATGTTCGATCCCGAAAATCCCCGTCAACGCGGCCACCAATTTTCCCGCCTCGTGACGGAAAAGATGCTCAACCACCTGGAAGACTTCTTGCGACTTCTGGCTGCTGGTCTCAGTGTGACTCACTTCCTGCATTGGAAAATGTTATTGGAATATTCCGCAGCGCCGGATACGAGTCAAGGGGGCGGGCGCTACTATTTCACCGCGGCATCCTTTTGGGGCGAATGTCCCGTCAGGTGTTCCAAGGGCGGTTTGCCGCCCTCGCCGACGCTGATCTCTTGACCACAGAGTCCTGGTCCGCCGCCGCCGGGAACATCTTGCGGAGGGTCACCTTCGTCGAGCTGGCCACTACGACGGCAATCGTTTTGCTGTGCCGGGCCGATCACGCCGTTTCAGCGTCGTAGTGGATCCGCCGTTCGCGGGTATTGACGGACCACTGTTGCCAGACTAAAACGCCGGGGTGCGATTGGGGCGTATCGGGAAGTCAGGCCAGCGGGTTCGCGCAGTCTGGGGACGTCGCTCGAATGAACCGGCGGGCGCACCCGTCTCAATCGTGCCGATCGTACGCGAAATAAAACTATGAACACCAATACGAATCCGGGCAGTTCCCGTCGTGATTTCCTGAAGACATCGAGCGCCGCCGCTCTGGGGGGCGCCCTCGCTGGCTCACTCATCCTCAACCGCCGGTCGTCGGCCGCCGAGTCCGGCGACACGCTGAAAATCGGGCTTGTCGGCTGTGGCGGACGGGGCAGCGGTGCCGCCGCCCAGGCCCTCAAGGCGGACAAGAACGTCGTCCTTACGGCCGTCGCGGAGGTGTTCGAGGATCCAATCAACAAATGCCTGGCGTCGCTGCGAGGGGACAAGGATATCGCCGAGCGCGTGCAGGTCACCAAGGACAACTCTTTCCTGGGGCTGGACGCTTATCAGAAGCTGATCGACAGCGGGGTGGAGGTCGTCCTGCTGGCGACACCCCCGGGGTTTCGTCCGCAGCACCTCAAGGCCGCCATCGCCGCGGGCAAACACGTCTTCTGCGAGAAGCCCATGGGGACCGACGCGCCGGGCGTCCGCTCCGTGCTCGAGTCGGCCGAGCAGGCCAAGCAGAAGAAGCTTTCCCTGGTTTCCGGCTTCTGTTGGCGGCGCGAGAATGGCCGTCGCGAGTTTTACCAGCGCATCCACGACGGCGCGATCGGTCCCATCCGCGCCATTTACGCCACCTATCTCACCGGCCCCGTCAAACCGATGCCGCCCGCCAACTCCCGTCCGGCGGGCATCAGCGACGTGGAATGGCAACTGCGCAACTGGTACAACTTTGTGTGGCTGTCCGGAGACGGCCTGGTGGAGCAGGCCTGCCACAGCGTGGACAAGATCGCGTGGGGCATGAACGGCGTGTTGCCGCTCAGGGCGGTGGGCACGGGCGGGCGCCAGATTCCGAATAACGAGGGCAACATCTACGACCACATCGACGTGTTTTACGAATTCCCCGATGGCGTCCGCGCGTTCATGGCGCAGCGCCAGATCAGCAACTGCTACGGCGACAACTCCGACTACCTCATGGGCGCGGAGGGCACCGGCACCATCAAGGGCTGGTCGGAACCTTCCATCCGCGCCAAGGAAAATTGGCGCTATCGTGGCCCGAAGAACGACATGTACCAGACCGAACACGACGAGTTCTTCGCCTCCATCCGCAAGGCCGAGCCCATCAACGACGGCGTTTGGATGGCCCACAGCACGCTCATGGCCCTGATGGGCCGGACCGCGGCCTACACCGGCCAGGAGATCACCTGGGAACAGATGCTCAATTCCCAGGACAAGCTCGTTCCTGATAATCTGACCTGGGACATGACGCTGCCCATCCGGCCGATGGCCACGCCCGGAGTGACCAAGTTCAGTTGATCGTGCCGCGCGCAACCCGCATTGCCACGGGCACTCACCCCGGCGCCAGTCACGGCCAAGACGCGTTGAAGGCAGCGGCGGGACGGGGCGCCGGCACGGCCCACTTCTTATGACGCATTCAACTCGCGAGCAGCGCCCAGACCTCGGCCCGCCCGGCAGTACCGTCCTCCGCCGGCTCGTCGGCTCCGTTTTCATCCTCGTCCTGGCCGTCGGGATCGCCTTTGGGCAAACCAACGCGCCCACCGCCGCCCGCTCGGTGCATCTCTGGTATCCGGCGCCGGAAGGCACCGTGTTCTACAACGAAGTGACCGTCGAGGAATCGGTGAACGACAGCTACTTCATGGCTTGCGGCTTCGCGCACGGCTACTTCGGCATCCAACAACTCGGTTCGCCCACGAACACCGTGGCCCTCTTCTCGGTGTGGGATCCCGGCGACCAGAACAACCCCGACCACGTATCGGCGGAAAAGCGCGTGGAGTGCCTCGCGAGCGGTGCAGGCGTGCGCATCCGCCGCTTCGGCGGCGAAGGCACCGGGGGACAGAGCATGACGCCGTTCCCGTGGACAATCGGCGAGACCGTCCGCTTTGTCGTCGCCGCGAAAACGAACGAGAACAGAACGACTTTCACGGCCTGGATTTACCGGAACGACCGCAAGACCTGGCAGCTCATGGCCAGTTTCCGCACGCTCACCGGCGGCAAGCCGCTCGGCGGCTACTACTCGTTTATTGAGGATTTCCGACGCGACGGCAAAAGTCCCCACCAGCGCCGCCGCGCCCGCTTCGGCCACGGCTGGGTCAAAACGCTCGACGGCCATTGGAGCGAGTTGACCCAGGCCCGCTTCACGGCCGATCGCACCCCGCTCGACAACATCGACGCCGGAATCTTGGATCGGGGCTTCTTTCTCGCGACCGGCGGCGATACCACCAACCACACAGCGCTCCGATCCAGCATCACCCGACCCGCGGGCGGGCAACTGCCCGAAGACCTCCCGGCTGAAGCCATCGCTTCCATTCGGAGCAGCCCCGATACGGGATTTGCCGTCGCTCCAATTCCGGATCGGCCGCTCCCCGGCAGTGATCGGCGCGGCGCGAAACTCACGCCGGCGACACCGCCGAACGAAGCCATTCACGGTGAGTCCGCACTGCCGGAGGACGTTCTCCCTCCCGCGGAAACGAGCGCCCGCGCCCGCCGTTTCCCATTGCCCCACCGAGTTTGTTGGATAGAAGGCCGCCCCGTGTCCCGGGCCAGTGCCTCCCGCGGCCACACGCTGAGCAAGGCGCAGGTCGAGCGTCCGCGGGCCGACGAACCTCCGGACGACGAGGCGATCTTCGATTATCTCGAAACTGAAGGTGGCAAACTGCTCGCGCACGGCCGTGTCGGCACCAATCTCCAAAGCCAGCTTCACCGACGGCAATGCGCCTTACGGCTGCCGGCGCCGCAAGCGCGCCGGCTGGCCACACCGGATCTGGAGTCCGCCGTCGAGCCGGGGGTCGTCGTGGTGGGCGCGTTTTACCATTGCAAAAAGTGCGGCCGGGCGCATGTCTCACCGGCGAGCGGCTTCGCCGTGAGTGATTCCGGCGCCATCGCCACCAGCCGGCACGTCGTGGACGCGGACGATGTGATCGGGGTCGTAGTCATGACGCGCGACGGCGGGCTGTTTCCGGTGGTCTCGGTGCTTGCGGCCGACGCGTTGAACGACGTGGTACTGCTACAAGCGGAAGGCGGTCGCTTCCGCGCGCTGCCGCTGTCGGCCACCGCGCGGGTCGGGGCGCCGGTGGTGGTGTTGAGCCATCCGGCCGATCATTTCTACACGCTTACCACCGGCATCGTGGCCCGGCGCAGCCGCGAACACACTCCCGACGGCGAGGTGTCCTTCATCGACATCACCGCGGATTTCGCGAGTGGCTCGAGCGGCGCGCCCGTCTGCGACGAGGAAGGCAACGTCATTGCGCTGGTCAACAGCACGGAGAGTCTTTACTACGACGAGCGCAAGGGGCGGCAGACGGATTTGCAGATGGTCGTGCATAATTGCACGCCCGCCCGCGCGCTGCTCGCACTGGTGCGAGAACGGTGAACATGGCGCCGCCCGCGTGCGGTGTGAGGGTTCCAGTTGCAGGTTTCAAGTTGCCGGCCACAGGTTGGGGCCACATGAGAATCGGAGTGAACCCGCAGCGGCGGGTTCCTGGTCCCGCCGTGGAGCGCACCCGGCGCCACCAGCTACCGCTTTGGTGTTTCTCTCGCTCTGCGGCGTGGGGATCGGAGTGGAGACGCCCTCCGCCGGAACGAAAGGCGCAACCACCCCGGGTTCGCTGCCTCGGAGTTCGGCGCACTGCGGTGTTGCTGTTAGGGGATCCACCTGCCATCGCGGCGCAATGTAATTTTTTGTTCGCCAAAAACGGAATAGCCGGCATCATCCGGGTGCGTTTCGCGCTCCGGATCCTCGGGCGGCAACGGACATGATGGACCAAATTTTGGTGCTCCTGAAGCAGTGGCTGGTGGGATGGTTCCCGCCAGCCTTACAGCCTTGGGTTTCGGTGGTGCTCACCGTCGCCGCGATCCTGGGAGTGTTCGGCGCGCTCTTCGCGGTCGCCACGGTGTTCGAACGCAAAGGACTGGGCCGCATCCAAAATCGCTACGGTCCCAACCGCGTCGGCATTCCGTTCACCAACATCCGCCTCGCCGGCTTCGGCCAGCCCATGGCCGACGGGATCAAGGCGCTCATCAAGGAAGACTTCGTGCCGGCCACGGCGGACAAAGTCATCCACTTCCTGGCCCCGCTGGCCCTGCTGGCCCCGGTGACGCTGACGTTTGCCGTGCTGCCCTACGGCCGCAACATGGCGCCGATCGACCTCGACGCCGGCTTGCTGTACTTCTTTGCGGTCGCCGCCGGGTCGGAATTGGCCGTCTTCATGGCGGGCTGGTCCAGTCGCAACAAGTATTCCCTCCTCGGCGCCATGCGGGCCATCGCCCAGATGATCAGCTACGAAATCCCGCTCATCCTTTCCAGCGTGACGGTCGTAATGACCGTCGGCTCGCTCTCCTTGGTGAAGATTGTGCAGTCCCAGGATTTCACCCTGCTCAACGCGCAAACCGGCCAGACGAGTCTGCTGCCCAACTGGTTTGTCTTCACGCCCTGGGGCCTGGCCGGCTTTGTCCTGTTCCTGATCGCTGCGACCGCCGAGTCCAACCGCGCGCCGTTCGACCTGCCGGAAGGCGAGTCGGAGATCGTCGCCGGCTATTTTCTGGAATACTCCGGGTTCAAGTTCGCGATTTTCTTCATGGCGGAATACTTCGAGATGTTCGCGGGCGGCGCCATGGCCGCAACGCTCTTCCTCGGGGGCTACACGGCGCCGCTGTCCTGGCTGGCGTGGATTCCCACCTGGGTTTGGTTCTTCGCCAAGGTGATGGCCTTCATTTTCCTGCTCATCTGGGTGCGCGGCACGATTCCGCGGCTGCGCATGGACCAGCTCATGAACTTCGCCTGGAAATTCATGTTGCCAATGACGCTCCTCAACCTGGTCGTCGTGGGCCTGTGGCATTTCCTGGGCACCGGAGTGGCGCGGTGGATGGTGTGCTCGGCCCTGGTGCTCGGCGCGTATGCCGCGCTGGGCCGGGGACTGGCGGGGCGCAAAATCGGCCGGCGCGTTTACCAGTTCGCCAGTTGACCGGTCGTGTGAAATCCGAAACCCCAATGCCGAAATCCGAAGGAAAACCGACGCCCGGACTCCGCAAGCTCCGCGTGTGCTTGGCTCTGGTGCGTGGCACGACGCAGTTTCGGATTTCGGGATTCCGCGCTTCACCCGAAACGTTCGGCCTTCGCGCATGACCGCTCCTTTCGCCATTTTGGCCGTGCTTACCATCGCGGGCGCCGTCGCCGCGATGGGCCTGCGCCACCTTGTCCACTGCGCGCTGGCGCTGGTGGTGGCGCTGGCGAGTCTGGCCGCGGTCTATTTGCAACTCGACGCCCAGTTCGTCGGCTTCGCGCAGATTCTCGTCTATGTCGGAGCGGTGGCGATCCTGATTGTCTTTGCGATTCTGCTGACGCGCAGCGGCGAGGCCGGGACGCAGCCGATCGCGTCGCCCTCGTGGGCCGCGGGAATCGGCGTGGCGACAGTGGTTTTCGCCGTGATCACCGGGTGCGTGCTCGCCAGCGGTTTCACCCAACGCGAGTCGCCGGCCGCTCCAGACGTGGCCACGCGTCTGATCGGCGAGGCGCTAATGACCCAATTCGTGCTGCCGCTGGAAGTCGTCGGCCTGCTGCTGACCGTCGCCCTGATCGGCGGCGTCATTATCGCGATGCGCGAACGGAAGTCCGAAGTCACCGCGGCCTTGGGCGAAGCTGGCTCAATCGGCAAGCGGCAATCGGCAAACGGCAATCTTCCATGACTCCGCTCGTCGCCTATCTCCTCCTTTCCGCGATACTCTTCGCCATTGGCCTGGCGGGCGCGTTGACGCGGCGCAACGCCATCCTGGTGCTGGTGGGCATCGAGTTGATGCTGAACGCGGCGAACCTGAACTTCATCGCCTTCTGGCGGTTCGGCCCGAACCCGCAGGCGCTCACCGGCGTCCTGTTCGTGCTCTTCTCGATTGCCGTCGCGGCGGCGGAGGCCGCGGTGGGCTTGGCGCTGATCATCGCCATCTACCGCCAATACCGGACCACCCATGTTGATCAGATCAATGGGATGAAAGGATAGGATGCCTTGGATCGTCCACAATCTCTGGCTGATTCCCGGGCTGCCGTTGCTGGCGGCGGCCATCACCGCGCTCTGCAAGCAGCGAAGCCGCACGCTGTCCGCTTCGCTCGCCATCGGCGCAATGGTCCTGGCCTTCGGCCTCGCTTGTGTCGCCTTCCTCCAGACGCTGAACAAACCCGCCGGCAGTGAAACCTTCCGCGAGGTCTTCAACTTCACCTGGCTCCAGTTCGGCACGGCGTCGGTCCAACTCGGCTGGGTGCTCGACCCCCTCACGGCCGTCATGGCGATGATGGTGACGTTCGTCGGGTTGCTGATCTTCATCTTCAGCGTCGGCTACATGGCGCACGACGAGAACTTCACCCGGTTTTTCTGCTTCCTGTCGCTGTTCGCGGGCGCGATGCTCGGGGTGGTCATCGCCAACAGCCTGCTGCTGCTCTTCATCTCCTGGGAACTCGTCGGCCTGACCTCCTACCTGCTCATCGGTTTTTGGTATCACAAGCCGAGCGCCGCCGCGGCGGCCAAGAAAGCCTTCATCACCACGCGCGTCGGTGACATCGGCTTATTCATTGGCATGCTCTGGCTCTACGGCGCCAGCGGCACGCTGCTGTTCTACGACGGCGGCAACGGCTGCCTGGAAACTGGCGCGCTGGCGAAAATGGTGGCGATGACGACGAGCGTTGGCATGGCCGCCTCGACCGCCATCGGTCTGCTGATCTTCTGCGGCGCCGTCGGCAAGTCCGGCCAAGTGCCGCTCCACGTGTGGCTGCCCGACGCCATGGAAGGCCCGACGCCGGTGAGCGCGCTCATCCACGCCGCGACGATGGTGGCGGCGGGCGTGTTCCTGGTGGCGCGCGTTTATCCATTGATGAGCGCGGGTGGTGCCGCGGACGTCGTGCCGGCCACGCTGCAAGTGGTCACCTGGGTGGGCGCGATCACCGCCGTCTTCGCGGCCTGCATCGCCGTGGCCCAGAACGATATCAAACGCATTCTCGCCTACTCCACGGTTTCGCAGCTCGGCTACATGATGATGGGACTGGGCGTCGGCGGCGTGGTGGTCGGCATGTTCCACCTTATCACGCATGCCTTCTTCAAGGCGCTGCTGTTCCTCGGCTCCGGCTCGGTGATCCACGGCTGCCACGAAGAGCAGGACATCCGCCGGATGGGGGGGCTGAGGAAATACATGCCGGTGACGTTCGCGACCTACGCGGTTGGCATGTTGGCGTTGTGTGGCGTCCCGTTGTTTTTCTCCGGCTTCTGGAGCAAGGATGAAATCCTCCACGCCGCGCACGGCTGGCCGGCCTCGCATGGGCCGTTCTATCTCGGCGCGGCGGGCGCTCTGCTGACGGCGTTCTACATGACCCGGCAGGTCTGCTACGTGTTCTTGGGTTCATATCGCGGCAGCGTTCGTGGGAGCGCCGCAGTCACCTCGCACGGGGCACACCCGGCTGGGAGTCACCCGTCTCTTCACGCCGGCGGCCAGGTTCCGCACGAAAGCCCGCCGGTCATGACTTGGCCGCTGGTCATCCTGGCGTTTTTTGCCGTGGTGCTCGGCTTCGTCGGCACGCCGGCCTGGCCGTGGTTTCAGAGCTACCTCGGCGGCGAGAAGCTCGAATTTGATTTCGCCAAGCTCACGGAAGGCGGCGTGCTTTTCTTGATGCTGCTCTCCGCGCTCATCGTGTTTGCCGGCATCGGTCTGGGTTGGTGGCTTTACGGCCGCCAGCCGGCTGCGTCCGCCGAAGGACCGGACGCGCTGGAACGAATTCGGCCCGACATCTTCGGTTTGCTCCGCGGCAAGTTTTACGTGGACGAACTTTACGAGGCGACGGTCATTTACTTCAACGCTTGGTGGGCCGGCGTCTGCGACTTCTTCGACCGCTGGGTCTGGGGTGGGGCGGTGCGCGCGGTTTCTTACCTGGCGCTGGGTCTTTCGTGGCTCGACCGCGCCCTTGATGAATACGTGGTGAACCTCGGCTTCGACCAGGTTTGCCTCGGCCTGCGGCGCGACGGCGGCTGGATGTCGCTCGTCCAAAACGGCCAGGTCCAGCGGTACCTGAGCATCATCGGCTTGGCGCTGACGGTGCTGGTGCTCCTGCTCATCTGGGGGATCAAACCGTCATGAGCGAGTTCCCTCTCATTACGATCCTGACCCTGACGCCGCTGGTTGGCGGCGTGGTGGTCTTGGTGGCGCAGAGCGAGAACGCGAAACTCGCCAAAGGCCTGGCCCTGACCTTCGCGATCCTCGCGCTCGCCGTCGCCGGGGTGATCTGCGCCTGCTTCAATCCCGGTGCGCCCGGTTTCCAGTTCATCGAACGTGGTGATTGGATTCCCAAATTGAGCGTCGAGTACTTCGTCGGCGTGGACGGCTTGGGCCTGTTGATGATGTTGCTGACCGCGCTGCTGGTGCCGATGGCGATGCTCGCCTCGTGGAGAATGGTGGATCGCCCCGGCCTCTACTTCGGCTTGATGTTGCTTCTCCAATCCGGTCTCTTCGGCACTTTCACCGCGCTGAATTTCTTCCACTGGTTCATTTTCTGGGAACTGAGCCTCGTGCCGGCGTTCTTCCTGATCAAACTCTGGGGCGGACCGCGGCGCGGCGCGGCGGCGACGCAGTTCTTTGTTTATACCATGTTCGGCAGCATCGCCATGTTGCTGGCGTTCCTCGCCATCTGGTATGCCAGCGGCACCTTTGACTTCGTGCTCCTCGCGCGGGACGGCCAGACCGGCAAACTCGCCCGCGCCCTGGCCGACACCCTGCACTGGCCCGGCGTGTCCGGCGGCACGATCACCACCCTGGTCTTCCTCGGCGTGTTGCTCGGCTTCGCCGTGAAAGTGCCGCTCGTGCCGTTCCATACCTGGCTGCCGATGGCCTACGCGGAAGCGCCGAGCACCACGACCATGCTGCTCACGGGCGCGATGTCGAAGATGGGCATGTATGGCTTCCTGCGCATCCTGCTGCCGATTTTTCCGGACCAGACGCGCGCACTCCTGACGCCCTTGCTTTGGCTCGCCGTTGCCACGATCATCCTGTCCGCCTGCGCCGCGTTCGCCCAGCGCGACCTCAAACGCATCTTTGCCTATTCCTCGATCAACCATCTCGGCTACTGCCTGCTCGGCGCGTTCGCCGTGATGAAGGCCACCGGCACCGACGCCACGCTGGCCACCGAGAAGGCCGCGGCGTTCAACGGCGTCGTGCTCCAGATGTTCAACCACGGCCTGACGGCGGCGACGCTCTTCTGTTTCGTCGCGTTTCTCGAGCAACGCAGCGGCGGCCTGCGCGGGCTGAACGACTTCGGCGGCCTGCGCAAAGTGGCGCCGGTGTTCACCGGGCTGATGGGCATTGCGATCTTCGCCTCGCTCGGCCTGCCGGGGCTGAACGGGTTTGTCGGCGAGTTTCTGATTTTCAAAGGCGCGTTCTCGTTGGTCTCGTGGGCCACGGCGCTGGCCACCATCGGCCTCCTGGTCACCGCGATCTTCCTGCTGACACTTACCCAGCGCGTGTTCCACGGCCCACTGAATCAGAAATGGGCGGCGCTTCCCGACCTCACCACCGGCGAACGGTGGATCGTGCTGCCGGCTACCGCGCTGATGTTCGCCATCGGGCTCTATCCGCAACTGGTGATCGGATTGTTCAACGCGACAACCTTGCAGGTGGTGGAGCGGTTGAAGTATTGACCATGCTCGCTCTGACCATCTACCTCACCTTCCTCGGCGTGCTGGTGCTAACGCTCCTGCCGCGCACGGCCGTCAACGCCGCGCGCTGCGTCGCCTTGTCCACGGCGGTTGCCGGCTTCGCGGTCAGCTTGGGCGTCGCCGCGTTCTACAACGCCGATGCCAGCGCCGTGGCGATGATCAACGTGCCGTGGATCAAATCGCTCGGCATCCACTACCATCTCGAGTTCGACGGCATCAGCATGACGCTCGTGCTGCTCAACGGACTCGCGGCCGTCACCGGAATCCTGTTCTCGTGGAACATCCAAAACCGGACGAAGGAGTTTTTCGCTTTCTTCCTCGCGCTGATCGGCGGTGTTTATGGCGTGTTCCTGAGCTTCGACGCCTTCCTGCTTTTCGTATTCTACGAAATCGCGATCATCCCGAAATACTTCCTCATCGCCATCTGGGGATCGACGCGCAAGGAATACGGCGCGATGAAACTGGTCCTCTACTCGTTCGTCGGCAGCGCGATGGTGCTCGTCGGCCTGATCGCCGCCTACGTCGTGGCCCACGCGCAGACCGGCGTCTATACTTTCGATTTGAACGCGCTGGCGAGAGTGAAATTCCCGATCAGCTTTCAGATGTGGGCGTTTCCACTGGTGTTCGTCGGCTTCGGGATTCTGGCGGGTCTGTGGCCGTTCCACACCTGGGCACCGACCGGCCATGTCGCCGCGCCCACCGCCGCGTCCATGCTCCTCGCCGGCGTGGTGATGAAACTCGGCGCCTACGGCTGTCTGCGCGTGGCGATGACGCTCTTCCCGCTCGGCTTGTCGCGCTGGGCGTCGCCGCACCTCGGCTTCGGCTCGTGGCAGGACGTCTTCGCGGTGTTGGCGGTGACTGGCATCGTCTATGGCGCGCTGGTCGCGCTGGTGCAGAGAGACTTCAAATTCGTCATCGGCTACTCGAGCGTCAGCCACATGGGCTTCGTCCTCTTGGGCCTGATGACGCTCAGTCTCACCGGCCTGACCGGCGCGGTGCTGCAAATGTTCTCGCACGGAATTATCGCCGGGCTGCTCTTTGCCGTGGTGGGACGGATGGTCTATGACCGCACCCACACCCGCGACTTCGCGAACCTCGAAGGCATGGGCTTGAGCCAGGCCATCCCCTTCGCCGCGGTGACGTTTGTGATCGCGGGCGTGGCCTCGATGGGCCTGCCCGGCTTCAGCGGGTTCGTGGCGGAACTCCAAGTGCTCATCGGCGCCTGGAGTTCGTATCCGACCCTGACGCTGCTGTGCGGAATCGGCATTCTGGTTGGCATCGCCTACACGCTGCGGGCGATTCAGAAGGCGTTTTTCGCCGACACGACTGTGGCTGCAAACGTGAGTCCGCCGCTGAATGAATTGGCCGCGCATTCGCATTCGCACCCACACGCACTGGAGCCGATCTCCCTTCCCGAGCGCATCGCGGCGATGATTTTAATCGCGACGACGCTGGTCATTGGTTTGTATCCGCGCCTGCTGCTGGATTTCATCGTGCCGGCCCTCGGCTCGCCGCTGTTTGACGGGCTGCGGAAAGGAGGGCTGCAATGAGCTACCTCGAACTATTCAAGCTGGTCGTGCCCGAGACGATCTTGGTGGTTGCCGTGCTGGTGGTCCTCGCGGTGGATCTGCTGGTGATGCGCGAGCAGCCGGTGCGCTATCGCTTGCTCCTGGGCGGGGCGATCACGTGCATGGGATGCGTGGCCGCGTTTCTTTGGCTGGGCGGCAGTCAACTCCAGGCGAACTTCCCCGATGGGGCCGGCTTGCTCGTCGTGGATCCGCTGACGAACTTGGTGAAGCAGGTCGTGCTGGCGCTCACTGTCTTTACCGTGGTCCTGTCGCTGGACAGTCATTTCACCGAGCACGTCGGCGAATACTTCGCGCTGCTGCTATTGGCGACTCTCGGCATGATGTTCCTCATCAGTTCCGAGGATGTCCTGATGATCTTCCTGTCGCTGGAATTGCTGAGTTTGTCGCTCTACATCCTCACCGCGTTCAATAAGCGCAACATTCGTTCGGCCGAGGCGGCGCTGAAGTACTTTCTGTTCGGCGGCATGGCGGCGGCCTTCACCCTGTTCGGCTTGAGCCTGCTTTATGGTCTGACGGGCGCGACCAACCTGCATCAAATCGCCGACGCGCTCAAAGGCACTGCGGTGAAATCGCATTTCATCGACCCGCTCCTCGTTCTCGCGCTGGTGATGGTCGTGGCTGGCTTCGGCTTCAAAATCGCCGCGGTGCCGTTCCATCTCTGGGCTCCGGACGCCTACCAGGGCGCCCCCACGCCGAGCGCCGCGCTCATCGCCTCCGGCTCGAAAGTGGCCAGCTTCTTCATCCTGGCCAAGGTCATGATGCTCGGTTTCGCCGGCGTGGAAGGCAGCGGTGCGTGGCGGAACTTCGCCTCCGGCTGGGTTCCGCTGCTGACCGTTGTCGCGCTCGGCTCGATGGTGGTGGGCAATCTCGTGGCCATCGTGCAAAGCAGCGTCCGCCGGTTGCTGGCGTACTCCGCGATCGCCCAGGGCGGTTACATGTTGCTGGCCATCATCGCGCACGATCCGCAGACCTTTCCCTCACTGCTTTATTACGTCGCGACCTACGGACTAACGATTGTGGGCGCGTTCGGCGTCGTGGCCGTAGTCGAGGAAAATGCCGGTGACGACCACCTGGCTGCGTTCGCCGGCTTGAGCCGTCGCTCGCCGGTCCTGTCGTTTTGTATGTTGATCTTCATGCTGTCGCTGGCCGGCATCCCCCCGCTCGCCGGCTTCTTTGGTAAATTCTACCTGTTCACCACCGCCCTCAACGCCGACCCGCAGCACTTCGGCCTGCTCTGGCTGGTGTTGCTGGCAATCGGTCTGAGTGCCGTGTCGCTCTATTACTATCTGATGGTGCTGAAACAAATCTACGTCGCCGAACCGGCGGCCCACGGGCCGGTCGTGGCGGTGCCGTTCGCCAGCCAGGTCGCGCTGACGCTGCTGGCGCTCGGCGTCGTTGTGCTCGGCTGTGCTCCCAGTCTGCTGCTCGACACTTTCCAGGCCGCGATCCGATTGGCCGGCTCTTGAAGCTCCCCCGCCGACCGACCGCGGCGGATTTGCTCTTCCCGGTCCCGTCGCTTTCATCTTCCCTTGGCTTCCGGCGCGCGAGAAACCATGTTTCCCGCGATGCGGATTCTCATCATCGAAGACGACGAGAAGACGGCCCAAGCGTTGGCGACGGGCCTGGCGCAGGAAGGATTCTCCGCCACCGTCTCGCGAACCGGCGAGGACGGGTTTTACCGCCTGAACGCCGAGCCGTTCGATCTGGTGGTACTCGATTGGATGCTGCCGGGACGCGATGGCGTCGAAATTCTCAAGACGCTGCGGGCGCAAAAGCGCCAGGTGCCTGTGCTGCTCCTGACCGCGCGGGATTCGGTGGCCGATCGGGTGCATGGCTTGGAAAGCGGCGCGGATGATTACGTGGTCAAACCGTTCGCCTTCGCCGAAGTGGTGGCGCGGATGCGGACGCTGCTGCGCCGGGCCGTCTCAGCGGAGCCGCGCCGCAAGGGCCTCGCCGATCTGGCCGTGGACCTGGACACGCGGCAGGTGCGGCGGGCGGGCCAGCCGATTGAATTGACACCGCGCGAGTTTGACTTGCTGGCGTATTTGCTCCGCCAACCCGGGCAGGTCGTGACGCGCGAGATGCTGGCCCAGGACGTTTGGCGCGAAACCAGCCGGGTAACACCGCTGGACAACGTCATTGACGTTCACATCGCCCGCTTGCGCCGCAAGGTGGATGAAGGCCGGGCGCCGAAGCTGCTGCACACCGTGCGCGGCGTCGGGTTTGTGCTGCGCGAAGAGGCGCCCGCGTGACCTCGTGGTGGCATCGGCGTTCCTGGCGTCTGCGACTGGCCGGTTGGTATGCCGCGGTGGGCGCAGTCGTCGTCGGAATGGGCGCGGTCGCGGTGCTGGCGTCGGGGGGGTGGCCGCTGGCGAGCCGCGCGGAGCGGTGGGGAGCGCTCATCATGGGCGATGTGGGCGCGACCTTGGTGTTCGCGGCGTGTGGCTTCTTTATCGCGGGACGTGCGCTGGCGCCCATCCGGGAGATGATCGAACGGACGCGATCATTGTCGGCACGGGCGCGGAGCGAGCGGCTGCCAGTGGTCAATCCGCATGATGAATTGGGCCAACTGGCCGTCGTCTTCAATGCCACCCTCCAGCAACTGGAGAGCGCTTTTGCGGAACTGGACCGATTCGCGGCCGACGTCGCCCACGAACTGCGCACGCCGCTCACCGCCATGCGCGCCGTCGGCGAGGTCGCGTTGCGCGAAGGCAATCCCGCGATCCTCCACGACGCCGTCGGCAGCATGTTGGAGGAAATCCGGCGGATGCACCAACTCATCGACCGGCTGCTGTTGCTGGAGCGGGCCGACAACGACGAGATGCCCGTGCATCTGGAAGCGGGGCTGGTGCGCACGCTGCTGGTCGAGGTGAGCGACGCCTTGAGCCTGGTCGCGGAGGAGAAGCAGCAGCGTCTGGAAGTGGATTGCGTCGATCATCTGTTGGCGGTCTTCGATCCCGCGCTGTTGCGGCTGGCGTTGATGAACCTGACGCAAAACGCGATCCGTTACAGTCCGCCGGGCAAATCGATCTTGTTGCGCGCTATGGCCGGTGACGGCGCGGTGGTGGTCGAAGTCGCCGACGAAGGACCCGGCATCGCGCCGGAGCACCAGCAAAGAATCTTCGAGCGATTCTATCGCGTGGACCAAGCGCGTTCCCGCGCCGAAGGCGGCGTGGGTTTGGGGCTGGCGATTGTCAAATGGTCCGTCGAGCGCATGGGCGGCACGGTGGAACTCCAGAGCGAAGCCGGCCGTGGCAGCAACTTTCGCGTCCGCCTGCGCCCGCTGAGTTCGGAAAACGTCTCCTCGGATTAGTCCGGCTCCGCAATTCACCGAGGCGCCGCGCCGCCGCCACGGTCAACGAAGACGCGAGCAGGGGATTGCTTTCGTGCCAGGCGATTCGCGCGACGCAGCGGAGCGCCTGCCCCCAGCCCTTCCCAAAGGTGGTGAAAGGTTTGACGACCAATTGCGAGAGGCTTATAGAGCGTCGCAGTATCGGACGGACTTTAGGGAGACCCTTGCAAATGGTCTGCCGCAGCGGAAGGGTAGCTGGGAGAAGCTCGAAACACCCCTTCAGCAGCGGCCGGGCCATTTATAGCTCCTGGAAACCGGACGGCCGCAGAAAGCAATTTCAGTCAGACTTTTCGGCTACACTCTCTTCGTAACCTGTGTGAACACGTTTCTGCCTTCGCAGGCCGACGCAGGCGGGGGCACAGTTGTGATCTGGGGGGAGATAACGTGGGCCAGCTCAGTCCGTGTGCTGGGAACGTAGTGGCGGTCTCCGCTGGCTATTAACAGAGCTTGCTCCTGACAGCGAGCGGTACCGTGGCCGACTGCGGCATGTTTTGGGCACCGGGTAGTAATCCGACAAATGATGATTTTCCAATTACAGTTCCGTCAGTACTGGCCAACGTGGTGGCGGTTTCCGGCGGATACTCTCACAGTCTGGCGCTGAACGCCGACGGCACGGTCATGGCTTGGGGCATCGACACCGACGGACAAATGGACGTGCCAGCCGGCTTGAGGAACGTTGTGGCGATCGCCGCTGGTGCTGACAGCAGTCTGGTGCTGAAGGCCGACGGCACGGTCGCCGGACGGGGCTTCAGCCGGGACTTGACCAACGGCCTTTCGGGCCTGACGAAGGTCGTGGCCGTTTCCGCCGGGTGGAATGAATGGCTGGCGCTCAAAGCCGACGGTACCGTGGTGGGGCAAAGCTGGTACGGCGTGCCGTCCGGTCTGACAAATATCGTGTCGATTTGCGCCTCGTCAGGCAATGACCACCACATTAGCCTGGCGATCAAGGCCGACGGCACGGTTGCGGGCTGGGGTTTCAACTTTTTCGGCGGACCGATGGTTCCACCAGGTTTGTCGAACGTGGTCGCCGTCGCGTCGGACAGCAGTCACAGTCTGGCGCTGGTAGGCGGTGGTTCTCCCTTCCTGCGGAATCGACTCATCAGCCGCACAGCGGTAATGTCCGGGAACACTTACTTCCGCATTGAAGCCAGCGGCGCGTGGCCGCTGAGCTACCAATGGCAATTCACTGGCGCTGATCTCCCCGGAGCGACCGGGCCGGTGCTGGTGTTGACCAACTTGCAGCCGGGCCAAGCTGGGACCTATTCCGTCAAGGTCAGCAACGCCCTCGGCACTGTCGCTAGACAATGGGGAGTCCCTCAGAACACCCCGCAGTTCGGCGCGCTTTACGCCGGGGCTACGCTCACCAGCGCCGCCAACCTGCCGTTTTTCGGACGATTGATTGATCGCGTCACGCTGCGGACCTTCAGCCTGGCGGTGGGGTTTGGACTCGTGACGGCTTGCTTCGCGATGGCGCTCGCGTCGAATGTCGCCGTGCTCTTCCTCGCCATTCTCGATCAGCGCCTTACGGGGCAAGGGCTGTTGAGTTTGACCGTCTCGCCAGCGATGGCGCGCGTGTTCACCGAGGCGCGGCAAGGCGTTGAGCGTGTCCGGCCGCAGCGATGCTTGGGGCGGTGGGAGTCGGCCCAAGTGTTGTTGCAGGCAAGCTAGTGTGAAAGCCGCGATAGCGTGGTTTGCTGGAATTCATGCCTAAATTCGTGGCAAAATTCAGGATTGACACGGTTAGCCACTTTGCTAAATTCCTATTCGCAATGGCGAATAAACCATCAGTCGCGCAGTTCAAAACTCAGGCGCAGATGTTCAAAGCGCTCGCGCACCCGGGGCGTCTGCTCATGCTGGATGAGTTGTCGCGGGGCGAGCGGTGCGTGTGCGAACTGGCCGCGCTGGTCGGGTCGGAAATGCCGACGGTTTCGCGGCACTTGTCGCAGCTCAAGAACGCCGGAATCGTGGATGATGACAAGCGGGGCGCCCAGGTGTTTTATCGCCTGGTCACACCTTGCGTGATGAATTTTTTCGGGTGCGTGGCGTCGGTGAGGGAAAAGTCGCAGAAGTAGGACAAGGCGAGGCCAGCGCCCTTTTTTTAGGTTTAGACTTGTCTAGTTGGCTAAATGCCGAATACGCTTAGTTATGCAAATTCTCATTCTTGGACCCGGGTGCAGCCGCTGTAAGACGCTGCTGCAACTTACTGAACAGGCCGTCAACGAGCTGGGCGTGGCGGCGGAAATCAACAAAGTCACCGACTTGAAGCAAATCGCGGCGTTGGGGGTGATGATGACGCCCGCGCTGGCCGTCAACGGGACGATCAAGTTGGCGGGCCGGGTACCGACCCTGGAGGAGGTCAAGACGCTGCTAGCCTGAAACCGGCGATGCGCACGCGAATCATCGGCCGCCCATGAGTGCTCCGCACAATAAGGCAGATGTCGCCGTCCTCGGCGGAGGGCCGGGGGGCTACGTGGCCGCGCTGGCTGCGGCGCAGCGTGGGGCGCGGGTGGTCCTGGTCGAAAAGGAAAGGGTGGGCGGGACGTGCCTGAATGTGGGCTGCATTCCGACGAAGGTGCTAACCTTGGCGACTGAACTCCTGGTGCGGGCCAAGCGGGCCGGGGATTTTGGGCTGGCGATTCCACAAGCCGCTGCCGACCTGCCCGCCTTGATGGCTTACAAGCGGAAGACGGTGGACCAATTGGTCGGGGGCGTCGAGCAGTTGCTAAAGGCACGCAAGATCACGCTCATTAAGGGTGCGGCGCAGATGATCGGGCCGGACGCGCTCCTGGTTGAGGATGGCAAGGAAGGCGGACATGAAATCTCGGCACAGCAGATCATTCTTGCGCCAGGGTCGG
Source organism: bacterium (assembly GCA_021780115.1). Lineage (GTDB taxonomy): Bacteria > Verrucomicrobiota > Verrucomicrobiia > Limisphaerales > JAJXZI01 > JAJXZI01. Next base: position 10,714 of record JAJXZI010000238.1, on the reverse strand, counting down.
TCACGGCCACGCCACCGATTCCGGGGAGCGACCTTCCGGGTGTAGTCACCAGTACCAAAGCCTTGGAAATTGAGACGGTGCCCGCGCGGCTCGTGGTGGTCGGGGGCGGTGTCATCGGGCTGGAGTTCGCGTGCATTTACGAGGCGCTGGGCAGCCAGGTGGCCGTGCTGGAGATGACGCCGACGATTCTCCCCGGCGCGACCGATGAGGCGATTGCGAAGCGGCTGCACCTATTGCTGCGCCGCCGGGGGATGGACGTCCGGACGGGCGCGGTGGTCCAGAGGATTGAGCGCATCGGAGAAACGCTGCGCGTGTTCGCGGAAACGGCCGGGGCTGAGACGGCGACGGATTGCGAGCGGGTCTTGATGACGACAGGTCGCTGGCCGAACACGCAGGGGATGGGTTTCGAGAAACTTCATTTGCGCATGAATGGCCGGGCCATTGCCGTGGACGAACACTTGGCGACGAATCTGCCCAACGTCTGGGCTGTCGGCGATGCCATCGGCGGTTGGATGCTGGCGCACAAGGCGATGGTGGATGGCCGCGTCGCCGCTGAGAATGCAACCGGCGGTCAGCGGCAAGTTGATTATCGTTCCGTGCCGAACGTCATCTTTACCCGACCGGAGGTCGCCAGCGTGGGATTAACCGAAGCTCAAGCGCGCGCTGCGGGTGCAGAGGTCAAGGTTTCGCAGTTTCCATTTTCCGCGAACCCGCGCGCTCGCATCCTCGGAGATCCCGACGGCGTGGTGCGGCTCATCGCCGAGGCCGGCAGCAGTCGGATTCTCGGTGTCCATCTGCTCGGCCCGCACGCCCCCGACCTCATTGCCGAAGGAGCGTTGGCGGTGCAACTGGGCGCGACGGCGGAGGACCTGGCCTGGACGACGCACGCGCACCCGACGCTGCCCGAAGCCATGCTTGAGGCCGCGCTCGGCCTCAGCGGACACGCCCTTCACATTCAAACCCGATGAATTCCATGAACACAAACCAACCCGCCTTTGCCGTTGTGCCGTGCAGCGGCATTGGCAAGCCATTCGGCACCGTCAGCCGCGAGGCGGCCTACGAGATTTGCGAGAACCTGCGTCCCGGTGACGCTCAACTCGTCGCCCTAGCCAAGCTGGTGCTGGGCGACGCCACGGCTCGTGCCGCGGTGGCGGGCGCGCCGGTGATCACGATTGACGGCTGCAAACGCATGTGCGCCTCGACGATGGTCAAACAGAGTGGCGGCGCCATCGCCCGCGAGATTTCCGTGCTGGACGTCTTTCGCCAGCACAAGGACCTCAAACCCGAAGGCATTGCTGAACTGAACGAGGCCGGCCTGAAACTGGCGCGGGTGCTCGCCGAAGAAGTCACCGCCAGCCTTCCCGCCTCCTCAACCAATACCGCGAAAGGAGCCAATCATGTCTGACCTGCTGGAACGTAAAGTGGGCATTGTCGCCTGCAGCGGCGAACAACTGCCCGAAGGCACCGTCGCGCGGCTGGCCGCGCTGCGGGTGCTCAATGAACTCCGTCCGCGCGAAACCGTGACCATCTGCCTGCCGCTCTTCCTGGCCGGCGGGACGGAGGATCGCGCGTTTGCCCGCGTGCATCCGACGATCACCGTGGACGGTTGCGACCTGCGTTGCGCCGCGCGCGGCACGGAGAAGTATTCAAGCAAACCCGTGGCGAGCCTGGTCGTCAGCGAGTTGGTGGCCGGGCACGGTTTGCCCAAACCGGAGGGCTGTCGCCGGCTCAACCCCGCCGGCCGGCAGGCGGTGGAACTCACCGCGCAGCGGCTCGTGGCGCTGGTGGACCAGACTTTGGGCAACGGCGGCGGGAGCGCATCCAGCAGCGAGGCGGCCGCGCCTCAGCCCGCTGAGGAACACCGCGAAGCCGCGTGCTCTTGCGGCTCGGGCGTGGCGGTCACGAAGCTGGTCGTCAACGGCCGGAGCGTCGAGTTGGTGGCCCTGCCGCTGATCTTCCGGCATTTCCGCCAGACCGGGCGCGGGCAGGACGAGCAGTCCCTGCGCGACCTGTTTGAGACGGTCAAGATTTACAACTCCGTGCCGGCGGAAGCCGAGGCCGGTTACCGCGAGGCGGTCCGGCGCGAATACGCCGCCTTCTGCCAACAGAAAAACCAGTCATAGGAGCGCGAGTGTTATGTCAGAACCACAAAAACCGGGTTTCATCATGTGCGTCTGCACGGGCAAATGTCCGGGCTTTCGCGCGATGGACATCTGGGATTTCATCAACCAGGTCCGGGTGGAGTTGCCGGTGGAATACGGTTTCATTCACCCGCAACTGTGCGAGGAGGACGGCGACCGCTTTTTGGCGGACTTCTTGAAGGTCCACCGGAAAGTCGTCATCGGCGCCTGCGCCCCGAACATGCAGCGGAAAATGTTCAAGCAGGCCTTCGCCGACGCCGGCCGGGACATCGAGAAGGACGCCGTCATGCTCGACATCCGGGACATGACCAACGAGCAGGCGTTCCAAAAAGTCCAGGCGGCGCTGGCGCCAGCGCCCACGGAGGGCGGACAATGAGCGAAACCACTTTCATGGGCGTGCCGCGGAGCCGGATTGATTGGAGCCCGCGGATTGACTACGCCAAGTGCAACGACTGCATGGAATGCGTCAAGTTCTGCCCGCACCAGGTTTATGAAGTGCGGGAAGACGCGACGCCCAAGTTGATCGTCAAGAATCCGGAGAACTGCGTCGTCTTCTGCCGGGCCTGCGCCAAGACCTGCGGCGTGGATGCGCTCAGCTTTCCCGACAAACGCGAAACCACGGTGCGGATCAAGCAAATCCGACAGGAGATGGCGAGCGCATGAAGCCGCACCCGACTTACGCCATTCTGCCTTGCAACGGCCTGGACAAGGCGGCCGGCGGGGTGACCCGCGAGATGGCGGTGGAACTGGCGGAGCAAACCGGCAGCGAGATTCTCTGTCCGGTCTTCTACCGCGTGGCCGACGCCCGTTACAACCGGCTGGCGGCCGAGCGCCCGCTCGTGGTCATTGACGGTTGCGCCACCCGCTGCGCCAGCAAACTGGCGGCCGAGAAGGGCCTGAAGGTCGCCAGGAAACTGACCGTGACCGAGGAGGTCAAGAAGCGCGGCATCGAACTGGCGGATTCCCTGCGCCTCGACGACACCAAACGCAGCTTGGCCAAAGCGCTCGCCGCCGCGCTGTTGGAAGCGGACACCGCTGAACCTGCTGGTCCGACGGCCGCGACGGCGTTTCCGGAGCACTTCGATTACGAGACCTACCAGAAGGACAAGTTCATTTTCCGCGTGCCGAAGGCCGGTTTCTATTTCAACGAGAACGATTTTTGGGTGTTCGTGAACGGCCGCCGGGCGCGGGTGGGCATGACCGACTTTCTCCAGCAAAGCCTGTCCGATGTTCTCTTCTTCACCCCGCCAGCCATTGGCGCCGTCGTCGAGCAGTTTGGCGAGTTGGGAACCATCGAGTCGGCCAAGGCGGTGGCGGAGGTGATTTCTCCGGTGACCGGAAAAGTGGTGGCCGTCAACGAGGCGCTGAACACGTCCCCCGAGTTGGTCAATCAAAACCCTTACGAGCAGGGCTGGCTCGTCGAGGTGGAACTGGCCGACTTCGAGAAAGACCGCGAGCTGCTCCTGAACTTTGCCGGCTATTTTCCCATTCTGAAACGGAAGGTGGATGAATTCCACGTCAAATGAACCTCAACCCACAAATTCCATGAGCAACAAAACTCTCGGCTTCATCGGCGGCGGGCGGATCACCCGCATCTTCTTGGAAGGCTGGACGCGGGCGAACGCCCTGCCGGCCAACGTGGTGGTGAGCGACTGCAACGCGGACACGCTCGCCAGACTCAAGGCGCGGTTTCCCGGAGTGCAGACGGCGGCCGAAAGCCGGATCGCCGCCGCGCAGGACACCGTGTTTCTGGCCGTGCATCCGCCGGTGGTCGCGGACGTGGCGGCGCAGATCAAAGCCAGCTTGCGTCCGGGTGCCGTGCTGGTTTCGCTGGCGCCCAAGTTCACCGTGGCGAAGCTGAACGGGTTGCTGGGCGGTTTCGCTCGCATTGCGCGCGTCATTCCCAACGCGCCGTCGCTCATCGGGCAGGGTTACAACCCGGTCAGTTTCGGCCCGGCGCTTTCGCCGGCGGATCGGGTGGAGATCACAACCTTGCTGGCACCGCTGGGCGAATGCCCGGAAGTGGCGGAGGAGAAAATCGAGGCCTACGCCATCCTCTCGGCGATGGGGCCGACCTATCTCTGGTTTCAACTGCAAGCTCTGCGCGAAGTGGCGGCCGGTTTTGGCCTGAGCGAGGCCGAGATTGCGCCGGCGCTCAAGCGCATGGTCTGCGGCGGCACGCGGACGCTGCTCGAATCCGGTCTGACGCCCGCCGAGGTGATGGACCTCATCCCGGTGAAGCCGCTGGCCGAGATGGAGGGACAAGTCGCCGAGATGTATCGCACGCGGCTGCCGGGGCTTTACCAGAAGATCAAGCCGTGAGACATGATGCGTGAAGCGTGAAACGTGAACATGAAAACCGGGCGCGAGTGGGGGATTCACGTTTCACGTTTCACCTCCCAACAACCCTATGAAAGCCCCCCTGAAGATTCTCATCGTGGCCGCGCTCGCCGTGGCCGTCATCGCCGCCGTGTCCCTGAAGCGGCGCAACGCGCCCGCTGAGTCAACCCCGGCAATCACCGCTGCCACCGGCACGCCCGACCGCGTCGCCGATGCTGCTCCCGCCGTGGTGGCCGGCCTGCCCAAGCTCGTGGACCTGGGCGCCGACAAGTGCATTCCCTGCAAAATGATGGCGCCCGTGCTGGAGGAGTTGAAGAAGGACTACGCCGGCAAGTTGAACGTGCAGTTCATTGACGTGTGGAAGAATCCCGACGCGGGCAAGGTTTATGGGATTGAAATGATTCCCACCCAGATCTTCGTCGACGCGGCCGGCAAGGAGTTGTTCCGCCACGTCGGCTTCTTCGGCAAAGACGACATCCTCGCCAAGTGGAGGGAACTCGGCGTGGACCTGGCCGGCGGCAAGCCGTCTGCCGCCATCGTCCTCGAGACGCCGGTGGCCGCCGACACCCGCCCGCGCGACGCGGTGTGTTTTATGTGCGACGGCGACGTGAATCCCCAAACGAAAGTGGTGGTGAACGGCGAGACCGAACAGCGCATCCTCTGCTCGCCGCACTGCTGCTTCATCTACTTCTCCAGCCTCGTGGGCGCGGATCCGAAGGGCGAAGAAGCCAAGGTGAGCGTGACAGATTGGGCCAGCGGCAAGCTCGTGGCGGCGGCCTCGGCGACGTATCTCTACGGCATGGATGCGAAGGGCCGGCCGACGATCAAGGCGTTTGGTGACAAAGACAGTGCCGTGAAGGAGCAACAGACCAATCCGGGAAACCTCCTTGTCTGGGACGTGCTTCGCTCCAAAGAACTGGCCACGCGCTGCGCCTTCTGCGACCGCGCCGCTTATCCCGAAGACGCTTGCGTCGTGAAATTCGGTACGACGCACGGCTTGGGCTGTTGCACGCATTGCTCGTTGGGTGTGGCTGCGCGGGTTAAGCAAGATATCGAAGTCGAGGCCAAGGATGGACTGACGGGCGAACCGATCCGGGTGAAGACGCTCAATGGCATGGTGGCCTCAATGGAACCGCCGACCGCCATCGCCTGGTTCGGCCAAAAGAAGAACGCCGACGGTCAATGGGTTTCCGCCGGTTGCTTCAAGCAGGGCTTCTTCGTGAACGAAGCCAACCTGCAAAAGTGGCTGGACGCCCGTCCGGCGATGACGGGCCGGCAAATTACCATCGCCCAAGCCCTCGCGGACAAGATGATGCTTTCACCGGAGCAAATTGCCAAAGCCTGCAAACTCGGCGAGTGCAAGTAAGCGTGGAGCACCTCTTCACCAGCCTCAGCCACGCCGTCGAAGGCGCGCCACTACTGGCTCTGGGCGCCTCCGTCATCTGGGGCATCTTGAGCATCATCCTCAGCCCGTGCCATCTGGCGAGCATTCCACTGATTGTGGGTTTCATCAGTGGCCAGGGGCGGGTTTCCACAGCACGCGCGTCCGGCATCGCCACGCTGTTTGCGGTGGGCATCCTCGTCACCATCGCCGCCATCGGGGCGATTACGGCGGCGGCGGGCCGAATGCTGGGCGATGTGGGGCGCTACGGGAATTACTTTGTCGCGGCCATCTTCTTGGTCGTGGGGCTGCATCTGCTGGGCGTGATTCCCATGCCGTGGTCGGGGCCGGGCCACGTGAACATGAAGAAGAAGGGTCTGCTCGCGGCGTTCCTGCTGGGCCTCATCTTCGGCATCGCGCTTGGCCCCTGCACGTTTGCCTACGTGGCGCCGATGCTGGCGGTGACCTTCAAGCTGGCGCGAACGGCGCCGTCCTACGGGGCGTCGCTCCTGCTGGCCTACGGTGTGGGTCATTGCTCGGTGATTGTGCTGGCCGGGACCTTCACCGAAGTCGTCCAGCGCTTTCTCAATTGGAACGAACAATCCAAAGGCATTGCCGCCGTCAAAGCCATCTGCGGCGTGCTGGTCCTGCTGGGCGGTGTCTGGCTGATCTACAGCGCCCCGTGAATCCGAAGGACGCCGGGCTGGCGGGGAGAACCTGTAACTATTGCAAGCTTTGCGACTCTGAATAGTTGGCCAGTTAGCTAAATAACGTATTGTGCGGACGAGGCCCACAGTCACGGTTTTTATGAAACACTGCAATCGTCTCGCGGCGACGACGGGAACGCTGACCGTCGCGCTGCTGGTTTGTCTGGCCCGCTCCGCTCTGGCGGCGGGCGCGCCCACCAACGCGCCGCCAACCCTCCACCTGACGCTGTCAGGTGCCGTCGAAGCGGCGCTCAAACTGAATCCCGGTCTGAAGGCTGCCAGCCACCAGGCGACCGCCGCGACGCACGACGCCAGCGCCACCGCCCGCGGCCGCTGGGGCGAACTCGATTCCACCGCCTCGTATTCCTACTTCAACAACCACCAGATTCTGGTGCCGATGTACCAGGAGTTGCTCGCCAACGGCATCAGCGGCCTGCCCTTTGACCGCAGCCAGGGGCAGTATGGTTTGGTCTATCAATTCCCGCTCTACCTGGGCGGCAAGCTGAACAACCAGATTCGCATCGCCCGGCTCGAATCCAGCAAAGCCGCTGCCCTGCTCGAAGGCAACCGCTGGCAGGTGCGCTTCAACGCGGTCTCGCTTTACTCCACCGCCCAGGCGCTCGACCAAGTGCTCGCGTCGCTGGACGAACAACTGGCCGCCTTGCAGCAGACCAAGTCCACGCTCGACGCAATGGTGCAACTGGGCAAACGCCCGGAAGTGGACCGGCTCAAGGTGGTGGACGAACTCGAAGGCGTCAAAGCCCAGCGCGCCAGTGCGCAGGCGGATCGCGTCAAGGTGGGTGCGCTGCTGCTCTCGGTGTTGGGGCGCGACCCGGCGGCTGGCGTCACGGTGGACCCGCTGACGGAAAGGTCTCTGGAGTCGGTGCCGGGAGAGCTTCCCAGCTTGGGCGGGCAAGCGGCGAACAACTCCGCCGTCCGCGGCGCCAGACTGGCGGCCGAGCAGGCCGACCGCGGGGTGAAGGTGGCGCGGAGCGATTTTCTGCCCAAGGTCTATGCCGAGGCCAGTTATCAGGATTACACCGGCACCGAGATTGACCGGACGTTGGACATCTGGGCGGCAACGGTCTCGGTCAAACTGCCTTTGTTCGAAGGCAACGCCCGATTCAAGCGCCTGGACGCTGCGCGCCAACGGCAGGCCGCCGCGCGGGAGGCGCTCACCGAGGCGCAGCTGAAGGTCCAAGCCGACTTGCAGGAAGCGTTGGCCCGCCTCGACGCCGCGCGCACCAACCTCACCGCCGCCCGGGCGCAAGTGGCCGCCGCCACGGAAGCGGCGCGCATCGAGCAAGTCCGCTACGATACGGGCGCCAGCACCATCGAGGATTTGCTCCGGGCGCGGGCCCGCGAGGAGGGCGCGAGGGCCGCCGTGGCGTCGGCTCAGGCCGGCCTGGTCACCGCCGGCGAACGCATCAACACCGTTGTCGAAAAGGAAGTCATCCAATGAAAAAATTCCTCTGGATTCCCATTGTCATCGTCATCGGCGTGGTCTTAGTCGCGGTCCGAGCGAAACGCATCCGTCAGAAGGAAGGCGCGTTTCTGCCCGTGGAACTCCCGCCAGCCGTGGAGGTGGTTTCGGCCACGCAAGGCAAGGTGGTGAACAGTCGGCATGTGCTGGGCACGGTCATTGGCGCCGATGAAGTGGATGTGGCGCCGCAGGTGATGGCGCAGGTGCTGGAAATGAAGGTGCGGGAAGGAGCAGCGGTGCAAAAAGGCGGCCTGCTGGCATCGCTCGACCCCAGCGAGTTCCGCGACGCGGTGGCCGAGGCCGAGGCCGGCGTGGCGGCGGCACAAAAGGCCTATCAAGCCCAGCACAGCGCGACAGCGCGGGACCGGCGGCTCTTCGAGGTCAAAGGCATCGCGCAGGAAGAGTGGGATCGCTCCCAGGCCGCCGATGCCGCGGCCGGCGCCGCGCTGGAGGTGGCGCAGAAACGCCTCGAAACGGCACGAACGCGCTTGGGTTACACCCAAATCACGGCGCCTTGGAACGGCGTGGTGGCGCGGCGGCTGGCTGACCCCGGGGACCTGGCTGTTCCCGGCAAGCCGCTGTTCAAGCTGGTCCGCCAGGAGTCGGTTCGCGTGCGGGCCGAGTTGCCGCCGGAAGATTTTCCGGGGCTGCGCGTTGGCCAGCCTGTAACCCTGACCCTGTCCGGCCACGAGCTGGAAGCTGCGATTTCCCGCGTGTTTCCCGCCATGGGCGACAACCACCTGGCGGCGTTCGAGTGCGACATCACCAATCCGCTGCCGGGGCTGGTCTCCGGCGCGACCGTGGGCGCGGACGTGCAAACAAGTTCCGCCGAGGGTGTGGTGGTCCCGGCCGATGCGCTGCTGGAGGGGGAACAAGGAACGTGGGTCTTTGCTGTGGATAACGACACGGTGCGACCGATCCAGGTAGAGGTGCTGGTTCGTTCGCTTGATCAGGCGACCGTGAAGGGCGACGTGCGCGTGGGCGAACCGCTCATCGTGGCGCGGCCCTCGCGGCTGATGACACTGGCGGCGGGGATGAAAGTCACGGTGGCCACCGGCGCGAAAGGCGGGGAGGGCCAGCCGTGAACTTTGTCGAAGGCTATCTTAAAAAGCCGCACCTGGTCACTTCGCTGGTGTTGCTAGCGGCGGTGATTGGGTTCGTCGGTTATCGGCACATGCCGGTCAACCTGTTTCCCGATTCGGAGCGCCCCCAGATCTCGGTCGTGACGGTGTATCCCGGCGCTTCGGCCCAGGATGTTGAATCGGAAGTCAGCCGCACGATCGAAAAGGAACTCAACACCATCGAACTGGTGCGGCGGGTGACCTCCGTCAGCAAAGACGAGGTCTCGGCGGTGTCGGTGGAATTCGAATACGCCAAAGGACTCGACTCGGCTGCGACCGACGTGGCCAACGGACTGCAAAAGATCAAGGCCCTGCTGCCGGACGCCATTCGGCCGCCGATGATTTTCAAAGTCTCCTCGGCCACCCCGGCGGTGCTGACGCTGGCCTTGCGGCCCAAGGACGGTTCGCCCCTGGACCTCTCGATGGTGCGCCAACTGGCCGACAACGAGATCAAGGAACGCCTTCTGCAACTGCCGCAGGTGGCCAACGTGGAGGTGTTTGGCGCGCATCAACCCGTGGTCCGAGTCACATTGGGGCGGGACAAGCTGGAACGCTTTGGCTTGACTCCGCAGGACGTGAGCCAGAAGTTGGTGGCTTTCAACGCCAACCAGCCTATCGGCCTGCTGATCACTTCGCAAAGCCAGTTCCTGCTCAAGCGCACCGGCGAGTTCCAGAGGCTGGCCGACGTGGGCCGCATCACGGTCGCGCACCGGCCGGGAGGGGACGTGCATTTGGGCGACATTGCCAGCATCCGGCGGGGCGTCCTCGAACCCCAGAGCGCCTATCACGGCGACGGCAAACCCGCCATCGCGGTTAATATCCAGCGCGGCACCACGGGGTACGCCCTGCGCACCATCGGGGACGTGGCCGGGGTGCTGCCGCAACTGGAAAGGACCTACCCTGGCATCGAGTTCAGCATCCCGGATACCCAGGGCGACCTCATCGAACTGTCGGTCGGCAACATGCTCGATGCGTTGCGGGACGCGGTGATCATGACGGTGATCGTGATCTTCCTGTTTCTGGCCGATCTGCGAGGCATGTTGCTGGCGGCCATCTCCATCCCGTTCACATACCTGCTTACCTTCGCCATCATGTGGCTGATCGGCTATGAGTTCGACATGGTGACACTCACCGCCGTCATCATTGCCGTGGGCATGCTGCTGGACGACGCCATCGTGGTGCTCGAAAACATCGAGCGCCATCTGCACGAGCAGGGCGCCGACGCGCACCAGGCCGTGGTCGGCGGCACGCAGGAGGTCATGCTGGCCATCTTCTCCGGCACCTACGCCACCGTGATGGTGCTGCTGCCAATTATCTTCATCGGCGGCTTTGTGCAGACTGTTCTGCGACCCCTCTCCATCTCGCTGGTGGTGGCGTTAATCGCCTCCTACATCATTTCGGTGACGGTGATCCCGCTATTGGCGCCCGCGGTGCTGCGGCGGAAAGCCGGCGCGGGCCGCAACCGGTTTGAAAAGCTCATCTTCCGGTTCGACACCTGGGTGGTCGAGCCGGTGCGCGATTTCTACGTGCGGCTCACCGCC
>JAJXZI010000319.1 GCA_021780115.1 bacterium | reverse complement strand
AGCGCCCCGCCGGAGGAGGAGGCCCCCGTACGCCATGGGCATCGTTATCCGACCAACCGCACCGACTGCCTGGATTATCGCCGGGCGCTCCCATTGGGCTTGCCCATTGGAGCGGGAATGATTGAGTGTCCGGCCACCGCCCTGTACTGCAGGCCCGACTCAAAAAGGCGGGAGCGGCGTGGCGGATCGAACCTGCAGATCAAATCGCAAGCCGGCGCGTTCTGCGAGCCCACCGCCTATGGCCAACTTTGTGGAATTAACCTCACCCACTTTTAATCACACCCCATCGAAGCGCGGCTGGTTGCTCCGTCTTGCTACTCGCTTTCCGAACCGCGAATCTTGTTCGTATGAAGTTCGCCATCTGCAACGAGATTTTTCAAGGCTGGAAGATTGAAGACACTTTCGCCTACGCCGCCCAGGCCGGTTACGACGGCGTGGAGATTGCACCGTTCACGCTCGCCAATTCGGTCAACGACATTTCCGCCGCCGAGCGCCGGCGCATCCGCGAGGCGGCGGCGCGGGCGGGCGTCGAGATCGTCGGGCTGCACTGGCTGCTGGTGAAGCCGGAGGGGTTGCATCTCACGGCGCCGGACGGCGCGCTGCGCGAGCGGACGGCGCGCTACTTCTGCGACCTGGTGGACGGCTGCGCCGATTTCGGCGGGCGGGTGATGGTGGTCGGCTCGCCCAAGCAGCGCCACGTGCTGCCCGGCGTGGCGCCGGCGCAGGCCTGGGAGTGGGCGACGGCGGCGTTCCGCGAGCCGGTGAAGCGGGCCGAGGAACGCGGCGTGACGCTTTGCTTCGAGCCGCTGGCGCCGGCGGAAACGAACTTCATCAACACCGCGGCGGAGGCGATCCGGTTCGTGCAGCAATTCGATTCTCCGCGGTTCAAGATCATCCTCGACGTGAAGGCGATGTGCGCGGAGGCCAAACCGATCCCACAGATCATCCGTGAGTCGTGGCCGCACTTCGCGCACTTCCACGCCAACGACAAGAACCTCAAAGGCCCCGGCTTCGGCGACGTGGATTTCGCGCCCATCGCCGCGGCGCTCGCGGAAGTCGGCTACGCGGGCTATGTCTCGGTCGAGGTCTTCCAGTTCGAGGAAGGGCCGGAGACCATTGCCACGAAGAGCATCGAGTGTTTACGGAGAACGTTCGGTGGCGACCGCGTCGCGCCGCCAGCCCGCTGAGCGATGTCGCGAGCAAGCTGCGGCAACCGACTTCCACCGCAGGTTGGGTGCGCGGCGCGACACCGCACACGACCGGTCGGAGGCCGGTGCCACCCAACGCCGATCAGAACAGGCGCCCGACGGCGATGCCGACCACGCTCAGCACGCCCTGGTCTTCCAGCGACTCGGTGGCCTTGTCCACCTTTTGCAGCGTCATGTTGGCGTTCTTGTACAGGGCGGGATCGTTGATGATCTTGGCGGCGGTGCCCTGGCCGTTGTTCACCTTTTGCAGTATTTCTCGCAGGTTGGTCATGGAATTCGTGGCTTCCCGGTAGAGCGCGTCGTCGGCGAGGAGCCGGCCGACGGTGCCTTCGCCAGCGTTGACCCGGGCGACGATCTTGCGGGCGTCGGCCAGCGTCTGCCGGGCCTCGTCGCCGGTCTGGGTGACGGTCTGGGTGACGTTGCTGACGGTGGTGAGGGCGGCGGTGTAGAGCGCGTCGTCGTGGATGAGTTTGCCGACGGTGCCCTTGCCTTGGGCGATCTGGTCGCTCACCGATTTGAAGTTGGCGATGGTGGCGGTGAGCGGCTCGCGGTTGTCCTTGATGAAATTCATCAGCGGCCCGATGAGGTTGTCGAGCTTGTCGCCGGTGAAGGTTTTGGTGATGTTCTGGATGCCGGTGGCGGCCTCGTCCAGCCGGGCCATCAGCGCGTTGAAGTCCGGCTGCTCGACGCTGGCGATGGTCTGGCCGTCTTCGACACGCGGCGCGTTTTCTGAGCCGAAGTCGATGGCGACGAAGTTTTGCCCCATCAGGCCGGTGAACCGGATGCTCGCCTTGCTGTCGGTCTTCACGACGTAGCCGCGGTCGATCTTCATGGCCACTTCCACCTTGCTGTCCTTGAAGCCGACGTTCTCGACGCGGCCGATGGGGACGCCCGCCATCTTCACGGGCGAGCCGACGGTCAGTTCCTGGACGCTGTTGAAGAGGGCGGAGACGCGGTAGCCGCGTTTGAAGAAGCGCGTGCCGCCAACCATTTCGAGGATGATGAAGGCGGTGATCAGGGCCAGGGCGACGAAGAGGCCCAGGCGGGTTTCAAGGGTGTTTCTCATGGAGTCGGTGGATGGTTGCTGGGTTTGAAATCGGCACTGAGAAAACGCTGCACCAGCGGATCGTTGAACCGCCGGACTTCCTCGGGTGTGCCGATGGTTAAAAGCTGGCCCTGATGGATGACGGCGATGCGGTCGGCCACGCCGAACGCCAGGTCGCGGTCGTGCGACACCACGAGCGAGGTGGCGCGAATGCGCTGCCGCAACCGGACAATTTCCTCCGCGATGGTGACGGCCGACAGGGGATCGAGTTCGCTGGTCGGTTCGTCGTAAAGAACCAACTGCGGCTCGATGACCAGGGCGCGGGCGATGGCGGCGCGCTTCTTCATGCCGCCGGAAAGCTCGTTCGGCAGCTTGTCACTCGCGCCTTTGAGGCCGACGAGCTCGAGTTTCTCCGCAACAATGCGAGCGATTTCCCCCGGCGGTTTCAGGCGGTGCTCGCTGAGGTAGAGGCCGACATTCTCGCCCACGGTCAGGGAATTGAGCAGCGCCCCGGACTGGAAGACCATCGCCAGGCGGAAGCGGTCCATTACGCCCGGCGAACCCACCGGCTTGCCGCCGATGAGGATTTCCCCGGCGTCGGGGCGTTCCAAGCCGATGATGTGTTTGAGCAGGACGGATTTTCCGCTGCCACTGGGGCCCATGATGACGAAGATTTCGCCGGGCGCGACCTCGAAGTCGATCCCCTGGAGCACCGGCGTGCCGGCGAAGCTCTTGCGCAGGCCGCGGACCTGGACGCTGACGCCTTGGTGATTGGTCACGACCGGGTTCATTGGAAATAGAGCAGCAGCCGCGTCAGGAAGTAGTCCAGGATCAGGATCAGCACGATGGAGTTGACGACGGCCTTGGTCACGGAGCGGCCGACGCCGCGCGGGCCGCCGATGGTGGCCAGGCCCTGCTGGCAGGAGACGACGCCGATGACGATCGCGAAGCACAGGCTCTTGAACAGGCCGTTGGCCACATCGCCGGCGTCCACGTTTTCGCTGAGAACCCGGAAGAACGATTGGAATGGCACGCCGACGCGCGGGTTGGTGGCGGCCACGACCGCCCCACCGAACCAGCCGATCAGAATGGAAAAGATGGTCAACAACGGCAGCGCGACCGCGATGGCCACCAGCCGCGGCAGCACGAGGTAGGAAAGGGGGTTGATGTTCATCGTGCGCAGGGCGTCGATCTCCTGATACACCTGCATCGAGCCGATCTCCGCCGCCATCGCCGAGCCGATGCGGCCGGCGATCAGCACGGCCATCATCACCGGGGCGAGTTCCTTGCACATGGAGGTGCCGACGATGGCGCCCAGGACGCCCGCCAGGCCGCGATCCGCCAGCACCGGCCCGCTCTGCAGCGACAGCACGCCGCCGATGAAGAGAGAAAGAATGCACACCATGAAGAGGCTGGCGTTGCCGATGTCGAAGAGCTGGTCGAGGACCTTCTGCCGTTGGCGCCACACCTGCGGCCAGGCGCAGAGCGTCCGGCAGAGCATGAGGACCATTTCGCCGATGTGCTGGAACATGAGAGAAGTATGCGCGGGTCAGGCCGGAATTTCCACTGCGCAAGTCGTCAAGACCGCAATCCGAAAGTTTTCGGATTGCGGCTTTCCTTCGGCCTTCGGATTTCGGTTTCCGGGTTTCACGGCGTCTGTTTCTTTTTGCTGATCGGGATGAAACACAGCTTCAACCGTTTCTCCTCCGGGCCGGATTGGTATTGGAACAGGCCGAGGAGCAAGGAAGTCCGGCGGGCTTTCGGCGTGGTATCGCGGCGGTAAAGGTTCCAGAGCAGCGACTGGCTGGTGGCGCCGTTGGCGGCGTTGCGCTCGGAGCGCCAGAGGGTCCACAGCGGCGAGAGGTTCCGTTGGACGCTCTTGCTGCTGGGGACGATCGGTTCGAGCGGCGCGAAGATTTGCAGGCGCGTGTTGCCCTCGTGGCCGCGGGTGTAGGTGAACAGTGGCCAGCCGTCCAGGCGCCGCTTGGTGGTGCCGGCGGCAACGTTCGTTTCGTCCAGCTTGGAATACACCCAAAACAGGACTTTGGTGCGGTCGCGCACCAACGCCGGAGCACGGTCCCGGTGATGGGTGAAGACGGGCCAGAGGTAGGACTGGCTTTCCATGTTGGTGTCGAAGCCGCGGCTGTAAACGGGGATGAAGCGCGTGAGGGTCTTGCCTTCGCCGCGCGCGATGACGAACAACGGCCACGGGAAGTCCCACTCGCGGTACTTCTGTGCGCGGTCGTCGGTGTAGCTGAAGAACGGCCAGAGGTAGGCGGACACATCGCGTTGCGGCGAGCGGGTGAAGGCATAGAGCGGCAGAAAGGCCCGGAAACGCTCCGGGTTGTCCGTGCCCAGGCCGGTGTCGTCATGAAAGTAGAGCGGCCAAAGCGCGAAGAACTTGTCGTGGCCGGGGACCGTTTCGACCGTGCCGAAGTCGTTCGTGCGGCTGGTAAGCACCTTGTGTTCGGCGCCGACCAGCGGCCAGAACTGCCAGCCGTGCAGCCCGTCGCCGCGCCGGAGGTCGAAAAAGGGAAAGAGGTAATTGTCCGTCACCACGTCTTTCTTCCGCGTCTCGACGTAGAAGGGAAACAGAACGACGTGGATTTCGTCGCGCAGGAACTTGTGCTTGATCGTGCCGTAGAAAGGAAGGACGGCCGTGTAGTCGTCCGCGGGATTGGGGGAGCGCCGGTGAAAATAGATCGGGAAGATCTCGGCCCGCCGCGTGCCCCCGTCTTGCTGCGTCTGGCCGCCGGAGAAACTCACGACCTGGAGGAACTGCCAGAGATACTCCTGGCCATAGCGGTCGTAGGTCAAACACGGATAGAGGAAATCCACCTCCTCGCCGTCCACATCGGTGTACCAGGTGTGCGAAAGCAGCGGGGGCACGGCCCAGCCCCGCTGCGCCGGCTGCTCCTCCGAGGCGAAGAAGGGACCGGCGGCCTCGGTCCGCTCGCCCAGCGAAAGCGTCAGCGGGAAGTGATCGAACAGCGGCCCGCCGTGGAACGACTGGGAGAACGCGACGCCCGGCGCGCTGAAAAATAGAATCAGCACAGCAAGTTGGCATTGCCTGGGAATCGCGGCGCGCATCGGGAAACCGTTCTCGGCGGCGGATAGTAGAGGCCGACGGCGAGCCGTCAAGCACGGCGGGATCTAGCCGGGCGGGGAATCTGGGGCGGAGCGAGCGTCCTCCGCCTGAACCCGCTATCGTTACCGTGCCAGCGGATTAACCGGTGTACGCCGGAGAAACCAAGAGTTGACATGGATGAGTGGGCTGACTTACTGTGACGCCGACACTTGAGGTTTTTGCCTCGGTTCCTCCCGACCCAGTGTTGATCATGCATTGTCAGCACTGGGTCGTTTTGTCCCCACGCCCAGCCGGGCCATCAGGCTCATCACGGCCGGCAGGAAGGTCAGTCCCGCGATCATGCAGGTGGCGATGCCGATGGACATGACCAAGCCGAGGCTGTGGATGCCCTGGTGCTTGCCCAGAATGAGGCTGCCGAACCCGGCGATAGCCGTCAACCCGGACACCAACACGGCCTTGCCGGTGCTCTTGGCCAGAACGCCCGGCACGCGTTCCTCGGCGAAACGATTGAGGATTTGAATGCCATTCGTCACGCCGATGCCGATGACCAGCGGCAGCGTCATGATGTTCGCCGGGTTCAACTGGAGGTTGCACCCGCCCATGATCCCCCCCAGCCAGATCGTTCCCACCGCGACTGGGATCAACGCCAGGACCACGGAAGTCAGCGTGCGAAAGTGGAAGAGCACCAGAATGACGATTGCGCCCAACGAATACCATGCCGCCTCGATGTAACTGTTCACCAAAAGGCCGGTGTATTCGTAGAACTGGACCGGGATGCCCGTGATGATCGGCTTGGCGGCGGGCGCGGGATCCGCCATCGGCTGGCCGGTCAGGCGCGCGGCCAGCCGCTGGAACAGATGGAACAGGCCCGGCGTGGAGTGCTCGGGGACCTCGTTCGGCGTGAGGGCGTGGCGCAGTTCGTTGATGAACTCGCGCTGGTTCTCGCGCTTCCAAACGTCTTCCTTCGGATAGACCTGGAGCAGAAACTTGCCGGTCACGCCGACGAACCGGTTGCGCATCGCCGGCGGCAGGTCCTGCACGCGCAGCGGCCCGCTGTCGTCCTGGTGGGCCAGCGCCGCGAAGGTGTCATGCACGTCCTGGAAGAGCGCCTGTTGGAAGGCGGCCACCTTTTCGGCCGCGACCTGCGGAGCCGCGAGCATGTCCTTGCGAAACTGGTTGATCACATCGCGGAGCGAGAGGAGTTGGCGGGCCACTTCCGGGTCCTCCTTCCGGGCTTCGTCCGCGGCGGCGGCGCAGTAGCCTTGGAGGTAATAGAGCGTGGCGCTCAGCGGCTCGACCGCCACCGGAGCGCGGTCGTAATCCTCAAAGCGCAATGGGGCGACTTCCTTTTTGACCTGACCGATGAGCCGCAGTTTGTGGGTCTGATCCTCGTTCAGGTAATGGCTCATCGACTCGACGTCCGCGACGGTGGGAAGTTGCCGGACCTTTTCTTCAATCTCCTGCGCCTCGGCGAGCGTATCGGCGATCACCGCGGCAAACAGCACTGATCGACCGCCAGCCGCGATCAGCTTTTTCTCAAATACCACGGCCGGCAGCCCCTTGGACTGCATCTCGCGCAGATCGTAATCGAACCAGATGTTGCGAAACTGGCTCACCGCCAACCCGCACAGCAGCAACACCACGATCACGACGGTCACGGGCCGATCGAGCCACAGCCGCTCGATGCGCGCCCGCTGGGCGAAGGGATCGCCCGTCTCGTGGTCGATGACGTTCTGCCGGCCGCGCAACAGCAATACCGGCAGCAACGTCATCATCGGGATCAGGCACAGGAGCAGGCCGCCGCCACAGATGATTCCCATCTCCTGGATGCCTTTGAAATCGGTAAGGCCCATCGCCAGGAAGGCGCCGCCGGTGGTCATGCCGCTGGTGACGATCCCCTGACCGGTGAACACCATCGCCTTGGTCATCGCCTCGCGTTCGGTCTCGCCCCGTCGCAGTTCCTCTTCGTAGCGCGTGATCAGGTGGACCGCGAAGTCGATGGCCAGGCCGATGAGGATCGGCGCGAAGGTGATGGTCAGAATGTTCAAGTGGCCGATGACCAGAGTCGCGAAGCCCATCGCGTAGGCCAGGCCGATGAGCAGGCCAAACGTCGCCTTGATGGGCCGGCCGATCTCATTGTAGCCGTAAACGAAAATCAGCGCGCACAAGACCAGCGACACGACGCTGGCCAGCGAGGCGTCGTGTTGCGACTGCCTCATCTGGTCCTCGTCGAGCACCGGCTGGCCCGTGATGCCGACGTTCAGGCCGGGCACTTCGGCGCGCGTCGCGGCGACGAGTTGCCGCAGGCGATGCACGGCGGCGGCGTTCAGCTCGTCGGTCGGCGCCTGGGCCGTGACCAGGTAAATCTGGCCTTGGCCGGAGGCGTTGGTGTAGGTGATGTACATCTGCTGCTCGGCTTCCTGCCCGGCGCCGAACAGCGCGTTAATACCGGGCGACGGCGGCGTACCGGGTCGGCGCAGGCTGTCGTCGGCCTCGCGGATGATCCGCTCCAGGGCCGGCAACGCCTTCACCAGCGAAGCGGTCTCGGCGTTTTCTTCCCGTTTGGCGGTGCGGAACTGGGTGTTCACCAAGCTGAACAGCGAGACCAGGTTGGTCGCGTGGGTGAACTGCTGGATGAAGGGCTGGTAGGTCTGTAGGGCCAGAAGCAACTCCTCCAAATCACTCCGCGCGATCTCCGCCGGATAAGCGTCTTCCAGGAGCCCCCGGTTCAGGCGCGCCTGATTCGTGGCGTCGAGGTTCTGCGTCAACAGCCGCTGGGTTTCGGGCCGCAGCGTGACGCCCCGAAAGCGTTGCGCCTGGAAGATCGACGGGCCGGTGACGACGCGGTTGAGATCGTTCGTCAAGGCGGACAATAGAGGGATGGGGTTGGTCGTGGCCCGGGGAAAGCTCGTCAGCGCCTCCCGTGTCGCCGCGGACAATTGCGCGTGAAGGTAAGCCGAGACCGCGTTCGACGGTTGGTTCACCTTCGCGGCGAACGCGGGCAGATCCTTGAAGTCTCCCGCGGCAAAGCGCGCGTCGGCTTTGTCCGGGACGAACAGCAGCGCCTTGTCGCCCATCATCTTCAAATCGCCTTTGTAAAAGACGTTTTTGAAAAGGTTTGTTTCGGCTTCGAGTTTGGCGCCCAACCGCTCGACGAACTGCCGGTTCTTCTCCGGGCTTTCGCTTTCGACGACCACCACCAGGTCGTTTTGATCGGGGAACTCCTTCTCAAACTGGAGAAAATTCCGGTGGTACCGCTTGTTCGCGCCGACGAGGTTGTCCTGGCTGGGGTCGAACTGGAGATACTTGACGGTGTAGAAGACGCAGAGGCCCGCGAGCAGCAGTTGCGGAAAGAAAATCAGCTTCGGATAGCGGAAAACCGCCGTCGCCAGCGCCGCCAGCAGGCGGGCAAACCAGGTGCCGGTCACGGACTTCATGGATGGGAGCGAAGCCGCCGCGCGGCGGAGATCCAAAATCCGAAATCTGAAGGGCGAGCGGGTCCGGCTGCCGGCGTCGCGCCCGTCGAAACGCGTCGACCTTCGGATTCCGGATTTCCTTCGGGTAGCGGCTTTCGGAGTTCGGGGTTCCTCATCTCACTCCGGGAACTCCGCGTTGGAATACACTTCCTTCACGTCGTCGTGTTCTTCCAACGTCTCGATGAGCCGGTTCACGGACGCGACCGCCTCGGCGTCCGGCAGCGGGACGGTGGTGATGGGCAATTCCGTGACTTCCGCCACCTCGCACCGGATGCCTTTGGCTTCGATCTGCTTGTGGACCGCCTCAAATTGCGCCGGATCGGTCACGATTTCACAGCCTTGCGGCTCCGCTTTGAAATCCTCCGCGCCGGCCTCCAGCGCCAACTCCATCAACTGGTCTTCGTGGGCCGCCTCGCGCGAGATGATCATCTGGCCTTGGCGATGGAACAGCCGGCTCCCCGCGCCTTGGGTGGCGATGCTGCCCCCGTTCTTGGTCACGATGCTGCGGATCTCCGCCGAGGTGCGGTTGCGATTGTCGGTGGTGACTTCCAGCAGGATGGCCACGCCGTGCGGGCCGAAGATCTCATAGGTCAACTCCTCGTAATTGGCCGCGTCGCCGCCCGTGGCGCGCTTGATGGCGCGGTCGATGTTGTCCTTGGGCATGTTGGCCGCGCGGCACTTGAGCAGCACCATGCGCAGGCGCGGATTCATGTCCGCGTCCCCGCCGCCCTGCTTGGCCGCGATGGTGACCTCGCGGGCCAGCTTGGAAAAAATCTTGCCGCGCTTGGCGTCCAGCGCGCCTTTGAAATGCTTGACCTTCGCCCATTTGCTGTGGCCTGCCATAACTTGAATTCAAATCTCAGACTGTCGAATCTCCGCTCACCGCCCGCCGGCTATCCCGCCCTCACGCCGGTTGCACGAACACCGCCGTGCCGTAGCAGATCACCTCAGTGATCCCTTGCGCGATCTCCGTGGCGTCGTAGCGCACGCCGATGACGGCGTTGGCCCCCAACTCGCCGGCGTGCGCGAGCATCTGCGCGAAGGCGTCCTCGCGGGCCTTCTCGCACATCTCCGTGTAGAGCGAGATGTTGCCGCCGAACAGACTCTGGATGCCCGCGCCGATGTTGCCCACGATGGACCGCGAACGCACAATGATGCCCCGTACCACGCCGTGGTTTTTGACCACGCGGTAGCCGGGCAATTCAAACGCCGTCGTCGTCAACGGGTGCGTCTGGCTCATGGGCAGCCCAGAGTAAACACCACGCGGGGAGCGAAGAAGCCTAAAGTTGCACGCCCAACGTCCCGCGGCGGAGGCGCGTTTGGCGACGCTCCGCGCTTCCCGCCGCCGCGCGGCGGCATTTGACCTGCCCCGCCGGGCCGCTTACGCTGCCGGCCATGCGCAACGTCGCGGCGACCCTCATCGTGTTCCTGGGAGGATTCGCCATCATGGTCCTGGAGATCATCGGCGCGCGCTACCTGGCGAAGGACTTCGGCAGTTCGTTCTATGTCTGGGTCAGCCAGATCGGCGTGATCCTGGCCGCGTTGGCCCTGGGCTATTCCTTCGGCGGCGCGATGGCGGGCCACTTCCAGCGGTTGGCCTTTCTGGCGTGGCTGCTGGCGCCCGCCGGGCTGTTTGTCCTGGGCATCCCCGCCTTCGCGCCCCGGCTGATCAACGCCATCATCCAACGCCACCCAGCGGACGCGGAAATCCCCCCGCTCTGGCAAAAGCTGGACCCGGCCCTCGGCAGTTCCCTCGTCTTCTTTCTGCCCTGTTTCGCCCTGGCGACGCTCTCGCCTTACATGGTCCGCGTGGCGGCGCGGCAGTTGTCGCACGTCGGGCGGACCAGCGGCCGCATCTACGCCGCCAGCACCGTGGGCAGCATCGCCGGCGTGTTCGTGTCCGGCTACGTCCTCCTCGAACACATGACGGTCTCGAACATCTTCCGCGCCACCGGCGTGTTGACGCTTCTCCTCGGCCTGGCCTGCTGGTGGATGGATGGACGGGTGGCGGGGCAAGGGGAAGCAATCCGCTCATGAAATCCGAAAACCGAATCCCAAAAACCGAAGGAAGGCCGGCTCCGCTCCCGACCGCGTCCTCGGAGGAGCCAAGCGTGATCCGAACTACCCGGCCCAGTTCCCGCGCCCGCGGCTCATTTGGATTTCGGATTTCGGACTTCGGACTTCGGATTTGCCCCAGCCTGCTGGGTCTGCTGTTCTGGCTTCTCCCCATCGGCGGCTGCGCGCGGGGCGAAGTGGTCTTTGAAACCACCTCGGCCTATCACAACATCCAGGTCACGGACGAGAACGGCCTCCGGACGCTGCGGTTCGACGCCACTACGCAGAGCCGCATGAACCTGACGAACCCGCTCACCGGCCATTTCGAATACACCGAGATGTTTCACGTGATCTGGCTGTGGAACGCCAAGCTGACGAACGTGCTGATGGTCGGCCTTGGCGGCGCCAGCACCCAGCGGGCCTTCGAACACGACTACCCCGGGCTGCAAATCGACACCGTCGAGATCGACCCGGCGGTGCGGCGCGTGGCCACGGAGTATTTCCAGTTCAAGGAATCCCCCCGGCAGCGGGTCCACGTCGAGGACGGCCGCGTTTTCCTGCGGCGCAGCCCGAAGCGGTTCGACGCGATCCTGATGGACGCCTACACCGAAACGCGCTACGGCGGCTTCATTCCACAACACCTGGCCACGCAGGAATTCTTCCAACTGGCCGCCGCCCACCTCACCGCCAACGGCGTGCTGGCTTACAACGTGATGGGCAACCTGCGCGGCTGGCGGGCCGACTTGCTCGGCGCCATGCACAAGACGCTCAAGACGGTCTTCCCGCAAGTGTACCTCTTTCCCTGCACCACCAGCCAGAACGTCATCCTCATCGCGACCAAGTCCCGGGAAAAGGTGAGTTTCAGCCTCCTGCAACAGCGCGCGGATTTCCTGATCAACCAAGACAAAGTGACGCTGCCGGCCTTCCGCACGCGGCTGAACGCCTTCCGGGCGGAGGCGCCGCCCACCGCCGCCCGGGCGCCGCTGCTCACCGACGATTTCGCGCCCGTCGAAGGACTGGTGAGCGGGGCGGGCGGATCGGGCGGCAAAGGCGGGGCGCGGTGAGACGGAAGGGCAGAAGCGCGCTCGCTCGCGGCCCGGGCTTCAGCGCTCCAGGATTCGGTAGAAGCCCGTGGGCGCCTGGACGGCGTTGGTATCATCCACTGCCACGACGCCGTTGGTGAGATAGAACCCGGCCGTGAGCGTCTGCCAGTTGGTGTCGGTGCCGCTGGGCAGGTTGGTGCGCCACTGGAGCGCAATTTGGCTCAAGTCAAACGGCACGCCGCCGTCGGCGTCCTGGAAGAACAGGCGGAGGGTCCGGTTGGTCGCGGTCAGATCGGTGACGAGTTGCGGCGGCTGGAGCACCGGTGGCACTAGCGCGCGGACAGTGGCGTTGAGCGTGATCCCGTTGCCGACGGCATTGCTGACGACCACGGAATAGACGCCGCTGTTGGTGCGCACGACCAGCTCGAGGGAAAGCGTCGCGTTCGTCTCGCCCGCCAGCGGCGCGCCGGCAAACTGCCACTGGTAGGAGAACGGACCATTTGGCCCAGCCGCTTCGGCGTTCAGCGTCACGTTGGCGCCTTCTATCACGGCCTGGCTCTGCGGCCAGGCGGTGATGGCGAAGGGGACGCCTTTCTTAATGACATGGGAACCCCAGTCCGCTACGTAGAGATTTCCGGCGCGGTCCACCGCGATGCCACCCAGGAATCCGAACCCGGCTGCTGCTCCGGTCCCATCGCCGACGCCCGAAGGGCCGGCCAGCGTGGTGACGTCGCCCCGCGGCGTGATGCGGCGCACGCTGCGACCCCGCGGCGACTCGACCATGTAGAAATTGCCGCCCGTGTCCATCGCCGCGCCGCTAGGTTGAGCCGGAGCAAGCCGCGCCGCGCTGCCTGAGCCATCAAGGTGACCGGGGTAGTTCCAAAGGCCCGCCACAGTGTTCACCTGACCGCTGGCGATCACTCGGATGGCGCCGAAGGAATCAGCCACGAAGATCCGGCCGGCTTGGTCCACTCCGATTCCGCCAGAGCCAAGGTTCGCCTTGGTCCAGCGGCCGTCCGGGCCATAGGAACCGGCGCCAATTCCGGGCGCAACTGTCGTGACCAGGCCTTCGGGCGTGATTTTCCGGATCGACCTCTGATCAGAAACGAACAGGCTGCCCGCCGCGTCCAAGGCGAGGGCCGTCGGCCCGCCGAACAGGGCCGCGCTGTTGGTTCCGTCTTGCTTGCCGGAGACGCCCGCCCGACCGGCAACGAGGCTCACGCTCCCGTCTGGGCTGATCCTGGAAATGGTGCGCTGCAGGGAATCGGCGACATAGACGTTCGTGGCGCCATCCGATGCCACCGACAGATAGGGCGAACCGGAAGACCCCAAGCGCGCCACCGTGCTGACCACGCCGGCCGGAGTGATTTTACGAATCGAATAATTGCCACCGTCGCCCACAAAAACGGTCCCGGCGCCGTCCACGGCGATTCCGTAAGGATAGTTGAATCGCGCGGTGATTCCTGGCCCGTCGTTGCTGCCGGCCGCTCCGTTCAGGCCAGCCAAAGTGACGAAGGTGTACGGCGGCAGCACGGTCAGCGTCGCGTTGGAACTGGTCACGCTGCCCAGCGCATTGCTGGCGATGATGCTGTAGAGGGCGGCGTCGCCCGGTTGCACGTTCACAATCGTGAAAGTGCCGTTGGTGGCGCCGAGGATGGGCTGGCCGTCCTTCAGCCACTGATAGGAAACGGCCGCCAGGCTTTTCGCCCCGGCACCAAACGTAACCGGGTAGCCGGCCGAGACAACCTTGCTCTGCGGCTGAGGCGTCCCGGGCGGAACCAGCGGTTGGGCGACGAAGGCCACCGGCAGGACCGTCAACACGGCGTTGGAACTGGTCGCGCTACCGCCGGCGTTCGTCACGACCACGCTGTAGGTGCCGGCATTGGTGAGTTGGGCGTTGCCGAACTGGTACTCGAACCGGAAGGGAAACAGCGGGCTGCCGCTCGGGATGGGGACTCCATCTTTGAACCATTGCCAGCCAAACGGTGTCGTGCCGCTCACATTGACTTGGAAGTACGCGCCGGCGACACCTCCTTCCGGCACCGTGACATCCTGCGGCTGGGTATCGATCCGCGGCGGCATCGCGCCTTCCCAGAGACCGAGCACGATGTCGCCGCTGTCCCGGCTAAACGGGCTCACCGCATAGCCGTCCACGGCGATTTGATACGCGGTCCCCGCCACGGCCGAGAACGTGACCGTGCTGGCGACGTTGAGCGCGGGAGAGATGACGTTGGGGCTGACGTCATCGTTGCTCGCCACCGGCGACAAATTCGAGACCGAGTCGCCGGTGTAAACAGCCAGCAGCGTGTCGAACGAACTCCCGGTGGTGTCGATGGTCACCGTCCCGTTGGTGGGCGCGGTCCAGGTCCACCACACCGACTGGCCGCCCGCGTTGCCGGCGTGGTTTGGCTCGCCGGGTTCCTTGGTGGCGCCGACGTTCGATCCGGTCACAATAGCTTGGGGGTTGGTGATAACGATGGCGTTGGAAAACAGGTCGTTCGACGGCCCGGTCTGGCCGAAGGCCGGCCCGTTGCGCAGGATGGCCACGAGCAACAGACCGGCCGGCCACAGATGGTCAAGCGGCGTGCGTCGGCTCCGTGGGCAAGGGCGCTGCGGCTCGAAGAGAAGGTTCGGCATGGTCTTCATCATCGTCGGGGTGTAGGAAAGGATCGTGATTCGGCGATTGTGCCGGCCGGCTTCGCACCCACATGCCAAGCATGGGTCTTCGCCTTGAAACGGCGCATTATGACAAGCCGTTTTCCCCCATCCGCGTGCCGATGTCAAGGCCCCCGGTGCGTCCGCTGGCCTGGTCGCGTCCGGAGCCGGCCCCGGCGCGGCGGTTCTGTCGTTGCCAAGCCGGCCAGTGCTTCCTACGCTGAATCATCCCGGCGGCGTGGGCGCGTGGGCCGGGCGCATGGCCGAATACAAAGTCAAGTTCGAGGTCTTTGAAGGACCGCTCGATCTGCTCCTTTATCTGATCAAAAAGGAGGAGGTGGACATTTACGAAGTCAACCTCACCCAGCTCGCCACGCAGTTTATCGAGTACATCGAGTTGATGCGGATGCTGGACCTGGAGATCGCCGGCGAGTTCCTGGTGATGGCCGCCACGCTCATGTACATCAAGAGCCGCGAGCTGCTGCCCAAGGACCAGCAGGTGGAAACCGAAGGCGAGGACGAGGGCGACGATCCCCGCTGGGAACTCATCCGCCAGCTCGTCGAATACAAGAAGTTCAAGGACGCCGCCGCGCAGTTGCAGGCGCTCGAGGCGCGGCAGGCGGACGTGTACCCGCGGCGGCCGGGCCGGCTGGAGTTTGCGCCGGAGGAGGCCCCCCGCAAGGCGGAGGTCTCGTTGTTCGACCTGCTCAACGCCGTCAGCGCCATCCTCAAGCGCGTCGCCGGCCGCGAGCAGACCCGCGACATCTTCGAGGACCGCTGGACCGTCAGCGAGAAGATCGAAGTGCTCCTGCGGCTCGTGGCGGAGAAACCGGCGTTGAAATTTTCCGAGTTGTTCGAAGGCGCGACGAGCCGCACGGAAGTGGTGGTGACCTTCCTTGCTCTGCTCGAACTGATGCGGCTCAAGCAGATCGTCGCGGTGCAGGAGACGGAGTTTGGCGAAATCGAAATCGGCCGCGCGCGGCCGGCGCAGGGCGCCATCCTTGCAGCGCCGGACGCCGCACCGGACTTGGTGGCCGCTGGCGAACCCGGCCCGCCATCCGCCTTCGGCCCGCCGCCCTCGGACTAGCATGGAACTGAAATTCATCTTGGAATCGCTGCTGTTCTCCGCCCAAAAGCCGATGACGGCGAAGGAACTCCGCGATCTGCTCGCCGCCGCCGCCGAGCCGGAGGGCGTCGGCGAGGAGGTCCGCGCCTTCAAAAAGACGAAGGAGCCGGACGTCGTGGCCGCGCTGGAGCAACTGGCCGCCGACCACGAGCGGGCGGCCCGCAGTTTCCGGCTGGTGTGCGTGGCCGGCGCCTGGCAATTCGCCAGCCAGCCCGACTACGCGCCGTGGCTCAAGGCGCTCGTCGGCGTGAAGCCGCGTCCGCCCCGCCTCTCGCAGCCGGCGCTCGAAACGCTCGCCATCATCGCCTACCGGCAGCCGATCACCCGCGCCGAGATCGAGCAGGTGCGGGGCGTCTCGGTGGACGGCGTGATGCAGACGCTGCTGGAGCGCGGCCTGGCGGAGCCGGTCGGCCGCGCGGACGTGGTCGGGCGGCCGATCACCTACGGCACCACACCGGTGTTCCTGGAATACTTCGGCCTGCGGAGCCTGGAAGACCTTCCCGCCGGGGATGAACTGCGGCGCATTCCGGTCGAGAAACCGCCGGCGCCCCTCACCGCCGAGCCGGGTTTGGCGACGGTGCCGCCCGAGCAGCTCACCCTCGCCGAAGCCGGCGGCGCGCAGTCCGAAGTCCGCGGGCCGACGCCCGACACCGTGTCGGAGGCGCCGGCCTCGGATCTCGTCCATCCCCCCACCGAAGGCAGCGCTTCGCCTCCGCCATGACCCTTCCCGAACACCGCCAAGCCATCGACCAGCTCGACGCCCAGATCGTCAAGCTGCTCAACGAGCGCACCCGGCACGTGCTGGTCATCGGCGAAATCAAGCTCAAGGTGGGCGAGGAGGTGTACGCCCCGCACCGCGAGCGGGCCGTGCTCAACCGCATCTGCCGGCTCAGCCCGGGTCCGCTCACGGCCGAATCACTGCGCGCCATTTACCGCGAGATCATGAGCGCCTCGCTGGCGCTGGAGAAATCGCTCACCGTCGCCTACTTCGGTCCGGAGAGCACTTTCACCCACCAGGCGGCGATCCGGAAGTTCGGCGCCAGCCTCCGCTACGTGGCGCAGCGGACCATCGCGGACGTCTTCGCCGAGGTCAGCCGCCACCGGGCCGATTATGGGGTGGTGCCGATCGAGAATTCCACCGAGGGGGTCGTCACGCACACGCTCGACATGTTCGTGGACAGCGACCTGAAGATCGTCTCGCAGATCGTCATGCCCATTCAGCACTGTCTGTGCAGCCGGACGGCGCGGGAGCGCATCGAGAAACTCTACGTCCATCCGCAGACGCTGGCCCAATGCCGCGCCTGGGTGCAGAAGCATTTTTCGCACGCCGAAATCATCGAGACGTCCTCCAACGCGCGGTCGGCCGAACTGGCGGCGCGGGAGCCGCGCGCCGCAGCCATCACCGGCCACCTCGCCGCGGAGAAGTACCGCCTCCCGGTCCTGGAGCAGGACATTCAGGACAACGCGGGCAACGCCACGCGCTTCCTGGTGCTGGGCCGCCAGTGCAGCCCGCCCACCGGTCAGGACCGCACCAGCTTGATGATCAGCATCACCGACCGGGTGGGCGCGCTGCACCAGGCGCTGGCCTGTTTCCGGCGCTTCCGCATCAACCTGACCAAGATCGAGTCGCGCCCCAGCAAACGGAAGGCCTGGGAATACTTTTTCTTCGTGGATTGCGACGGCCACACCCACGAGGCCAAGGTGGCGAACGCCATCCGCCGGCTGGAAGAGCAGTGCAACTTCGTCAAGGTGTTGGGGTCGTATCCACAAGCCGAGTAGGCCCGGCCCTTCACCGCCCTCCCTCAATCATCCGGCGGCCTGTCGCGCCGGATGATGACGAACCAGGACCGGCCGTCGGAAGCATCCCCGCCCGCGACGGAGAAACATTTTGCGACCGGCACTTCGCTTTTGCGGGACAGCCTGCCGCGGTAGTAGAGCCGCACGGCCATCGTCCCAGTCGAAACCCACGCCAGTTCGGCCTCCCGCTCCGGGTTCAGGACGACGCGGGCCTTGCCGCCCGGCTGGAGGTGAACGGACTGGCGTTTGAGCTCCCAGTAATGCTTCCACTTGAACACCGCGCTGAGCCGCTGGCGCAGTTCGGGACCGATGGCTTTCGCGTCCGGCGCCGGCGGCGTCTCCTGGTCGCTGGCGCAGACGAATTGGAGATAGCAGGTCAGGGCGGCGTCCTCGGCGCCCCGTGCCGTGCCGCGCGCCAGCAACAAACCAAGCATCAATGGCCACAGTCGCCGCATGATTGTGATCGTCCGACTACCACCGTCAGACGAAGGGCGGCGGCGCTTTCATTCAAATCGGACTTCCCGTGGGGCACCCGCGTCCGCACCGCGCAGACGGCGGGACTCCCCTGCCAGGCGCGCTGGCCCCCCGACCGACGCAGGTTGAGGCCGGACGCGGGTTACGCTTTCGGCGCGGTCCACTCCACGGCGTTGCGGAGGACCTGCCGCACTTCGGGGCGGAAGAAATCGCCGTAGGTTTCGTGTCCCGGCGTGAAGTAAAACACCCGGCCGCGGACCACCGTCCAACACAGGCCCATGCGGCCCGGTTCCGTCTGGCCGTTCGGCTTGGTGTAAATCCCATCGAGCACCACCGTCTCCGGCTCCGGCACCAGGAACGGTTCCCCGTAACGCTCGATCTTCGGCAGCTCAAAATCCTTCACCCCTTTGGCGATGGGATGGTCCGGGGCCTTGACGATGATTTTCACCGAGGTGCCGTCCGCCACGTACTCGCGCCAACTGCACCGGGTGCCCATCAGCCGCCGGAACGGCTTGCAGAAATGCGATGAGTGCAGCGCGATGAAGCCCATGTTGCCTTCCTTCACGCGCTGCACGATGCGGTCCACCAACTCGTCCTTCACGTCGCCGTGCTTCTGGTGGCCCCACCAGATCAACACGTCCGTGCCGTTCAGTCGCTCCTCGCTCACGCCCTGGTCCGGATCGCTGAGGCTGGCCTTGATGACCTCCCAGCCGTCGAGGGACTTCAACCCCTCCGCGACGGCGGTGTTGATGTCGTCCGGATAGACGTTCTTGGGCGCGGTCCCTTCGGACCAGACCACGACGCGCCGCCGGCCGCCGGCGGCGAGCAGCGCCGGCGGGAGGAGCAGCGCCGCGCCGGCGGTCGCGCCCAAGCGGAGCAGTGAGCGGCGGGAAAGGCAGGACGATGTGGAGGGGTGACGAGCAACTGGAGGCGTGTTCATGGCCGGATGGTGTGAACTCCTTCCGGGCGTGACAAGAGATTTTCCCGCCCCACGGCTGACCGGCGCGGACCGGCGCCCCGCGCGGGCTAACCCGGCATCGCGGCCGGGAACTGCATTTCTTCCACGTAGATTTCCTGGAAAGCGGCATCCTCGTTCAGGGAGACGTGGCGGGTCTTCCGCCGTAAATCGGCGTAGGCGCCGTCGTCCGCGTGCAGACGGAACAGCGCGAGCTTCGCGCCCAGCAGCGCGGTGTTGCCGGCCGGCTGGACCTGGTCCGGCGGGAAAGGGAGCAGGCCGATGCGCCGGGCGCTGGCCCGCTTGATGTAGTTGCCAAAAGCGCCGGCCAAGTGAACCCGCCCCAGGTCTTCCATCCGGGTGCCCCACTGTTGCGCCAGGATGCGGACGCCGGCGGCAATCGCGCCCTTGGCCAACTGCAGTTCGCGGATGTCCTGCTGCGTGAGGGCCACCGGCGGCTGGAGCGTCCACTCCCCGTTCACCGCCAGACGGCCACTCGGTTGGATGAGGCGCAGATCCAGCCCGGCGGCGACAGCGTCCACCAAGCCGCTGCCGCAGATGCCGCGCGGCGGCACGTTGCCTAGAGCGTGACAGCGCAGCGTGCCGTCGTGAACGGTTACTTCCGAAATCGCTCCGGTCGCGGCGCGCATGCCCATCGAAATCCGCGCCCCTTCGAAGGCCGGCCCGGCCGCCGTGGAGGCGCACAGGATGCGCTCACGGTTGCCGATGACGATTTCGCCATTGGTGCCCAGATCAATCAAGGCGACCGGCGTCGCGCTCTCGTGCAGTTGCGTGGCCAGGATGCCCGCCAGCAGATCGCTGCCGACGAACCCGCCGAGACACGGCAGGAAGCGCACCTCGGGATGGGCGGGCAGGCGCCAGCCGACGTCGGAGGCGCGGAAGACCTGCAGTCCGTCGTCCTCCGGCTCGAACGGGTGACGGGCCAGCGGCTCGACCGTCAGTCCGCAAAACAGGTGGTGCATCACCGTGTTGCCGACCAGGACGACGTGCCGCAACCCGCCCGCCGCCGGCGCCGCCGCCAGCAGGTCGCCGATCATCGCTCCCATTTGCCGGCGCACCAAGTCGCGCAGCGCCGCCAGGCCGCCGCGGGCGCCGAAATCCACGCGGCTCATGATGTCCGCGCCGTGTTGGGCCTGGGCGTTCAGCCCGGTCCGCACGGCCAGCACGCGGCCGGTGCGCAGATCCAGGAGTTGGGCGACGATGGTCGTGGTGCCCAGATCGACGGCCACGCCGAGGCCCTCCTGCGGCTCAAAGGCGAAGACGGATTCGTCGCCGAGGATCAGGGTCTCCCATTGCGCGAGGTCGATTTTCAGATCGCCGTCCGCCTGGCCGCGACAGGCCAGCCGCCAGCCGTCCGCCAGTTCCGCCGCGGTGAGTTTTTGGCGTTCCTCGCCGCTGATCGGGAGCGAGCCGGCGAGCAGCCGGATCTTGCAGCCTTTGCAGCGACCGCGTCCGCCGCACGGGAACTCGACGCCCTGCGCGAAGAGCACGTCCTGCAACGGCGTGCCGCGCTCGACATGGAGCGTGACGCCCAGCGGCAGCAATTCGAGGCGAACCAGATCGGCCATAAGTCGTTGACGCGCCCGGCCGGGCGCGGCGGCAGCTTGCGCGGATTTTGCCGACTGGCAAAGGAGATAGTGCGGCGGCAGCGCGACGCTCCGTGTCGCCGCAAAGTCCGCTCGACTTGCCTTCGGCACGACCTAAGATGCGCAGGCATGATCTCCACGGCCGACCCGATACGCGCGTTCTCCGCGGCGCCGGGACCGGTCGTGTCCCAGGCAATCGCCGCTCCGGCCGCCGCGATCCGGCTCAAATCCCTCGGCGAGGTCGTGTTCACTTTGCCGGCGGTCGCCGACGCGCTGGCTGAACTTGGCGTCCCCCCGCCGGCGGCCCGGACATGAACGGAACAGTCCCCGCGTACTACACGGCGCTGGCGCCGTTTCGCGACCTGTTCGAGCGGGGGAACCCGATCCTGACCTACCACAAGGTCGGCCCCCGACCGCGGCGGACGCGGATCAAGGGCCTGTACGTCAGCGCGGATTTGTTCACGCGGCAGGTGCGCGAGCTGGCCGGGGCGGGTTTCGCCAACGGCGCGCTCGCGGCATGCGCCGGACCCCGCACCGGGCGGCGGATCGTGATCACGTTCGACGACGGCTACACGAACGTCCTGCGCCACGCGCTCGCACCGCTCGCCGAGACGAACTTCCAAGCGATCCAGTTCCTCGTGGCCGACCTGCTTGGCCGCCACAACGAATGGGACATGCCCGCCGGCGAGGCGCCCGAACCGATGATGGACGCCGCGGAGGTGCGCGAGTGGCTCGCCGCCGGACATGACATCGGCTCGCACACGCTCACGCATCCCTGGCTCACCCGGCTGCCGCGCAAGCAAGCCCGCGAGGAAATTGCCGCCAGCCGGAAGAAACTGGAAGATTTGTTCGGCCGGCCGATCGCGCATTTCTGCTATCCTTACGGCGATTGGAACCCGGTCGTCCGTGAACTGGTGGCGGAGGCCGGCTATCGGACGGCCTGCACGACGGCGTCCGATGTCAACACGCCGGCCACCGACCCGTTCGCGCTCCGCCGGTTCACCGCCCGCTATCGTTCGCGGAATTGGAGGGAGGCCAAGGCCTGGCTGGCGGCGCATTGGGACGCCCTCCTGCGGCGGACGTGAAGGCCCGCCCAGCGCGGGATCCTCCCATCCGGCCGGGACCAAGTCGGCTGCCGGAAGCCCCGACTTTCCCTGCTGCGTCGCGGGCCATGCCTCAAGCTCGGCGCTCTGTGGCCACTGGACCCCAGCGCTGGTTCTCCGGTGGCCTAAAGAACACACCTCTGCTGGACCTCCTGGAATCCCAACGGCGATCTTTCCCTCCTGGCCGATCCCCCCCAAACAAAAAAACCGCCGTCCGGCGCAACATTCACGCTCCCCAGGGTCCGTCCACCTTTGAAATCCTCGCGGCGGCGGCGCGGAACGCGCTTGCCGCCCGCCGGGAGATCGGGTAAACGGAGACACGACGCATGTCCAGCATTGGAAAATTGATGAAGCAGGCGGCGCGGATGCAGCAGCAGATGGAATCGGTCCAGGCGCAGCTCGCGCAACGCACCGTCGAGGCCACCAGCGGGGGCGGCGCCGTCAAGGTCCGCGTCACCTGTGACGGGAATGTCACTGCCATCAAAATCGATCCGCAGGCGCTGAATCCGGGCGATGCCCAGTTGGTGGAGGACATGGTCCTCACCGCGGTGAATCAGGCCCTCAAGCAGGCGCGCGACACCGCCAACACGGAAATGGGCAAGGTCAGCCAGGGCCTCGGACTGCCGGGGCTGATGTGATGACGCGGCGCCGGGGTCAACCGGTGGAAACGCCTGACTCGGCCGGCCCGACTCCTTGGCGGACGGATTGCCTGCTCCGGAGATCGCCTTCGGGACGTGAGGCGATTTGACGTCGCCGGTTTTTCCCGTCGCTCCATGACCGCCTTGCCCGAGCCCATTGCCGCGTTGATCGCCGAATTGCGCCAACTGCCGGGCATCGGGCCGCGTTCGGCCGAGCGGCTGGCGCTCCACCTTGTTCGGAGTGACGAGGCCACCGTCCGCCGGCTGGCCGGCGGCTTGGTCCGGGCGAAGGAGCAGATTCAATTGTGCCCGGTGTGCGGCGCGCTGACCGCGGAAGTTCCCTGCGGCCTCTGCGCGGACCCGCGCCGGGAGGCGTCCGTCGTCTGCCTCGTGGAACGGCCCACGGACATCCTCAGCCTGGAAAAGTCCGGCGCCTACCACGGCCGGTACCACGTTCTGGGCGGCAAGATTTCGCCGATCAACGGGGTCGAGCCGGAAGACCTGCGCATTGCCGAGTTGGAGCGGCGCTTGGCGCAGGAGCCAATCCATGAGATCATCATCGCCCTGGGCACCGACGTGGAGGGCGACGCGACGAGTTTCTACCTGGCCCAGCGCCTGGCCCGCGCCGGCTTGAAGATCACCCGCATCGCTCACGGCCTGCCGGCGGGGAGCGGACTGGAGTTCGCGGACGATTTGACCCTGAGTCGCGCGCTCGAGGGACGGAGGGAAATACCGTGAACGGGGAGCGCTTCCCGTTTCCCGCGCCGGGGCCGCCGCGAAGCGCGGTCTCCCGGGAATGAGTTCGATCTTTATGTCGCCAAAAGTCGTCGTCTTTGATCTGGGCAAGGTGCTGGTGGATTTTGACTGGACCCTGGGCGCCCGGCGGATCGCGGCCCGCAGCACGCTGCCCGCCAGCGAACTACCGAAACTGTTCGACTACTCCACCCCGCTGATCCAGTTCGAGCTGGGGCAGTTGACCCCGGAGCAATTCTTCGCGGAAGCCCGGCAGCGAATCGGTTACACCGGCGGCCTGGCCGAATTCAGCGAGGCGTTCGCGGACATCTTCCGGGAGATTCCGCCGATGGTCGAACTGCATGCGGCCCTGCGGCGACGCGGCGTGCCGACTTACATCTTCTCGAACACGAACGCCCTCCACGCCGCACACATCCGCCACCGCTTCCCCTTCTTCGGCCATTTCGACGGCTACGTCCTTTCCTACGAATGTGGCGTCATGAAGCCGGACGCGAAGCTCTACGAAGTCGTCGAGGATCGGACGCGGTGTCGCGGCGCGGAAATCCTTTACCTGGACGACCGGCTGGAGAACGTCGAGGCGGGCCTCGCGCGGGGCTGGCAGGCGCTGCAGCACACCGTGCCGGAGACGACGCGGGCCTTCGTCCAGCAATTGGGTCTGCTCGGCTGAGCGTCCGCGGCGTCTGCGGGTGCCGGCTTTCAGTTTGCGTCCAGCGCTTCCGGCGCGATGTGGACCAGCTTCATCCCGGCCACGAGGAACGCCACCAGTCCGAAGTAAAGCAGCGCCATCAAGGCGCGCTGCGCCGCCGGCACCTCGAAATAGCGCCGTTCCTCCTCCGACTTGCGGCGGAAGAGGAACAGCAGCCGCGGCACGGACATCGCCAGAATCAGCAGCAGGAGGAAGTTGGGATGCGTCACCAGCATGGCGACCAGGATGACGACCCCGACCAGCCAGAGCCACGGCGAGAGGGCGGTGACGATCCGCCCGCCGTCGAGGAAGCCGACCGGCGCCAAGTTGAATAGGTTCAGGAAGAACCCCGTGTACGCCAGCGCCCGAAAGAGCGGGTTGCCCGTGGCCCGGAAAATCCCCTCGCACACCGCCGCGCCGACGGTGCCGAGCAGCGGGCCGCCGAGGCCCACCTGCGCCTCGATCCAGGCGTTGCGCGGCGCCTCCTTCAGCGCGATGATCGCGCCCATGAACGGGAGGAAGACCGGCGCGCCGACGCGCAGCCCGAGGCGTTTGGCCGCCAGCAGGTGGCCGCATTCGTGGACGAAAATCAGGAGCACAAAACCCAGGGCGAACCGCCAGCCCCAGCTCACGGCGTACAGCCCGATGGACAACACCATCGTGCCGCCCGTTTTCAGCAGCAGCGGCAGGAATTTGAACAGGGGCACCACCAGGAATTTCAGCTTGGCGAAGAATTGGGCGACCAGCAGCAGCCCGGCCCCGAGCGGCGCGAGCAGCTTCTTGAGCTTGTGCCCCAGCCCCGGCTCGGTGCCCGGCGGCTCGGCATAATGCGCCTCCCACGGGGACGGCCCCGGGGCTGGTGGATCATTCCGCTCGTTCACACCGCACTGTCCAATCCCGGATTCGCCCGGTCAATCGAATTGACGGCGCGGCGCCGGGCTCACCGCCCCCACTCCGCCAACGCCCGCAGCGCCGCGGTGAGCAACGCCGCGGACCCGACAGGCGATCCGGTCGCGTTTTTCAATCAGAGGTCGGGCGCGACGGTGTCGTCTTCGTAGTCCGGCTGTCTTGCGCCGCGTTCGCGCCGCCCAGGCTGTCCATCTTTGAAATCCTCGCGGCAAAGCCCCGACTTTCACTTGTGACGTATCCCGGCGGTTGTTACGGTTTTCTCAAAAAGAAACCGATTGGAGAATTCGGGACATGAAGTCGCATTCGCCGCACCACTCCCCCCAGCATCCGCGCCCTCCGGCCCACCATCATCCTTCGCCGCACGACCTGCTCCAAGACTATCGCCTGAACCAGCCCGACCGCTATTCGGCCCGGAAGATGGCCAAACCGGTGCCGTTCGTCTGCCGCGCCCAGCACGCCAGCGCGGTCTTCCTAGTGGGGGATTTCAACGCCTGGGACGAGAAGGCCCATCCGATGCAGCGGCAGCCGGACGGGGCCTGGCGGTTGGAAGTGGCCTTGAACCACGGTCATCACCATTACCTGTTCCTCGTGGACGGCCAGCGCGTGATGGATCCGCGCGCCAACGGCGTGGGCCGCAGCGCCAGCGGGGAGAAGGTCTCCGTCGTCGCCGTGAGCTGAACGGAACCTCAAAGGCGCGGGCGTTGACGGTCACCGGCTTGCGGTGCGCTCCCGCCGCTGGCTATCCACCAGCATCCACCTTCGAGTTTTTTCGCCGCTGCTCGGCGAAGAAGCCCAGCAGCAGCTTCCGGCACTCCGTTTCCCGCACGCCGCCGGTGATGCCACACCGGTGGTTCAACGTGGGAAACTGAAGCAGGTTCAACGCGCTGCCCGCGGCCCCGGCCTTCGGGTCGCTGGCGCCGAAGACCACCCGGTCCAGCCGGACATGCACAATTGCCCCGGCGCACATCGGACACGGCTCCTTGGTCACGTAGAGCGTGCAGCCGGTGAGCCGCCAGCCGCCCACCGCCTCCTCGGCCGCGGTGAGCGCCAGCATTTCGGCGTGCGCCGTGGCGTCCCGGAGCAATTCGACTTGGTTCCAGGCCCGCGCGATGATGCGTCCCTCGCGCACCACCACCGCGCCCACCGGCACTTCCTCGGCTTCGTAGGCGCGTGCCGCCTGGCGCAACGCTTCGCCCATGAAGTAGTCGTCGCTGTGCAGGTCGATGACGGGCTCGTCCATAGGTCAGTCGCGTGTCAAGCGCTGAGGGGCGAGGGCGGGGACAACGTTCGACTCCTCCAGGGTCCACTCATTCCGCCCGTCGGCGTGGCAATGACAGTGCGCGGCGAAGAAACCGCCGCGATGCCGCCAGAACAGCGGCCAAATCTGCGCGCGGTCGGTCTGGGGCAGCTTGAGCGCGTCCAACCCGCTCCGCGCGAAGAATTGAAAGCTGCCTTCACGGAACGACGCCGGCGGCGCACGCAGTCGCGGTTTGACCTCGAACAGGAACATCAGCCAGTGCGCCTGGCCGGCGTAGCCATGTTCACTGACCAAACCGGTGAGATGGAGGCCGGCGGGGGTGAGGGGCAGGCCCAGTTCCTCCCCGGCCTCCCGGCAGGCGCAGGCGTACGGCGACTCGCCGTCCGCTTGGTGGAGTTTGCCGCCGGGCGGACTCCACAGGCCACGGTTCGGCTCCTGGGTCCGTTCGAGCAACAGCACTTCGTCCCGCTCGCTGAAGACATAAAGCAGGGTCGAAATCCTGTAGGGCAGAGACATCGCGGGCAGTGAAGCAGGGAAGGCGATTCCAAGCAAGCGGTGCGGGGCCACCCGCCCCAAGGCCGGGCGGCAAGCGAGCCAGGGAATTCAATTCCGGGCGAACGCGCCGGCACCGCGAGATTCCGGCCAGGCGTCCGGCTGGTTTTCATTGGCCTTCGAGAGTTTGCCTTGAAGG
This sequence comes from bacterium, assembly GCA_021780115.1. Lineage (GTDB taxonomy): Bacteria > Verrucomicrobiota > Verrucomicrobiia > Limisphaerales > JAJXZI01 > JAJXZI01. Next base: position 4,955 of record JAJXZI010000319.1, on the reverse strand, counting down.
ATCGGAACGGCCATGCGGAGAAAGATCGTGTAACAGAGGAGACCGAAGGCCCAGATGCCGAAGCAGATCAGTGTTTCGTTCAGGGAAGGGGAGTATTCCATCATCTCGCCCAGCGGCGTGGGAATGAAACCGGGAATCACCAACCCCATGCCTTTTTCAATCCAGATACCGACGATGCACAGGACGCAGGTCAGGTTGAGCCAGCGTAAACTCCGGCTCACGGGCAACACAAGCAGCACCATCGCGGTCAGGTTGAAGGCGATGGCGGTCCAGATCCACGGCACCAGCGCGTGATAGCCGTGCAGGCCGACGTAGAGGTACTTGGACGAGGCGACATGGAGATTACCGGAATAAAACTCTTTGAACACTTCGTTGGCCAGGAGGAAGACGTTGATGAGCATCGAGACCTGGACGATGCTGCGCAGCGTCATCAGGGCGCGATCCGTGATCATCAACCGCTCGGCCATCCTCGCCCGGATGATCCGGTTCATCGCGGGGGTTTTCATCAACTTGCGCAACGCGTCGGCCGGCAGGCGCAGCACCTGGGCGGCTTCCTCGGCGATGGCCGTGGCCGTGCGCGGGCTTCCGGCGAGAGCGGACACCTCGCCAAACTGCTCGCCGGGGCCGGCGCTGCGCGTCACCCGCAACCGCCCGCTTTCCTCGCGTTTGACCACCACGCGCCCTTTCAAGACAAAGAACGCCTCGTTGTCCGTTTCCCCCTGGCGCAACAGGACCTCGCCCACGTTGACTTCCAAGACCCTCGCGCCAGCCAGAACGCTCCGGCGCGCCTCCTCCGAAACCGATTCCAACTCGGGCAGGTGGCGGGCCAGCAGTTCCCAATCTCCAAGGCTCGCCGCGCGGCCTTTCGTCCTTTCCGATCCAGCCGCCGCCTCATGCAGCCGCGCCACCTCGGCGGCGGGAGCGGTGGCCGTGACGCGCCGCACCACTTGGATGGCCAGGATGATGAGGGCCGGACCCGCCGTGAACGCCGAAGCCAGGAAACGCGGGCCGACGATGGCGGAATTCCAAAAGGGCCGCCCCCCCAATCCCACGTAAAGAAACGCCGTCACGGTATGAATCGAAATGGCCCACACGATGGCAATGAACACGAACGGAACGTAGAACCACTTGGCGGGCATTCGCCGCTGATACCGGCAATACAGCAGGTAGCCGCAGATATGCACGTTGAGGAGGAGGTATCCGTTGAGCACGAGGACGTCCCAGCTCAACATCGACGCCGGGAAGTTGAACTGGCCGATGCCGGGAATCAGATGCCAGAACCGGTCCGGCCGCCCGAGGTCCACCGTCACAAACGCCAGGCACATGAGGATGGCGGCGACCGCCAGCAACTCGCCGAAGATGACCAGGTCGTGGAGTTCCTCGTTGTTGTAGATATAGACCGGGATGACCATCATCACCGCCGCCGCCGCCACCCCCACGAGGAAGGTGAAGTTGGCGATATAAACGCCCCACGAGACCTCGTCGCTCATGCCGGTCGTGATGAGGCCGTGGACGAATTGTTTGGCGTAGGCATTGAGGCCCAGCAGACAGAACACGGTGAGGATCCCCATCCAGGTGTAATAGCGCCAGTCGCCGACAAAGGCGATGCGCCCACAGCGCGCCAGAAAAGTGAAATAGTTCCGGATCGCGCGCGTCATACGTCGAAGTAGTAGAAAAACCGGGGCGAAGTCCCCATCTCCTCCTTGAGTTGGATGAAGACCCGTTTGTTCTTCAGGATGTAGGCGACCTCGCTGTTCGGATCCAGGACGTTTCCAAACTTGCGGGCGCCGGTGGGGCAGACTTCCAAGCAGGCCGGGTAGCGGCCGACCCGCGTGCGCTGGATGCAAAAATGGCATTTTTCCATGACGCCCTGGCGCCGCGGCCGGTTGCCCAGGTAGGCCATGTTCGGATTGAGGCGGTCCTTCGGAATCGAAGGCTGGGTAAAGTTGAAGCGCCGCGCCCAGTAGGGACAAGCCGCTTCGCAGTACCGGCAGCCGATGCACCAGTCGTAGTCAATCACCGTGATCCCGTCCTTCTCCTGCCAGGTGGCGTGGACCGGACAAACCTTGACGCACGGCGGGTTTTTGCACTGCTGGCACTGCACCGGCATGTAGAAGTAGCCCGGCTCCGGCACCGATGGTGGCGCGTAAAATTGCTCCGCCTTCTCCATGTCCATGGAACCGTGCGGAAACCGCAGCACGCGGATGTATTGGATCTCCGGATTGCGCGACTGGTTGTTTTCCGCGACGCAGGCGTGGACGCATTTCCGGCAGCCGATGCAACGCGTCAGGTTGTGCGCATAGACGAACTCCACGCCGTCCATCGGCTTGAGGTCGCGGACGTGGGGCCGCACGCCGTATTGCTGCTCCACCTCGTTCTCGATCCGCTTCAGCACCTTCGCCATCTCCTCCGGCGTCAGTTCCTTGTAGTACTTCTGAAAAAACCGCTCCGCCGAGGTGTAATCCTTCAACTCGCGCAGCGGGGCCAGGCTGGCGGCCAGCGCCGCCAAGCCGGAAGCCAACACGGCCGAGGTGCGTAGAAAACTGCGGCGGTTCACACCGGCGTCGGGCCGCGCCGGGACGGGGTTGACGGGAGAGTTCGGGGCCGGCATGTCAGTGACTCCTTTCTTCGGCAACCATCGGCCGCGTCAGGGCGCGGAGCGGGTGCGGGCCGGGCGCCGGCGTGCGGGAGGGAAAGCGCGGCGCGTGCGGATTGTGGCAGGAGACGCACGGCTTGCGGTCGATTGGACCCAGGGCGCGGTCCCAGTAGCCGCTGGTGCGGCCATGGACACCCGCCTCCCAGTCGCGCAGCGTCGGGCCGTGGCAACTGCCGCACAGCGGCGTGCTCTCGGAGAGCTTCAGTTCGCGGCCGTCGCGCGTCTGCACCAACTCCAGGTTCGATTCGTCGTGGCAGTTGTAACACACATTGTTCCGGTTGTGGCGGCCATGGCCCATCACGATGTCCTTGTGCTCCTCCGGCACGACGATGTTGTGGTCCGCGTCGAACTTGAGCACGGGCGGTTTCTTCTTCTCGTGGCAGCCGTAGCAGTCGAAATCCGAAAGGTCCGCTTTCATGCGGATGAGGTCGGCGTAGTTCGTGCGGACGGTGGCGGTGTTCGTGACCCACGATTCCACCAGGGGAATTGGCGGCAGCGGCGGGGTGTGGCCCCAGAGGTTCAACCCAAAGGCCGCCGTGAGCGCGGCGAACGCCACCGTCAACGCCGCCAAGACGGCGGAGGCCCGGTCTTGCTGGTTCATGGACGGAGGGGAAGCGCGGGCCGCGGGACGCACGGCCGGCCTGCCCGGGTTTTCCGGAGGACTGGCATCATATCTTCTGGTTCCTGCAATGACACCGCGCGATTCTGCCCGAACCGGAACCCCGGCCGGGCGACCGGGCGCCGCATCGCCGTCGCGCGGGTCGGGTTCCTGCGGCGCTGCCGGACGGTCAGGTCGCGGCGGTGGGATGCGGCACGTGCTCGGTCGTCGGCAACCGCTCGGCCAGGAACAGCTTGACGAACACGGTCAGGATGACGAACGGCAACGTGAGGAGGATGGCGCCCATCAACCAGCCTTCCACACCCGCGAACTCGATCTTGTAGCCCATCACCCCGCGCAAACTCTTGGAGAAAAGCTGCCCGCCGATGACGACGTTCCAGCGCATCGCCAGCACGCCGATCAGGATCATCGCCGCGCTGCCGAAAATCATCCGTCGGCGGACCAAGTCCGGGACGCGTTTGCGGAGGAGTTGGAGCGACCCCAGCAATAGGAGCGGCAGCAAGGTGCCGACGGTGGCCTGGCCGAGGTTCAGCGTATAGAAGAGTTTTTCGCGGATCATCGTCTGCATCACCGAGAAGCCTTCCTCCGCGGCATAGACGCGATGAATCCAATCCAACGCCTCGACGGCCGCATCCACCACCAGGGCGTAGAACAGGAACATCGCCATCATGTCGAGGCAGCGCATATCGACGGCGTGGCGCCGGATCCAAGTCAGGACCATGTAGTTGAACACGCACAACGCGATGCCCGAGACGATGGCCGACAGAATGAAGATGATCGGCATGATGGCGTTGCCCCACCAAGGATTGGCCTTGATCGAGCCGAAGATGAAGCCAACGTAGCCGTGCAACAAGAAGGCCGACGGAATGCCGACGATGGAGAGGAAACGGCCCATCTTCACGTCCAACTGCACGGCCTGCTGGGATTCATCGGTCACGCCGAGCGTGAAGGCGCGGTAAAGAATGCCGCGGAAGCCCGCCTCCGTTTGCGACCACTCCACGAAGTCCTGGCGGTAGTCGAACCACAGTTCCAGCAGCAGGACCGCCATCAAATACCACGCGTACACGAAGCCGAAGATGGCCATCGGCGAAGTCAGATGGGGCGTCATCATGATCTCGAAGCACCGTTCCGGATGGCCCAGGTGGAACAGCAGCGGCAGCGGCGCGCAAAGCAGGAACGCCAGGGCCGTCAGCAACGACAGCCGGTACACCGGTTCCAACGCCCGGACCTTGAACACTCGGACCAGCGACGCCATGATGAACGCGCCCGCCACCAAACCGGTGATGTACGGATACAGGACAATGAGAAAGCCCCAGAGCGGGTGCGGGCCGGCTTCGTTCGGATAGACGTAGCCCTCGAACCGAGGCAGGACCTCGACGACAATATTGGTCAACTCGTTCGTCATGTCATCTCACCTCCTTGTCCACCCCCGCGTAAAGCACGCGCGGCTCCGTCCCCAAATGCGGCTTGAGCACCTGGACCCGGTTGTTGTCGTAAAACTTCTGGATCGGGTCATCCGGCAGCGGATTTTTCAAATCTCCAAAAATGCGCGCCTCGGTTGGGCAGACTTCCACGCAAGCCGGCTTGAGTCCGCGGGTGATGCGGTGGTAGCACAGCGTGCATTTCTCGGCCGTCTTGGTAATCGGACTCAGGAAGCGGCAGCCGTAGGGGCAGGCCTGG
>JAJXZI010000138.1 GCA_021780115.1 bacterium | reverse complement strand
TCCGCCGCATCCTGCAGACCTACCCGCTGGACTACTACTGGTTCTGGACGCCCGAGGGCTGGACTTGGGAAGGCACCAAGCCGGAGCAGATCGCCGCGACGACCAACGACCTGTTCGCCGCCATCGCCGCCCACGCCCAAGTCCATCCCCCCTTCGCGCTGGCGACCTGCGGCTGGGTGCTCGGCCCGGTGCAGGACCGCGCGCTGTTCGACAAGATTCTGCCGAAAGACATTGCGGTCAGTTGCATCAACCGGGAAGTGGGCCGGACTCCCGTGGACCGAGGTTTCGCCGAGGTGAGCGGGCGCGGCAAGTGGGCCATTCCCTGGATGGAGGATGATCCCGGCCTGACGTCACCGCAGTTGTGGGCCGGGCGGATGCGGCGCGACGCGGCCGACGCGCTCCGCTACGGCTGCGACGGTTTGATGGGCATCCACTGGCGCACGCGGGTGCTTGGCCCGGCGGTGTCCGCGCTCGCCCAGGCGGCGTGGGAGCAGGGCGCCTGGAGTCGCAGTCCCGTTGAACAGCCGGCCCCGGTGCGGGCCGCGGGTCCGGTCGGCGGCGCGGTGGCAGACTTTCCGAACAACCCGATTGCCGGCACGGACGAGCCGCGGGTTTACCAGAGCGTGCGCTACAACCTCTCGGCTTATCACTTGCGGGTTCCGAACGGCGCCTGCGCCGTGACGCTGAAATTCTGCGAGCCACACTACGCCGAGGCTGGGAAACGCGTGTTCAGCGTGAAACTCCAGGGCGAACCGGTGATTGCGAACCTCGACATCTTCGCGAAGGCGGGCCAGAACCGGGCGCTGGATTACACCTTTGACCACGTCGCCGTCACGAACGGCTGGCTCGACGTGGAGTTCGTGCCGGTCGTGGAGTTTCCGTCAATCGCGGCCATCGTGGTGCGAGGCCCCGGTTTCACGCAGAAGATCAATTGCGGCGGCGAGGCGTGGGGCGATTACACGGCGGACCTGAGCGTCGGCGCCGAGCGCCAAGAAACTTTTCCGCCGACGGATGACTTTTACCGCGACTGGGCGCGGCACCAGTTGGGTCGTGAGGTCGGCGAGTCGGCCGCGCGGATTTTCAGCAGGATTGACAGCCATTTGCCGCGGCCGTCCGACTGGATCGATGGTCCCGGCGGTATTCGCCCGGACAAGCGACCGTGGCAGGAAGTTCGGAAGGAATACGCCTTCGTGGACGAGTTCGAGGAGTTGGCTCCCAAGGTCCGAGGCGTCGGGAACCGCGACCGGTTTTGCTACTGGTTGAACACCTTCCGCTACATGCGCGCCATGGCCGAACTGAACTGCGCCTGGGGGCGCTACAACGACGCGGTCGCCAAGATCAAGTCGGAGACGGACCCCACGAAGCAGAAGAAACTCGCGCGGCAGACAGCCCTGCCGCTCCGTCGGGAAATGGTGCATTTGACTGGCGAAGTCTATCGCCACCTGCTCGCGCTTGTGAGCAATCCCGGTGAATTCGGCACGGTGGCGAATTGGGAGCAGCACCTTCTCCCCGGTCTGCTAACGAAGCCCGGTGAAGACCTCGCCCAGTTGCTGGGCGAAGATTTGCCCGCAGATGCGCAACCGGCGAAACGTTATCACGGCCCGACGCGGGTGATTGTGCCGACGGTCCGCACCAGTCTGGGCGCGGGTGAAGAACTGAATTTAAAGGTCATTGTCCTTTCCGAGCAACCGGCGCGTGCGGTGTCCGTTTGCTGGCGGCCATTGGGTCGGGGCAAATTTACAAGGCTACCGCTTCCGCACGTGGCCCGGGGCGTGTATTCGGGGTCGCTGCCAGCCGGCGCGAGTACTGGCGATTTTGAGTATTTCGTCGAAGCCGTCCCGGCACAAGGCGCACGGATCCGTTTCCCAGTCACCGCGCCGGATGCGAATCAGACCGTGGTGGTGTGCAACGCGCCGTAATGGGCGGCTGGCGGCCATGCATCCTGCCTTGGATGTCAGCGAAGAAGTGTCCAATAATCAAGCGTCGCCGTCCAACCCGTGGACAGCACTTGACTCCGTCCGTCGCGGACGTTCCACGGCCCCGCAGAGGGTGATCGCTTGTTGGGTAGCGGGTTCGTCGGTGGTTGCACCTGTTGAGCCGCTCCAGAATCTGAAATCCAACCATCTTGCTTCCAATGAGTTGTTGAAACCATATCGCCCCGTCTCTCCGGAAGCACACATGCCATCGCCCTCACACCCAGATCAACCGATCAGATGGATTTGATGGGCCTGAGGCTGACGCGCACGCGGAATAAAGAGGTGGAACGCGATTTGCTCGCTGCAAAAAGCATGATTATCATCGCGCTCTTGACGATTTGGTTCGCGGCGTCGCTTCTGTTCTGTCTCGCTCTGGCGCGGGCCGCAAGCCGGCCGCAGCCGCACCCCTCCGGCGCGGAGGAATTGGCGGGTGCTCCTCACTTCGGTTACGAAGAAGCACCCCGCCCCGCGAGGTTGGGTCTGCGGACGGCCATGGCTCGGGGGATGGCCGTCCCGTCCAGAGGCTGAGCCACAATCCGACTTTGGGGATTTCCACCCTTCTGCCTCGGTGCCCGCCGAGAGTCTCTCAATTCTATTCCCAGCCATCGGCGCAGGGTACGGGGGGGTTCTCGATTCTCCTTTTCCCGGCTGTTCCTGAACCGGCCGCTCACCCACAAAACGGCTAGGTAAACGGTAATTCTTGAGCGAATCCTGACGCCTTGCCGCAGCACGTGCGAAGATTAAGGTGGGCAAGGCAGACGATCTGATTCGCGGCACTCACAATTCCCTGCCCCCATCGCCAGCGGGCCAGTGCAATGGATGAATGGCTTTCGCGAGAATAGCCCGCTCGCGCCGCAAGGGCTTTCTTCCCCAATTCGGCAGGTCGGGGCGGGAAAAAGCAGACACCCTCCGGCGCGGAAAGGGAGACTGGGGTTTGCTTTCCGTCAGGAAAGCTTGTCGTGGATTTGTCTTGGAAGTTCCCATGGCAAGCTGTACCTGTGGGGCGTTCTTTGAAATGGACGGGCGGCAGGCCCGTCTGACCATCACAGTCAAATGTCCGGGAACCCCGTGTGAATCGGGGACGGTTGCGCCACTGTAACGGATGACGAACTCCCAGGGCCACTGGCCACGCGCCGGGAAGGCGGGAGCGAGGTTCGAGTCCGGAGTCAGGATACCGGGTTGGCTGTGCTCGTCGTGGCTGTCAAGGTCGCGTCGGCGTTCCGCCGGTGTTGCCGCAGCAGCCAACTTCTCCGCCAAAGAGAAGGATGAGACCAGACTGCCGGACTGTTTTCGGCAGGACTCGTTGAATGCCTTCATTCTCCGTTGGGCGGGGCCTGGAGGCATTGTGCTTTCCCGACTCCCCGCTGGTCTCTCAACCGTAACCCGCCGCGGCCCGCGCCGCGGCACGATAGAAAGATCAGCCTATGCCCAATCGCTTGTTGTCCGCGCTGGCCTTGGCCGGCGTTGTCTTCTCCCTCGCCCGCCACTCCTGGGGCGGAACGTTCACGGAGGATTTCTCGTCCGATCCAACCGCCCAAGGCTGGCGCGTTTTCGGCCAGACCAATCTGTTTCGCTGGAACGCGACCAACCAGGATCTGGAAGTCACCTGGGATTCGTCGCAGCCCAACAGCTATTTCTACCATCCACTCGGCACGGTGCTCAGCCGGAGCGACGACTTCGCCGTGGCGTTTGACCTGCGCCTGAGCGACATCGACGTCGGCGTCCACACCAACTTCACCGCGCCGCTGGAGATCGCCCTCGGCTTCCTGAACCTCACCGAGGCGACGCGCACGAATTTCCTACGCGGCACCGGCACCGATTCACCGGACTTGGTCGAGTTCGATTATTTCTGGGACGCCGGTTACGGCGCGACGGTGTGGCCCGCCTGCGTTTCCTCCAACAGCGCCTTCAACTACAACGGATCCTCCGATTACGCCGTCCTGGCGCTGGCCGCAGATGATTGGTATCGGGCGGTGATGACCTACACCGCGTCCAATCAGACGCTCGTCACCACGCTCACCAACCTCGCCACGCACGACGGTACGGTTCTCACCTCGCCGCTCACCACGAACTTCACGGATTTCCGGGTCGATGCCCTGGCCATCAGCAGCTACAGCGAGGCCGGGCAGGATCCGCAGTACGCCGGCTCCGTCCTGGCGCACGGCATCGTGGACAACCTGGTCGTCACCGTGCCGCCCCCGCCGGTCGGTGATCTGGCCGGCACTCCCAGCAATCAAGTCTGGCAAGTTCAATTCACCAGCCGCGTCCATTGGCTCTACACGCTTGAACGCACGGCGGATTTCCGCGTCTGGTCGCCCGTTGGGCCGGCCTCCCCCGGCAACGGAGCGATACTGACTTTGCCGGACCCCCACCCGCCTGCGGGAACCGCGTTCTACCGTGTGCAGGCGGAGAAACCGTGAGAACAAACGTCCGCCGCCCCGCTGGGCCGGTCAGGGCCGGCGCGTTCTCGCTGGTCGAACTGCTCGTCACTGTCGCCCTCCTGGTGATCCTCGCCGGACTCTTGCTGCCGGCGCTGGCCCAAGGCAAAACCTCGGCGCAACGCGTGAAATGCTTCAGCGGTCTGCGCCAGCTCGGCCTGGCCGCGCAGATGTACTGGGACGACAACGGCGGCCGCTGTTTCCGCTACGGCGGCGTGGCCACCAACGGCGGGCAGCTTTACTGGTTCGGCTGGATGGGACCGGGGCCGGAAGGCCAGCGCGCCTTTGACGCCACGCCGGGCGCGCTCTTTCCCTATCTCCAAGGCCGCGGGGTGGAGATTTGCCCGGCATTGGATTACGCCCTGTCGCAATTCAAGCTCAAAGCCACCGGCGCGACTTACGGTTACGGTTACAACCTCGACCTCTCGGCACCGCCACCGTTGCCAACCGTCAACGTGAATCAGCTTCGGTGTCCCACCGAGACCGCGCTCCTGGCGGATGCGGCGCAGGTGAACACCTGGCAGGCCCCGGCTTCGCCCAGCCACCCGATGCTCGAAGAATGGTACTACGTCGATGAAAGCACCAACCCGCCGAACGGCCATTTCCGCCACCAGCACAAAGCCGATGTCCTGCGATGCGACGGCCACGTGGACCAGGAGCGGCCGGTCGCCGGTTCGCTCGATCCACGAATGCCCGATCAGTGGGTCGGCCGGTTACGCCCCGAAATCCTCCGTCCCTGAACTGCGCGGACTTGCCCCTGCGCCGATGGCGAGCAAGGTTGTCCCGGCTGAGCCATGAATAGGCCGGTGAACCGGCCAGTCCAATGGACAACGGGCAGCAGGGTAGCGCAGTGGCAAATGAAACATTCAAGCCTATGAAAATGCGAAACTTGACCCTCTGGAGTTCGGTGCTGCTGGCGATGACTTTCTCCTGGACCGGTAATTCCGCCCAAGACACCAGCAGTCCGTTGAATCAGACCAATTCCTCCACCTCCGCATCCCCAGCGGTGGCGACCAACGCGGCGACCGGCCCACCCTCGGCGCCCAAACCGCCCACGGCCCCGACCGCCATCGTGAAGCCGTCGCTGCCGGCTGACGTGGCCCTCTCGCCGGCGTCGGCGGAAGTCGTGCGGATGACCGACGCCAACGTGGAGCCGAACGTCGTCCTCGCCTATGTCAACAGCTCCACCGGCACCTTCAACCTGGGCTCCAGCCAGATCATTTACCTGCGCGACCTGGGCGTGAAGGATTCGGTGATCACCGCGATGATGCAGCGCGACCAGGCGCTGACCGGCGGCACCCCTTCGGCGGCGAACCTCACGGACACTTGGCAGTCAACGACGCCGGCGGCATCGGCGGCGGCGCCGGCCTACGCGCCTGGTTACACCAGCGCCCCTGCCGCACCAGCCACCGCCGCGCCAGCCAACCCGCCCCCCGCGGGGGTGAACAACAATTACTACGACGCGCTCAGTCCCTACGGCCGCTGGGTCAACATTGACGGCTACGGCTGGTGCTGGCAGCCCACGACTGCGGTGACGGACCCCGGTTGGCGCCCGTACGGCAACGCCGGCCGCTGGATTTACACGGACGACGGCTGGTACTGGCAGTCTGATTACTCCTGGGGCGGCCTGGCCTTCCATTACGGACGGTGGTTTGACGATCCGGCCTGCGGCTGGTGCTGGTGGCCGGATAACGTCTGGGCTCCCTCCTGGGTGACTTGGGCGTACAACGATGCGTATTGCGGCTGGGCGCCGCTCCCACCGTTCAGTTGCTGGACCGCCGGCCTCGGCTTCACTTACTGCGGCAGCCCGATCGGCTTCGGCTTCGGCTTCGGCTTGGGTTTTGGCTGCTACAACTTCGTCCCGTGGGGCGGGTTCTGCGCCTACAATCCCTGCCTTTACGCCGTCGGGCCGGGCTTGGCCGCCGGGATTTACGGCAACTGCAACCGGGTGAACGATTTCGCCCCCGGCGACGGCAACATCGTCCGGAACCGGGGGATCGGAGTGGACCGGGTTTCGCAACTTTCCCGCAGCGAGGTCCGCCGCGGCACGATCCGTGACGTGCCGGGCGCGCCGGGCCGGGCGCAGCCGGACTTGGTGCGGAATGAGAATGGACGCACGACGGTGTACCGTCCGACTTCGGCCGGCCGTTCGACCGCCGGCCTGGGGCGCGGCGCGGCCTCCACAGCGGCGGGCAAGAACATCACCGCGCTCCGGCAGGAACTGCCCGGCGGCGCCCGCGTGGCCTCGGCTAGCACCAGCTACCCGTCCGCCCGGTCGGCCGCTGGTTCGTCCCGGTCGGCCATTGCTTCCAGCGCGGTCGCCGGTCGTGGTGCCGGGGCCCAAGGCCTCGCCTCGACCAAGTCAGCGAGCTACTGGCAGAACAGCGCCGCGGCCTCCCGCCCGGCGGCCAGCCCGGCCCGGTCTTCCAGCGCGCAATATGCGCCCAGCTTCACGCGAAGCGCCTCCGCCACCTCGGGCCGATCCGGCACGGCATCGGCGGCGAACTTTTCCCGGAGCAGCCCGACCAGTTACTGGCAGAACAACGCCGGCAGCTTGGGGGCCAACCGGCCCAGCGCGTCGCTGAGCAACGGACGGCAGACGCAAACCTACGCCGCGCGTCCGACCTCGACCACGAGTTGGTCGTCGCCGCAGTACTCCGCGCCGGCATCCCGCAGCTACTATTCGTCGCCCTCGCGCAGTTGGTCGTCCTCGGTGGCGTCGCGGCCGGTTTACTCGCCGCGGTATTCGTCGTCGTTCGGCGGCTCCTCGTATCACTCGTTCTCTTCACCGTCGTTTTCCTCCCGGCCGTCCTACAGCACCTTCGGCCGGTCCTTCGGGGGATCGGGATTCTCCGCCGCGCGTTCCAGCCCGTCGTTTTCCGGCGGCGGCGGCGGCTTCAGCCACTCGTTCGGCGGCGGGGGCGGTTTCAGTCGTTCTTCGGGCGGTGGCGGACGCGGCGGCCGGTGAACCACGCGGGCGGCGACTGAGAACGCTTGCCGGCAATTCACGAATCGGGCGTGCCCAACCGGGCACGCCCGTTGCGTTGTTGGCGGGCGACCCTCCCTCAGCCGGGGTGGTCCGGCGCCCCTCGGCTCACGCGCCGAGTTGCTTCCGGACCAGTTCGGTAATCCGCTGACTCCATTTCTCCAGCACGGCGTGATCGCGGCCTTCGAGCAGCACGCGCAGCTTGGGTTCCGTGCCGGAGTAGCGCAGGAAGACGCGACCTCCGCGCGGCGTGATCTCCGCCTCCGCCTGCGCGACGAGGTCCAGCACGCCGTCCACCCGTTCCAGCGGCCGTTT
>JAJXZI010000199.1 GCA_021780115.1 bacterium | reverse complement strand
GATTTCAACCCCATTGAGAACCTCTGGAGCAAGGTCAAGCAAGGCCTGCGGCGACTGGCCCCGCGCACGGGGCCACAATTGCTCCAAGCAGCGGCCACCGCTTTCGCCGCTATCTCCACCGCCGACTGCCGGGGCTTCTTTTTACACGCCCAATACGCTATATGATTTATGGAAGTGCTCTAGCCGACCGATGGGACGAGAACCGAAACGATTTATGGTCGGCGTGCTCGCTCTGTGAGGCCGTAGATGCGTTCTGGAGTTGATGCCGTCGATTTGTCGGCACAACAGGTCGGCTCCCGTCGCCCTATGCCCAGTGGGTACGCGGTTGTGCGATGCGAAACAGATTTACAATCAAGTCGTTATATTTATCACCGTGCTGTCGAAGTGGGCATCGCGAGCAGGCGCTCGGGTTAAAGGGCGGAACCGAATGTGTCGGAATCCATGACGTTCTGATCGATGCCCAAGTTGGCATTTAATATATTGTTAATAAGCAATTTGTAGAATATCCAGAGTGAGAGTGATGCCGAGATGTTTCGATTCCGTCGGAGAGCCTTACACAAAAGCGACTCTCCCAGTGCCAAGCTGGATCGAGTGTAATCCCAATAATTTGTATCAAGTATTTCTATATTAGTGACTTGTGATTTACACAGGCCCTCGACGCCGGCGCTGGCACAGGCGCTGCTTCAACCATCTGCGTTCAAAAGAAACTGAAGAGACGCACAAACGAAAAGGCAACAAAATATGAAAAAGACATTTCTAACAGCAACAGGTGCCGCGCTATTGTTGGCAACCATGCCGGGGGCATACGCGGTTCCCACGCTCACTCTGAGCGACGGTAATCCGCTTGACACGGTAGTTATCACCGACGGCAGCGGTTTGGACGGAAATCCATTGGCGGGTGCCGTGACATATAACGGCAATGTCGGAGCAAACTGGACGGTCAACATCGTCACGAGCTTGTCGAAACCTGTTGTGGGCAGTGGGTTGCTCCCAATGTTGACGCTCCAAGGTACGGACCAATCGCGTGGCGCTGGGACACTCCAAATTACGTGGAGCGACACGGGCTTCGGCCCTCTAGCAAGCGGCGAAGGTTTCGTCGCTACCAGCGCGTCCACCGCTCTTTTGCCGGGGGGAACGCTGGTGATGAAGACCTACGGGGATACCGCCAACGCGATTAACGGCAACGACGGCAGCACTGCCCAGAGCACCCAGACATTTGTGACGAATCCGGCGCACGGCACCACTGCGGCGCCACTCGGGGGGCCGCTCGGCTATCCGTACTCTCTGACCGTCGAGTTCGATCTCACGCATACGATAGGGGGAACCAGCCTGCCCAATGGCACGCTGCAAACCCAAACGGTTCCGGATGGCGGCAGCACCCTCTTGTTGCTCGGAAGCGTGCTGAGTTCTCTCGGCTTGGTGGGCCTGCGCCGCAACCGGCTCTGAACTCTGCGTAAGTTCACTTTTGAACCCCTTGGGCCGCTCTTCTTGAGCGGCCCATTCGTTTTGTGGATTGCCATTGCAGCCCATGATCCCGCAATCGCAAACGGCTGGCCCACAGTAGTTCAAACCCCGCAACCCTCGCTTCGGTTGTCATGCCGAAGAAACTCTGGGCGACTATAAGCGAGTGCTGGGCCGCGTCATACTCTTGCGACTGCTGGCACGGCGATTTCGAAGCGGCTTCAGTCACTCCAGTCAATATTGCGGAAACCCATGGTGCCCAACCGGTGCCCAATGTCCGGATTGATCCCCGCACCAAGCAAGCGTATACTGAAGTCAAAATTGTGTTGACAGCCGACGCTCACACTCTAAACTTGCGTCAGGATGTGTGGGGGGCGACGCAGGGCTTATCAAGCGAACACAGCCAGACTCGAAATGTATGCAAACAAGAATTGAGCAGAAACGCTGGAGTAGGATGGTGCGGGTGTCGCGCCAGTGTTGTCTCGTGGCCCTGATCGTTGTTGATGTGGCGATCTCGGGCCAAGCAGCGATTGTTACCTACACCGATCCGAGTTTGTTTGCCGGCAGCCTGCAAGACTCGTACGCGAACAATTTCAGCGCTTTGTCTGGTGGTGCCACGGGTCTTACCCTGTCCTTCTCCGGTGGATCACCGACGACATTTTCGTATCAACTCACTGATCCGGTAGGCACAGATCTTGATGGATTTTATGTGCAAAACACGCCTCCGACCGGGATCACCGGCAAGGCGGTCCAGACGTACAGCACTCCTCGCACTCTGACCATCGACAGCTTCAGTGCCAATGTCACGGCGATTGGTGGCTACTTCTTCTTCACCGACGCCGCAGGCGCTTTGAAATCAGATGTCTCGCCGATCACAGTGAGCGTCAACGGAACGGCTTACAGTTTCACTCCGTCGAATCCGAGCGATGCTACCAAGTACTTTTTCGGATTCACCACCGATGCGGGGTCCATTACCAGCTTGGCCTTCTCTTCTCCTGACAGCAGTCACTATTCCACGGTCGGCGATCTCACCGTCGGCTCGTTGGCTGCCGTTCCAGAAGCGGGAGGATGGGTTGCGGGCGGCTTCTTGGGGGTTTTTGTTGTTGGCCGATCTGGTTTCATATTCCTCAGACGGTGCCGCCAAGCAACGTGGCAGCAATAATTTGCAGCCGCTGTTCGAGTCTGAATCGAATGCCCCACTTTGCGAACGGAAAGTGGGGCAGTTCGTTGTACCAGAGAAAGCGGGAGAGGAAATGAAAAAGAATCAGGTCACCCATTCCGGGCCGATGGATTGTTGACGGTAATTCATCGCTTCCCGACGTTTTGCGTGGTTTTCTTTATAATTTCCTTGAACCGGCCCGCCGTTTTTGGTGAAAATCCTCGCCAATATGAAATTGCGATTTTTCAGCATTGCCTTGGCCGTCCTGCCGATGTGCGGGGCGCTGGCCGAAGACAAGCCGGCGGCACCCGCGAACGCGGCTTTCCCGGACGAAAAAGAGAAGTTCAGCTACGCGCTGGGCATGAACTACGGCATCTTCTTCAATCGCCAGGATCTGGAAGTGGACCTGGACACGCTCACGAAAGGCATGCGCGACAGCGTCTCCAGCAACAAGACGCTGCTCACCGAGGAGGAGATGCGCCAGGTGCTGATGGATGCCCAGCGTAAAATGGCGGCCAAACGCGAGGAAAAACGCAAGGCGCAGGGCGAACAAAACAAGACCAAGGCGGAGGCATTTCTGGCCGAAAACAAGGCCAAACCCGGCGTCCTGACGACCGCCAGCGGCCTGCAATACAAGGTCCTCGCCGAAGGCAGCGGCAACCCGCCCGGCTCGAACGACACTGTGACCGTACAGTATAAAGGCAGCCTGCTGGACGGCACCGAGTTTGACAGCTCGTACAAGCGCGGACAGCCGGCCACCTTCTCCGTGAACGGCGTCATCAGCGGTTGGAAGGAGGCGCTGCACCTGATGAAGCCCGGCGCCAAGTGGCAGTTGTTCATCCCGCCGAACCTGGCCTACGGCGAGTACGGCCGGCCCAACATCCCGCCCAATTCGCTCCTGACCTTCGAGGTGGAGTTACTCAGCAACGTGCCGCCCGTCACCGCCCAGAGCCAACCGTTGACCAGCGACATCATCAAGGTGCCGTCGCTGGAGGAGATGAAGAAGGGCGCCAAGATCGAAACTATCAAGGCGGACCAGGTCGAAAAGGAAATCAAGAAGCAGCCGTCGGAGCAGAAGTAGGCGCCGCACGGATCGCCTCTGGCTTCCCCTCTTGCAACTCCGGGAGCGCAGCCCGCCAGCGGCGCTCCCGGGGTTTTCCGTTTTTTGGGGGCTGCGTCGGCCGTCCGCCGGGGCGACTCGACACTCTGGCCGGCGGATCGTATGTTTTTCCCGTGGCGGCCACCGCAACACCCGCAGTCCGGCCGGCGGTCCGGCCGGAGGACGAGACCCGGTCCCGGGACGATATCGATCCAGGGTACCTGGTGATCTGCTGGAACGACCCGGTGAACCTGATGGCCTACGTGACCCATGTGTTCATGAGGGTCTTCGGCTGGAACAAGCAGAAGGCCGAGTTCCACATGCTCCAAGTCCATCGCCAGGGCAAGAGCGTGCTGACCCGCGAGAGCCTGGAGAAGGCAGAGTTTTACGTGCATCAGCTCCAGAAGTACACCTTGCACGCCACCATGGAACCCGACCGGTGAAACTCCTTCGCGCCGACCGGGAGGGATTCCACTTCGATCTGAGCCCGCGGGAAAAACGGCTGCTCTTCGACCTGTTGAAGTTTTATCCCCGGGTTCCGGCAGCCCACCAGCGGTTGAGCCGCACGGCCCAACCGCAGCCCAACGACGAGAACCAGCGCCTGCTCGACGACGCTGTCACCGCGCACCGTGAGGAAAATAAGAGGCAGATCCTCGCCTGGCTCAACGAGCCGGAGCGCTTCAAGCCAACCGGAGCGGGTCACCGCTTCACCCTCTCGGCGCCGCAGATGGAATGGCTCCTGCAGGTGCTCAACGACGTGCGCGTCGGCAGTTGGATCGCGCTCGGTTCGCCGGACACCGAAGCGGGGGAGAAAATCACCCTCGACGAGCGCACCGCCCCCCACTTCTGGGTGATGGAAATGGCCGGCTTCTTCGAGTCAGCCCTGCTCGAGGCCTTGGAGGGGGAGTGACATGGCTGGGTCCGGTTCCCCACTTCCGATACCCGACGCGCCGGACGTTGTGCCCCTTCTGCTTGGCGAACGGGTCTGGTTCCCTGATCCCGAACGCGCGGATACCGAGGGCCTGGTGGCCGTCGGCGGGGACTTGAGCGTGCCCCGTTTGCTCGCCGCCTATCGCCGGGGCATTTTCCCCTGGACCGCCAATCCCATCACCTGGTGGTCACCCGATCCCCGCGCGGTGATCGAACCGGAGCGCCTGCACGTCCCGCGGAGTCTCGCCAAGTTCATGCGGAAAGAGCCTTTCCAAATCACCACGGATCGCGCGTTCCGCCAAGTCATGCTGGGCTGCGCCGAATCCGCTCCCGGCCGGCGGGACACCTGGATCACAGCCGAATTCATCGCGGCCTACACGCGGCTACATCATCAGGGCCACGCGCACAGTCTGGAGTGTTGGCGCGGCGGCGAACTCGTGGGCGGCATTTATGGCGTCGCCCTCGGCGGCTTCTTCGCGGGCGAATCCATGTTCCACCACGCCGCTAACGCCTCGAAGGTGGCGCTCTGCCATCTGGTCCGGCATCTGCGCGAGCGCGGCTTCGCCCTGTTCGACATTCAACAAGTCACGCCGGCCACGCGGCCGTTCGGCGCCGTCGAGATTCCGCGGGCGGAGTATTTGCGGCGGCTCCAGGCGGCGGTCGCGCGGGAGCGCGCCTTCCCGTGCGGTGACACCTCCAAAGGGGCCGGCGCATTGTAATTGCCCACCCCCCCGCCGCTGCTTACGTTGGCGGCACTTGCAAAGCCTATGAAGAAACTTGCCTTGGGATGCGGCGTGCTTGCGGTCCTCGCCGTGATCGGCTTGATCGTCGTCGCCATTGCCGGCGCGGGCTACAACCACCTGGTCGGCCTTTCGCAAAAAGTGGACAGTCAATGGGCGCAGGTGCAAAACGTTTACCAGCGCCGCGCCGACCTCGTGCCGAACCTCGTCGCCACGGTCTCCGGGGCGGCGAACTTTGAGAAGTCCACCCTTACCGAGATCACCGAGGCCCGCGCCTCCGTCGGCAAGGTGACGCTGGATCCGAACAAGGCGCCGGCGGATCCCGCCAAACTGGCCGCGTTCCAACAGGCGCAAGACGGCCTTTCGTCCGCTCTGTCGCGCCTGCTGGTCGTGGTCGAGCGTTACCCGGACCTCAAGGCCACGACCAACTTCCGCGATTTGCAGGCCCAGTTGGAGGGCACCGAGAACCGCATCACCGTCGAACGCGGCCGGTTCAACGAAGCCGTGCAAGCCTACGACACCGCCATCAAGTCGTTCCCGGCCGTGTTTTACGCTGGCGCGCTGGGCTTCAAGGAGAAACCCTATTTCACGGCCACGGCGGGCGCCGAGAAGCCGCCGAAGGTCGAGTTCAACTTCGGCAAGCCCGCGGCGGCGCCGGCGGCGGAGAAGCCGTAAGCGCGCCGCGGCCATTTTCCATCCCGTGAAAGACACCGAACCCCGAACTCCGAACTCCCAACGTCCAACAGCCACGCCGCCACGCGCTTGGTTCAAAGTTCGGCGTTGGGTGCTGGATGTTCGATGTTCGGCGCTGGTCGCCATCGTTGGGGTGTGGGCGCATTGCTTCGCAGCCGCGGCGGCGGAAGTGGTCCCGCCCGCGCCGAAGCAGTATTTTAACGACTATGCCGGCGTCGTGTCGGCGACGACAGCGGCACGCCTGAATCAGACGCTGGAGAACTTCGAGCGCCAGACTTCCAGCCAAATCCTCGTCGCCGTCTTTCCGAAGATGCAGTCCGACTCCTCGATCGAGGACTACACCGTCCGCGTGGCGCAGGCCTGGCGCGTCGGCCAGAAAGGCCGCGACAACGGCGCGGTGCTGTTCGTCTTCATCCAGAACCGCACGATGTTCATCCAGGTCGGTTACGGCCTGGAGGGGGCGCTGCCCGACGCGCTGTGCAAACGCATCATCGAGGACGAAATCAAGCCGCGCTTCCGCGCGGGCGATTTCGGCGGCGGCCTGACGGCCGGCGTCAACGCCCTCCTGGCGGCGACAAAGGGCGAATACAAAGGGACGGGGCGGACCGCGGCGGGGCGGGCCGGCAACCCCGCGTTTATTCCGTTCG
The DNA here is from genome assembly GCA_021780115.1 of bacterium. GTDB lineage: Bacteria > Verrucomicrobiota > Verrucomicrobiia > Limisphaerales > JAJXZI01 > JAJXZI01. The sequence continues at coordinate 996 of JAJXZI010000199.1, read as the reverse complement.
CCATTTTCCTGTTCCTCGTTCTGTTGGGCCTGATGGCGATACTCAACGCGATGCGGCGCCTCTCCGGGACGCACTACAATCGCGGCGGCTGGGCGTCCAGTGGCGTCGGGTGGGGCGCGGCCAGTTGGGGAGGCGGAGGCTGGAGTGGCGGCGGGGGCGGCTTTTCCGGCGGCGGGGGTTTCTCCGGGGGCGGCGGCAGCTTCGGCGGCGGCGGCGCCGGAGGGAGTTGGTGAACGATGAAACCCCGAGATTTCCTCAATCAACTTCAGCACGACGCCATCGTGGCCGCCATCCGGGAGGCCGAGCAGAAGACCTCCGGCGAACTCCGCGTCTTCGTCAGCCACAAGAAGCCCGACGACCCGGTGGCCGCAGCCCAGCGCGCCTTCGTGAAGCTGGGCATGACCAAGACGCGCGAGCGCAACGGCGTGTTGATCTTCGTCGCGCCCCGGGCGCACCAGTTCGCCGTCATTGGCGACGCGGCGGTCCACCAGCGCTGCGGCGACGACTTCTGGCGGCAACTGGCGGCGGAGATGAGCGGGCACTTCCGCCAGTCCGACTTCAGCGAAGGCATCCTGCACGCCCTCCGGAAGGCCGGCGAGTTGCTGGCGCGGCATTTCCCACCGCGCCCCGGCGACCGCAACGAACTCCCAGACGACATCGCACACGATTGACGGCGAGGATCCACTGGTCCGGCCGGCCCTGTTTCCCCGCTGGATTCTCCATCGTCGCCCGCTTAATCTCCTCCGCTATGTTCGACACGATCAAGACGGGCATCGCCACCGCCGCCGCCAAACTGGCGCATTTACGGAGGTTTCTTTGACGTCCCGGGTGCGCAGAAACGCCAGGGCGAACTCGACGCCCTGATGGCGGCGGAGAGCTTCTGGAACAACCGCGAACAGGCGCAGAAATTCATCGAGGAGGCCAACGCGCTCCGCAACAAGATCGAGCCGCTGCTCAAGGCCGAGAAGCATCTCGACGACTTGCGCGTGATGGTCG
>JAJXZI010000053.1 GCA_021780115.1 bacterium | reverse complement strand
TGAGGTGAGAAATGCGCAGATGCTCATGCTCCGGATGTCCTGCAACTGGGACGACAACGGCAACAGCATCAACGACCACGGCGACTGGGCGAGCGCCCGGCTGGAGGGTAAAGCCCGCCCTTGAACGCCTGCTCCACAAACCCAAGCGCCGGCTTGCCGAGCTGACGCGGACCTGAATGCGCGACTTTCATGCCGCGTTGCGAGCAAAGCCGAACACCATTCCCGCGCTTTGAGCCAGGCTTTTTGGTTCCGGCGGGGCCAGACCAGATGCGGTGGCTTCGGGGCTCAAATCGTCGCCCCGGTCGGGCAACATCAACCTCGGGCGCAAATTGCAGCCCCAAAAATCTGCGCTATTCGCTTGAAATTCGCGTCCATCTCAGAGAGTATATGCGCTTGTTTCTGGCGAGCTTCGGCAGGCTGGGCGTCTGGCCGCGCCAGACCAGCTTCGACGGCCCAGAGGCCGGTCGCGCCCAGGCAACATTGGGCATTAGGCGTTTCCGAACCGATTTGGGTTTGCTGGTGTCTGATTTATATTGCAAACGATGAAATCACGAACTTTGGCCAGAGACGGAGGCCCCCGGCGCGAGGATCATCGGGCCGGCGGGGCGGCATCCGATCCGCGAACGGCCACCGGCAGACACGCCTCGGAGTTGCACGAGCCGGGGCGAAAGGGGCTTCCTGTACCTGCTGGGGAGGGGGGCAGCTTGCCGTCCAAAGCGCCTGCGGCCGGCTTGGCCGCGCTCAAGGCGGCTCAAGCACTCAGCGACGCCCCCAAAGGCACGGGGCGCGTGGATGTCACGGAAACGTTGAAGGAACTACTCGCTCTCGCGCGTGAGCAGGGCTACCTCACCTACGACGATATCAACGACATCCTGCCGGACGGCCTGACGCCGGACGACCTCGACGAGCTCTACGTCAAGCTCCGGAACCTCGACATCGAGATCGTGGACCGGAGCGAGGTCAACCGCCTCAAGCAGCAGCCCGAGCAGGAAGAGGAGGAGGACACCCGGCTGGATTTCCTGGACGACCCGGTCCGGATGTACATGAACCAGATGGGCAAGGTGCCGTTGCTCACGCGCGAGCAGGAGGTCGAGATTTGCAAGCGGATTGAGGATGCCGAACTGGAGATGAAGCGCATCCTGTACAGCTTCGGCTTCTGCGCCAAGGAACACATTGCCCTCGCCGAGAAGCTGCTCTCCGAGCCGCCGAAGGAGCGGTTCGACCGGATCATCGTGGACAAGAAGACCGCGAGCCGCGACGCGCACCTGAAGGACCTGCGCCAACTCATCAAGAAGGTTCGCGCGGTGGATTTGAAGGTCGATGAGAAGTACGCGGCCTGGCAGAAGGGGGTGAAGGTCCGGCGCGAGCGGATGTTCAAAGAATTCAAGAAGCTCGACAAGAAGCTGCAAGAAGCATTCCCGAAGTTTTATTACAAGCAGAAGATCCTGGAAGAGATGATCGTCGTGGCGCAGAACATCCATGATTCGTTCGACGCCGGCCTCCGCCGGTTGCACGAGTTGGAGGGGCACCAAAAGAACCCGGATCGCCTCGCCCAAATGGAGGCCGAGCAGCACAAAATTCAATCGCTCGAGTTGCTGGTCCGCATGCCGCACGACGACTATCTCCGGGCCTTCGCCCAGTTGAAGAAGGCCTCGGAAGAGGCGCACAAAGCCAAGACCCACATGGCCGAGGCTAACCTGCGTCTGGTGGTGTCGGTGGCCAAGAAATACACGAACCGCGGTCAGTCGTTCCTCGACTTGATCCAGGAGGGCAACATCGGCCTGATGAAAGGGGTCGAGAAGTTCGAGTACCGCCGCGGCTACAAATTCTCCACCTACGCCATCTGGTGGATTCGCCAGGCCATTACCCGCTCGATCGCCGACCAGGCGCGCACCATCCGCATCCCGGTCCACATGATCGAGATCATGAACAAGCTCTGGCGCGCCCAGAACCAGTTGACCCAGGAACTGGGCCGCGAGCCGACGCCCGAAGAGATCGCCGACGAGATGCACCTGCCCGTGGAGCGCGTCACCGCGCTGCTCCGCATGGCGCAACAACCGATTTCCATGCATGCGCCCGTCGGCGACGAGGGCGACGTGAGTTTCGGCGACTTCATTGAAGACAAGAGCGCCGAGAACCCGTCGGACATGACCAGCTACAGCCTGCTCAAAACGACGCTGATCGATGTCCTCCGCACGTTGACGGAGCGGGAACGGAAGATTTTGGAAATGCGCTTCGGCCTGACGGACGGTTACCAATACACGCTCGAAGAAATCGGCAAGCAGTACAAAGTCACCCGCGAGCGCATCCGTCAGATCGAAGCCAAGGCGTTGCGCAAACTGCGGCATCCCACCCGCGCCCGGCTGCTTCAGGGTTTCCTCGAAACCGAGGAGGTGGCGTAAGGCTCCATCGTCGCGGGTGGTTTCCCCGGCGAGTTGCCGGACGCGCCGATTCGTTCACGGCGCCTCCTCGCAGACGGTTCCCCGCACAAGTGTGCTCGGCATTATCGAGGCGGTCCCGTCTTCCGCCAATTCACCGTCCGGCTCGTGTAAAACAGGCTGGACGCTGGTTGTCCAGGGTCTTGTCAGTCGTTTCCGCGTGCAATCGGCGGACGTATGCGCGGCCGATTCCCCAACAGTGGATTCCGGAAGGATATAGCAAGCGGCCTCGGCCTCTTGCTTTGTCGGCGGCAGATCACCCGGCCGGTCGCCAGGGCGCGCTGGAAGACGGCATCAGGATTGCTTCGGCGCATGACCGGCAGGGGCGAAGACGGGCCGGCGTGCAGGGACAGCCTGACCGCGCCCGGCTGGCGCGGCAGTGATGTGTCGAATGAAAAAAAACATTAAATCTCCGGTGAGGCGACTTGCTTGCCTGGTTGGCTTGGCTCCACTCAGCCTGGCCGGATGCATATTCTGGACAGGTTGCGCCACGTCGCAGCAGGCGGCGTGGAGCAATCGCGTCGGCAACCTGACTTACGAGCAGGCCGTGACCGAACTGGGCCCGCCGAACAAAACGAACAGCGTCACCGACGGCGGACTGATCGCCCAGTGGGTCACCGGCCGGACCACGGGCAACGCATTCAACGCCGCCGACGATGCGTCCTCCGGGCCGTTTGTCGGCTACCACCCGACCCTCTCCCGGCTCCCGAGCCACGTCCTGGCTTTGGAGTTCGGCCCCGACCACAAGCTGGTTCAGTGGGCCAAGGTCGTGCGCTGACGCCGGGCGCCTGCCCGCTCCAGCGTCGGGCGCGCTGGAGGATGACGCACCAGGGGTGCCCGGCCGCTGCGTACGCTGCCGCGGCACGCAGAATGAGATCGCCCTTCGGCGGCGTTCGTGTATTCCGGTGCGTCACGAAATCGCCCGATGCCCGAACGTCTGCCCATTTATGAGATCAAGCCGGACTTGGTCGCCCGGTTGCGGGAAGGCCGGCGAATTATTTTGCAGGCGCCGACTGGCTCAGGCAAATCGACCCAGGTTCCCCAGATCCTGCTGCAGCACGGTTTCCTCAAGGACGGCCAAGTAGTCACGCTGCAACCGCGGCGGCTCGCCACCCGTTTGCTGGCGGCCCGCGTCGCGCGCGAACGCGGCACCGAGTTGGGCCGCGAGGTTGGCTATCAAATCCGCTTCGAGCACGTCGCGAGTCCCGGCACGAGAATCAAGTTCGTGACCGAGGGGATTTTGCTCCGGCAAATGCTGCTCGATCCGACGCTCCGGGGCGTCCAGGCGTTGATCTTCGATGAATTCCATGAGCGCCATCTCTATGGTGACATCACCCTGGCTCGCGCCCTCGACTTGCAGGAAACCAGCCGCCCGGATTTGCTCATCCTGGTGATGTCCGCCACCCTGGAGGCGGGCGTGCTGGAGAATTATCTCCGGCCGTGTTCGGTGCTGTCTTCGGAAGGACGCCAGTTTCCGGTGGAGATCGAATACCTGCCGCGTCACGCGAGCGCCGAACCGGTTTGGGATCTGGCGGCCACGGCGTTCCAGCAGCATGTCCAGTCCGGCGAGTCGGGCGACGTGCTGGTGTTCATGCCCGGCAGTTACGAGATTCAGCAGACGCTCGAAGCCATCCGCCATTCCCCGGAGGCCCAGGGCTGTGTCCTGCTCCCGCTGCACGGAGAGCTGTCGCCACGGGACCAGGACGCGGCCGTCGCGCGCTACGACCAACCGAAGGTGGTGGTATCCACGAACGTCGCCGAAACCTCGCTCACCATCGACGGCGTCCGGTTGGTGATCGACAGCGGCCTGGCGCGCATCCCGCGCTACGATCCGGCCCGCGGCCTCAACACCCTGCTCATCGAGAAAATCAGCCGGGCCGCCGCCGACCAGCGGGCGGGCCGGGCCGGTCGCACCGCGCCGGGCCGCTGCGTGCGGCTGTGGACGTCGCCGGAGCATGGTGAACGGCCCGCGCAGGAGTTGCCGGAGATCCGGCGGCTCGACCTCGCCGAAGTGGCGCTGACGCTCAAGGCGGCGGGGGTCGAAGATCTGCGCCGGTTCCGCTGGCTTGAACCGCCCACGGAGCACAGCCTGACCGACGCTGAAACGCTGCTGACAGACCTCGGCGCGCTGGATTCCCGCGGCCGCATCACGCCCGTCGGCCGCAAGATGCTGGCCTTCCCGGCGCATCCCCGCTACGCCCGCATGTTGCTGGCCGCGCAGGACCACGGCTGCGTGTATCAAGCCTGCCTGGTCGCCGCGCTCACCCAGGGTCGCGACCTGCTCATCCGCAAACCCGGCAAAGAAGTGGAGTCGTTCCGCGAAGACCTCTTCGGTCATCAGGCGCCGTCGGACTTCTTCATCCTGATGCGCGCCTGGAATTACGCGGCGAAGAGCCGCTTCAACCTCGAGGCCTGCCGCCGCGCGGGCGTCCACGCCCTGACCGCGCGCCAGGTCGGGCCGCTCTTCCAGCAGTTCCTGGGAATCGCCCAGGAGGAAGGCCTGACGGTGGAGGCGAAGGCGGCCGACGACGAGGCGCTGCAGCAGTGCATCCTCGTCGGTTTCTCGGATCGCGTGGCGCGGCGGCTGGACGAAGGCACCTTGCGTTGCGAACTGGTCCACGGCCGGCGCGGCGTGCTGGCCCGCGAGAGCGTCGTGGACCACAGCCCGCTGTTCGTCGCCGCCGAGGTGCGCGAAGTCGAAGGCGCGGAGAAATCGCTGAACACCATCCTTTCGCTGGCCACGGCGATCCGCCCCGAGTGGTTGAACACGCTCTTTCCGGAAGACGTGCAGGCCGAGCCGCGCGTCTCCTTCGATGCCACCGCCAAGCGCGTGTGCGCCGAGGAACAAATCCGGTTCCGCGATCTGGTCCTGTCCACGCGGCGCGTCGAAACCCCGCCCGCCGAGGCTGCGGCGCGGCTGCTGGCCGGGGAAGTCCTGCAGGGCCGGCTGGTGCTCAAGCATTGGGACCACGGCGTGGAACAGTGGATTCTCCGCCTGAATCTGCTCAGCCGCTGGTGCCCGGAACTGGAGTTGCCACCGATCACCGATGAGGACCGCCGCCACCTCGTCGAACAAATCTGCCTCGGGGCGGCTTCCCAAAAAGACATCAAGGACCGCGAGGTGAAGCCGGTGGTCCAGTCGTGGCTTTCGGCCGCCCAGCAGGCACTCCTGGACCGGCACGCCCCGGAACGGCTCGCGCTTTCCGGCGGCCGCGCGCCGAGAGTCACTTACGTCGCCGACGGCGAGCCATTCATCGCCGTGCGCATCCAGGAACTTTACGACGTGGCGAAGACTCCGCGCGTGGCCATGAACCGCGTGCCGGTGCTCCTCCACATCCTCGCGCCGAACATGCGCCCGGTGCAGATCACGCAGGATCTGGCCGGCTTCTGGCGCGACCACTATCCGCGCGTCAAATCCGAGTTGCAGCGCAAGTATCCCAAACACGAGTGGCGGTGAATCCGTCTCTCCCGATCAGCGGCGCGCCCACGGGCCGGCGTCCCGCATTTGCTGTTCGCGGCCGCCCGCGGCGACCGGAGCTGATTCCCCGGTCTTGACTCGCCCCCGGCGTTCCCGCCAACAATCCCGCCGCCATGAAACGATTCAAAGCCCTGCTGCTCCTGGTTTTCGTCCCGTGTCTCGCGTTGGCGCCGCGCCCGCTCGCGGCGGCCGATGAGCCGAAGGACGCCGGTTGGGTTTCGCTCTTCAACGGCAAAGATCTGACCGGCTGGGTGCCCGTCAACGACGTCACGTTCGTAGTCACCAACGGCAATCTCCGGCTCGTCTCCGGCCTGGGCTGGCTGTGCAGCGAGAAGCAGTACACCGACTTCATCTTCGAGGCCGAGTGGCGGGCGCTGGTGCCGGATTACGACAGCGGCTTCTTCATCCGCGCCGGGCGCGAGGGCAAACCGTGGCCCAACTGGTGGCAGGTCAACCTCAAGGACAGCGCCCTGGGCGCGCTGGTCAAAGGCTACAAAACGGTGGTGCCGGCCGAAACGCCGCGGAAGCCGCTCAACAAGTGGGTCAAGTTCCGCATCGAGGTCCGCGGCAAGAAAATCACGCTCGACGTGGATGGCGAGCGCAACTGGGAATTCAACGACCTGGACGTGGAGCGCGGCTACCTCAGCATCCAGGTCGAGAACCGGGCGTTCGACTTCCGCAATCTGCGCATCCTGGAATTGAAGCCCGGCGCCGCCGCGCCGCCGAAGTAGCTGGGGTCGGCGTATCCGGTGGCGGCGGCGTGGCGCTTCAGAACAACTCCGCCTCACACTGGTTCTCGTCGAGTTCCACGATGGCGTAATGGCCGCGCAGGGCCGGCCCGCAGTTGACGATCAGCGACCGGCCCCACCGCACCTGTCCACGCGCCTCGTGGATGTGTCCGCACAGCACCAGCGCCGGCTGCACCCGCTCAACCCACGCCCGCACCGCCCGGCTGCCCGCATGAGCGCCGGACCACGATTGGTCCACTGCTCCGAACGGCGGCGCATGGGGCACGAACACTCTCCGGCTCGCGTCTTGGGCCTCCGCACAACCCCGTTCGAGGCGCACTGCAATCTCTGTCTCCGGTATTTCGTAGGGCGTGCCGATCGAGATCGGCGCCGCCGAGCAACCCAAAAAGGCCACCGTTCCCACGCGCCGGGAGCAACCGTCGAGCGACACGCCCAACCGGTGGAGCGTTTCGTCGATGGCGGGCGAATCCATGTTGCCCGCCACCGCGAAAAGCTGCGGCACCCGCGGTCGCCAGAAGGCCAGGGCGCGCTCGACGTCGGCCGGCGTGCCGTTGGTCGTGAAGTCGCCGGCGATGATCGCCACGTCCACCGCCGGCACTTGGTCCAGCACGGTGGCGACCTTCTCGAACGCGCCATGCACATCGGCAAATGCCAGGATCTTCATGTGGGGGGACAATCAGGCCGCACGCCACGGCGCGCAAGCTGCCGATTCAGACCGCCGTGTCCGTCCTCCCGCGCCGCGAAACGGCCGGAGTTCCGCCTTCGGCAGCACCGCCGAAACGCGGAGCCTTTCGCGATGCATCGATCTCAGAAGAATTCGGAAGAAGTGCTAGACAAACTGGCCGCGCTGGTTTTGAACCGCAGCCAGTCAGCCATGCCAACTGAAGCCCTCGGAGTCGTGTGAGGAACCTCCGGGAAACCTGGCAGCGGCGGATCGGTTCGCCGCGAACGAACCGGTGGAGAACGCCGTTCCAGTTGTGCCCGCCAGTCAAGACGGCCTTCGCCTGCCAGGGACACACTGCAACTTTCTCCCGTCGTTATGCCCATCGCCTCCGTGCCCCAGGACCGG
>JAJXZI010000123.1 GCA_021780115.1 bacterium | reverse complement strand
TCGCGCAGGCTCGCCATACCAATATGACGACGAAGGCGTGTCGCTCACTTACATGTTAGGCGGCGTGAGTCACGACCTTGTGCATTGTCAAAACCAGTATGAAGCCAGACAGCAACGAAAATTCTGGATTTACACTGATTGAGTTGCTTGTCGTTATCGCCATCATCGGTATATTGGCAGCTTTGCTCCTGCCCGCACTTTCCGCTGCCAAGTCCTATACCCGCTCCGTCTCCTGCAAAAACCGCCTGAATCAGATGGGCTTGGCCCTCCAAATGTATGTGCATGATAGCCAGAACCAGTATCCTCGTTACCTTGGCCCTGCTGGCCCATCGGGTGGCGATGCCACTGGCAAGGGTGGCAGGGCTGTAGGCTTGGTTTATTGGTCGTCGAAGCTTTTCCCGTATTACCCGCTAAACTGGACGAATAGCGCGTTTCACTGTCCAGGCTATAGGGGTCAGATTTCCGGCCCCCATCTTCCGGGAGCGATTGACCGCCTTGGCAGCTACGCCTACAACACAGCAGGAGTCAGTTTTGATGACCGCACCCATGAGCATTTCGGATTGGGGCCGGTTTTATACTGGAAAGATTCACAAGGGAATGTTGTGCCATCGGTTTCCGAAGCCAAAGTTAGTGACCCAAGTGAAATGCTGGCGATATGCGATTCTTTGATGAAGGCAGATTTATCTGGGGGCGATGATCTTGGAGTGTGTTGCCGGCTTTTCGCCAGCGATCTAGCTGCTGCGCCATACGTCTTGCCACATGGCAAGAACTACAATCAGCTTTTTTGCGATGGCCATGTGTCGGCGATGAGTCCTTCTATTTTATTCAATCCCACAAACAGTGCCACGATGTGGAATTATGACCATCAACCTCATCCCGAATTATGGAGACCTTGAAAACGCTGCCTAACACAGCGCTGGAGCCAACGCCGACTGCCCCTTGAGTTTATGGACGGTTTGAGTTATACAACGATTATTGAGCTTGCGGAGCCGCTCGCCGGTCGGCGTGGCTCAGCTTTTGGTTCGCCCCGCCCAGCGCCCGTGTTCCCCCACCTCAATAGCGGAGGCGGGAGCCGCCCGCGCCAGGCGACAGCGGATTGGTGGCTCTGGCAGCCGCAAGCGACAGGCGGTTTCGCGTGCGTTGCGGCTGGCACGCCGGCCTTCCGCGCCTCGTGCCGGCGGCGGGGCGAAAAGCAAATTCTTAGCCGCTCAGTTTATGAAACCAGCATCAAACCAAAACCGGACGGGGCAAACGTGGGGGTGGATTCGTGCCGTCTGGCTTGCGGTGCTTTCCATCACGGTGAGTGGCGGGGCGCGGCCGGCCCGGGCCTTCACGTCCGCGGAGGCGGACACACTGTGGCAGGCCCACACCCAGGCCTTTTACCGGGAAAAGGACGGTCGCGCCTGGTTCCAGGAAACCACGGAGGGCGGGAAAGTCTCCTTCTGGATGCGCGCGGAGCAGATGGAGATGACGCTGGACGCCTACGAACGCACCGCCCAGGCGCAGCAACTGGTGATGTTCACCAACCTGTTTCGCGGGTTCCTCGCCGACCACGGCACGAATTGGTCCCACAACGAGTACAACGATGACCTCATGTGGATGGTGATCGCCTGCACCCGGGCGCATCTGCTCACCGGCAATCCGGAGTTCCGCGCCGTGGCGCGGACGAACTTTGACCTCTGCTACGCGCGGGCGGCGTCAACCAACCTGGGGGGCGGCCTGTGGTGGAAGGTGGACAACCGGTCGAAGAACGCCTGCGTGAACGGTCCGGGGGCCATTGCGGCGTTTCTGTTGGGCCGGGCGACGGGCGAAAGCGCCTACTTCACGACGGCCACGAACCTTTTTCTTTGGGAACGCGCCACGTTGTTTGATCCGGCGACGGGCCGGGTGGCGGACAGCATCAACCGCAGCGGGCGGGTAAATCGCATGGCGTTGACCTATAATCAGGGCACTTTTGTGGGCGCGGCCAACCTGCTCGGTTATACCAACGAGGCCCGGCTGGCCGCGACCTTCACCATGAATCAACTGTGTCACGACGGGTATTTGCCCCCCGCCGGAGAGAACGGCGACGGGGGCGGTTTCAACGGCATTTGTGTGCGGTGGATTGCGCGGTTCATGAAGGAGCGCGGCGAGCAGGCCGCCTTCGAGCCGTGGTTGCAGAGGAACGCCGAAGCCGCGTGGCAGGCCCGCCGCGCGTCGGACAACCTTTCCTGGTGCCGCTGGCCGCAGCCGACGCCGCCGGGGCCGAGATCTTCGTGGGGTTGCAGCAGTGCGGTGGTGATCCTGCAGGTGGTTCGTCCCCCGCAGACGGGCCGGGGAGACAACTCAAAGTGAAACCACCACGCGAACCATGAACGAGGAAACGGCGGCCACTGCCAGTGCTCAACCGACGCGCCGCGCATCGCTCCAGTGGGCAGCGGGCCTATCGGCGGCTTTGACGAGCCGCTCGGAAGCTGGTTTCGTAAACGGAGGGAGTATGACCATGCCGCCCAACCAGGCCCTGGAGGCAACAGCCGCTGCGCCGGCCGTTATGAAGGTCACTGTTAACGCGCCATCCTTGACTTCGCCCAAGCCGCTCCCCAGCGGTGGTGCCTCAGCTTACGTTACCCGCCGCACGCCCGGCGGCCTCTTCGCGCCATGCCCGGCTTGATTTCCCCCGCGACCCTGGAGCAAATCCGCGCCGCCAGCGACATCGTCGAAGTCATCGGCGGTTACCTGCCGCTCAAGCGGGCCGGCGCGAACTTCGTCGCGCTCTGCCCCTTTCACAAGGAGAAGTCGCCCAGCTTCAACGTCCATCCGTCACGGCAGATTTTTCACTGCTTCGGCTGCCACAAAGGCGGCGACGTGTTCACCTTCGTCAAGGAATACGAGAACATCGGTTTCCTGGACGCGGTGCGGCGGTTGGCCGAACGCGCGAACATTGTGCTGGCGTTCGAGCAGAGCGACGCCGAGCAACAGTCGCGGCACATCAAGGACCGGTTGCTGGAGGTCCACGAGCAAATCTGCCGGCGCTGGCAAAACGCGCTGGCCAACGAGGCCGCCGGGCAGCTTGCGCGGGAGTACCTCGCCCGGCGCGGCGTGTCCGCCGAAGCGGTCAAGCTCTTCCGCCTCGGCGCGGCGCCGGAGGCCTGGGACGACACCGTCAACTGGGCCAAGGCCAAAGGCCACGACCTGGCGCTGGTCGAGCAGGGCGGCCTGATCCTCCGCAAGGAGGAAACCGGGAATTACTACGACCGTTTCCGCGGACGGCTGATGTTTCCGATCAGTGACGAGCAGGGCCGGGTGATCGGCTTCAGCGGACGCGTGCTCCGCGGCGACGAGAAGACCGCCAAGTACGTCAACTCGCCGGAGACGCCGATTTTCACCAAGAGCAAAATCTTCTTCGGCCTCGACAAGTCCAAGCGCGCGGTGCTGGACGCCGGGTTCGCCATCGTTTGCGAAGGCCAGCTTGACCTGATCGCCTGCTTCATGGCCGGCGTGCAGAACATCGTCGCCCCGCAAGGCACGGCGCTGACCGCCGACCACGCCCGCATCCTCAAACGCTACGTGGACGAGGTGGTGCTGTGCTTCGATTCCGACGAGGCCGGGCAGAACGCGGCGGTGCGTTCGCTGGACCACCTGCTGGCTTCCGGCGTGGCGGTGCGCGTCGCCGTCGTGCCGGCGCCGCACGATCCGGACAGCTTCATCCGGGAACAGGGCGGCGAGGCGTTCCGCGCGCTGATCGGGAAGGCCGAAGGCTTCTTTGATTACTACCTCACCCGTCTGTGCCGGCTCCACGACACGGCGACCGACAAGGGGCGTTTGGCCGTGTTGCGGGAAATCGGCGCCGCCGTGCTGAAAACCGCCAACGCGGTCCTCGCCGATTCGGTCGCGCAGAAAGCCGCGCTCCGTCTGGGCGTTTCGCCGGACGCCGTGCGCCTGGAGTTCCGGAAACTCTCCCGCACGGGCCAGCCGTCGGCGCCCGGCGAGGAGCCGCCGGACACCGCCGCCGGCGAAGCGGCGCCCGGCGCGCAAGAACTCTGGCTGCTGCGGCTGCTGTTCCTGAACGACGAGTTTCCGCACTGGCTGGCGGCGAACCTGGACTTGGACTGGGTGCGGCATCCGCGTGTCCGACAGATCATGTCGCAACGACTAGCCGCGGTGGCCTCGGAGAACTGGCCGGGGGTCGCGGCGTTCGTGGCCGGCTGCGGGGACGACGCCACGCGCGAACTGGTTTCCGCCGTGACCGTGGAGGACCGCCCGATTCCCTACCCGGCGCGTCAGCTCCAGGACGTCGTCCAGACCTTGCGCAATCAGTTCCTGGACCGGCAACTGGCCGCGCTGATCCAGCGCGCCAGCCAGCCGGAAACCGGAGAGGCGGAGCGCCTGGCGCTCTTGCGGCAGCAGCAGGAAGTGCGTCGGCTCAAGCTCCAGCCGCTGACGCCGCCGGCGGACACTGCGGCCAGTCCGTTCTGACGGCCGCCGCTCGCGGGCCGGCTTTGACACCCGCGCCTGCCCCGCTTATGCTCCGTCTCGGCAGTGCAAACCAAACCAACGCAATAGGACACTATGAAAACAATCCAATGGATCGCCGGTCTTCTGGTCGTCGCCGTGATCGCCCTGGCGGGCTGCAGCAAGTCCAGCCAAACCGGCCCGCCCCCCGGCACACCGATGCTGGACTTGGCGAAGTTGACGGAGGCCTTCCAGACGGCCACCCCCGAACTGCGCAGCAGCGTGGACAAGGTCCGGATGGGCATCCGCTACTCGAATTATCCCGATGCGCTCGTCGAGTTGGACAAACTGGCCAATGACGCGAACGTCACCGAACCGCAGAAGAAGGTCGTCAACGACGTGATTGAGCAGTTGAAGAAGGTGCTGGCGGCGGCGGGCTCCAACGCCCCGGCCGGAACCCAGTAGCTCCCGGCGGAAAGGCGGCCGGGACCTTCGGATCCGGCCACCGGCGTGCCCGTCGCCTCCGACATCGCGCGCGGCGGCCAACCGGCGCATCCCCTCACCGTCCGAGCGGCGCCATTCAGACGATGCCCCCGTTCCTGCGGAGCGCCGCCGGCAATGCTTGGGCCAACTGTTCGTAGTCCGCGCGCGAGTTGTAGAGCTGGGCGGAAATCCGGAGCAGCCGCTTCGGCCGGGCGGGCCAGGGGATCACCGGCACCTCGATCCCCGCCTCGGCCAGCAGCCGGTCTTGCAGCGGTTCCAGGAACAGCGGCGCGACGGTCAACTCGCCCGCGGGCGCATCCGGCAACGGGACGGCGGCCAGGGCGCCGATCATCGCCTCCGGGCATGGCGGGCGGATGTGCAAGGCGTCGCAGAGAAGTCTCCTTCCGGCCAGGGCCAGGTCGCGGTTTCGCCGCATGACTTCCGGCCAGCCACCCGGCACCCGCGCGCTGACGCAGCGAATGGCCTCGGGCACGCTCAAGCACGCCGTCGGGTCGAACGTGCCAGGCCACCCAAACTCCAGGAGGAAACGCGACCGATCCGTGCGCGGCGAGTTGGCGCCGTGGCTGATCACCAGCGGACGGACGGCCGACTGCCGGTCGCGCCGCACGTGGAGGAACGCCGCCGTCTTCGGCGCGCAGAGCCATTTGTGACAGTTGCCGGTGTAGTAGGCGGCGCCGAGTTGGTCGAGCTGGAGCGGCACCATTCCCGGGCCGTGCGCGCCGTCCACCAGCGTGTCGATCCCGCGCGCCGCCAACTCGCCCACCCAACGCTCGACGGGAAACACCAGGCCGGTGGGGCTGGTGACGTGGTCCAGCAGGACCAGTCGCGTTCGCCGTGAGACGCGGCCGAGCACCGCCTCGACGAGCGTTTCCGCCGACTCCAGCGGAAAAGGCACCTCGGCGACGACGACGCGGGCGCCGGCGCGCTGCGCCGCGAATTCCGCCGCGTTGCGGCAGGCGTTGTATTCGTGATTGGTCAGGAGAATCTCGTCGCCGGGCTCGAAACGGAGGGAACGCAGGACGGTGTTCACGCCGGCGGTGGCGTTGGGAACAAAGACCAGGTCGTCCGGCGCCGCGCCCACGAACCGGGCCAGCGCGCCGCGCGCTTCGTCGAGCAGGCCCTCCAGTTCGCGGACGAGAAACTGGATGGGCTGGCGCTCCAGCCGGTCCTGGAGCGCGCGCTGGAATTCGAGCACGGGCCGCGGGCAACGGCCGAAGGAGCCGTGGTTGAGGAACGTCACGGCCGGATCCAACGGCCAAAACGGGGCCGGTTTATTCACGCGGTTTCGCACAGCGCCGGCAGCATAAACGGGCCGCCGCCCAGCGCAACGCGAAGCCGTCCGGGAATATTCTGGCCGGACGGCGAATCGGCTTTCGGTTTACACGATCGCCAACGGCCCGAATTTGCGCCCCAGGATCGGGGCGCCGGGCGTCTGGAGCCAGTCGTCCAGGACGCTGGCGTAAACGCTGCGGAAGTCCACGGCGAACTTCAGGTCGCCTTGGAACAAGTCGGCCGGCGCCAGGCTCGGGTACGTGCCCAGCAGCCCGGCTTTGAGCCGGTGGCCGGCGAGGAACATCGGCGCCGCCGCCCCGTGATCCGTGCCTTGGTTGGCGTTCTCGGCGACGCGCCGGCCAAACTCGCTGAACGTCAGCAACAGCACGCGTTCCAGATTGGCCTGCGCCTGGAGATCCTCCACAAACGCCTGGATCGAGCCGCCGAGGTCGCGCAGCAGCCGCTCGTGGTTGCCGGTTTGGTTCGTGTGCGTGTCGTAGCCGCCTTGGGACACGTAGAACACGCGGGTGGGCAGGCCGCCGCCGATCAGGCGCGCGACCAGTTTCAGCGCGTTGCCCAGTTGCGAAGCGGGGTAGCTGGCCTGGTTCTGGACGCGGCCGCTGATGGCGCGGATTTTCCCGGAACTGACTTCCGCGTCCAGCGCCACGCGCTCGACGTAGTCCAGCGCCGAACCGGCGTGCGTGACCGGTCCGCCAATCGCGCCGATCGTGGCGCCGGAGTTCTCCGACGATCCGTCCTCGGGCCGGTTGAGTTGCCGGACGGTTTCCTCGGTGAGCGGCAGTTCGCCCGGCTTAGTCCGGCCCGGCAGGAAGCGGTAGTTCTGCGGATTGTCCAGGCTGATGCCGCGGCCCGAACGGCTGGCGAACGACTGGGGCATCTGGCCGCCCACGCAGACGCCGACGGTCGGGTCGCAGCCCGCGCAGGCGTGGTCGAAGTAGCGGCCGATCCAGCCGTATTTCTCAAACCGCTCCGGATCGCTGGCGGTCTGCCAGATTTCCGTCGAGCGGAAATGGGAACGATTCGGATTCGGATAGCCGACGCCTTGCACCACCGCGAGTTGCCCCGCGTCGTACAGCGCCTTCAAGCCGGCCAATCCGGGATGCAGGCCCAGCTCGTCGTTGAGCTTCAGAACCTGGTCGCCCGCGAGGCCGATCTTCGGCCGCGCCTTCCGGTAGAAATCGTTGGCGAACGGCACCACGGTGTTCAACCCGTCGTTACCGCCGGCCATTTGGAGCACGACGAGGATGGTGCCGTCGCGTCCCGTCGTGACCTGCGTGGCCGAATCCACAGTGAAGCTGGCAGCAGTGCCGCCAAAAGTCACGGCCGAGGCCCCGATGAGGTCAGCACCCTGAATCACCACTGACACTCCACCACTCGTGGGCGCCCAACTGGGCGACAGCGAGGAGATGGTCGGCGTAGCGACGTATGTGTAGTCGTCGGCGGCGGTATCAGCGGTCGGTCCGGAAGACGTGGAGATTCGCACATTGACAGTGCCCGCTGATTGAGCAGGCGCAACCGCCGTAATCCGG
>JAJXZI010000284.1 GCA_021780115.1 bacterium | reverse complement strand
ATGGAACGGGCGGCCGAATTGCTCCGGAGCGGCAACTTCAACGTGACTGAGGCCGCCCTCGACGTGGGCTATTCGAGCCTGAGCCATTTCAGCCAGGCGTTCTGTCAGACGATGGGCTGTTGTCCGGGCTTGTATCCGCTGAAGACTGCGACGCAGGCCGCTTGTGGGAATGTCCTCACCAGCACCCAAGGGCAATCGCCAGGGAGCGCGGCACTTTGAGCCTTACCGCCGGACGCCAGCGTGGCCTCGCCAGCGCAACCGCGGGCGGGAACGCGAGGTTGCGACGCCTGTTCCCCAACGGTGGGCGCGAGCGACGAGCAGGTAATCCCGTCGTTTAAGGACAAGCTCACGGAGAAGGAAAACCGGGCAAGGATCATTACGGTGAAGAATCTCCGCGGGTGATTGGATACCCCGTGTTACGTTCCGGCGGCGCGGCCCCCGGCGCATTCCGGCGCGCCGCGCACGCCGCCACCGGCCCCTCGGACACCGCAATCCACCGCTAAAAAATAGCAAGCAGCCGGAAGCAGGGTCTCAGCGCCCTGGGTAGCCTCGGCCGCATGAACAAATCGCAATGTTTTCGCATCTTGATCGGGGCGTTGGCCGGCAGCCTGTGCGTACTCCAATCTCATGCCGACGAACGCCGCTTCACCTACACTTACGAGCCCGAAGTCATGCCGCAGGGGGCGGCGGAATTCGAGCAATGGGCCACCCTGCGCTCGCAACGTTCCGCCGCCGTCGGCCAGAACAATTACAATCTCTGGGAGTTCAACGAGGAACTCGAGTACGGCGTGAGCGACAATTACTCGGTTTCCCTGTACCTCAACGGACAGAACGAGAGCTACCGCGACCCCGCGACCGGTGCGGACTTTTCCCAATTCACCTTCACCGGGGTGTCGATCGAGAACCGGTACATGGTGCTCAACCCGGCCAACCACGCGGTCGGCTTGACGCTCTATCTCGAACCGCGCTTTTCGGGCGAGGAAGCCGAGGTGGAAGAGCGAATCATCCTGGGCCAACGGTGGGGCCGCTGGAAATGGGCCTTCAATCTGACCCACGCCGCCGAGTGGGCCAATCAGCTCCATACCACCGAGGGCGAGGTGGAAGGCGATTTCGGCCTGGTCCGCGATCTCACCCCGCACTGGTCGCTCGGCTTTGAACTCCGCGAGCACAGCGAACTGCCCGATTACCGGCGCTGGGAGAACACCGCCCTGTTTCTGGGGCCGGTCGTCAGCTATCGGCAGGAGAAATGGTGGGCGGCGCTCACAGTCATGCCGCAGATTTACGGGGCCAACTTCATCGGCGAGCCAACCGGCAGCGGGTACTTGGACCTCCGCGATCACGAGCGCATTGACGTCCGATTCATCGTCGGCGTCTCCTTCTGATGCGCCTCGCGCGTTGTCTTTGTCTCGCCGCCTTGCTCGGGGCGGCCGGACAAGTCGGCTGTCAAGCCCCAGCTCCTGGCGGCCGTGCCGGGGCAAAGCCGGTTCTGTCCGCCAGCGCCCGCCCTCCGGCCACGGCGGGCCTTGCCGCCGGGCAAATTGAGCAGGGCGCCACGCTCTTCGTTGGCAAGTGCGCCCGGTGTCACCCGCTCTACGACCCGACCGCCTACAGCCACGCGGAGTGGCAACACTGGATGGCGAAGATGAGCTGGAAAGCCCATCTGAAGCCGGACCAAGAGGAGACGCTGACCCACTACCTGGAGGCGTTTCGCACCCGTAATCAATGACGACCAACGGGCGACCTGGGGCGGATCCAGGTGGCGGCCCAAAAAAGGGAGCGATATCGATGTATCGCTCCTGGGTGATTCAATCATCGCGATTCCGTGGTTCGCAAACGAAACGTTGAATGTCCGCCTCGGTCAACGTCCACGAGGCCGGCAGCCCCGCGATGACCGCCCGCTTGAACTGCTGATAGTGGCAGAGCGCCACGTCGTCGTTTTCGCAAGCGTCGGCCAGGAGGGCGAGCGCGAGTTGCGCCGGGCCGGAACCGCCGTAGCCCCACTCGAATCCGGCCGGACTGTGGTTGCGGAGATCAAGCCGGAGCCCGAGCGGACGCTTCCGCGCTGTTCCGTCCGACACCGAGACTTTGCAGCCCTCGGCCGTTCGGGCGCCGTGATAGGTTTTCATGCCGCTCCTTCGGCTATGGCGATGACCTTGGCCAGCACGTCCGCGATGCCGTCCACGCCGTCGGAATCGGTAAGGGAATCCTCGCCGCAGTATCCGGCCAGAGCCGTGGCCGCGCGGACTGGACAGCCGGTGTCGCCCCGGTCATGCCGGCGGATCACTTCCAAGGCAAGCCGGCAGGCGACGAGCAGGTCGGGCGCGGCAGCAATGAGCTTTGCGTCCGCCCGGCGGTCCGCCTTCGCGACATAGACCGGGCTGCCTCGTTTCGTTCTGCCAACGACCGTGTAGGCGGGCATCACCTTGTCATGGTCGAATTCCGCGGCCTCCCACGGGCCGAGAGTCATCAGATCGTTCATTCGTTCCGTTCCTTTCTTGCGGATGTTGAGTTCGGAAAGCATCCATCCCTGAGCGTACCGCGGCGCGGGCCGCCGCCAAGGGAGGTGGTTCTGCTTTGCGCGGCAATCCCCATGCCGGAAATGAGGTCATCCCCTTCGGCTTTCGGGTTGCGCGAGGAGCCGGGCCGCGTTAAGCCCGCGGGCCGACGCAGGCAATCCCTGAAAATCCTCAAGCACTCGCACCGGTTATATGACGCCTCCCGCTTCGGGGAGCCGCAAATTCGGGTGTGACACCGCAAGGGCAAGGGCGCCTCTCGGCCACGAAAAAAGGCCAGAGAGCATCGAGGCTCACTGGCCGTGTTGGTTTTTCTTGCCGCTCGTTTCGCGGATTCAGCGGATGACCGTTGACCGTGACCGAAGCGCGGCCGTTTTCACGCCGGCCGTGGCAGAGTCAGCCTCCTTTCCCGTCGCTTCTTTTTCGGTCGGCGATTGAGGATTTCCATTTCCGAGTTGGCCGAGATGCGGACCAGGACCGGCGAGGGCTGTATGCGGACGCGCTGGTCGAAGCGCGTGGTGAATTCCCGGACCGGCCGGTTCAGCAGCACCACGGCGACGCATTCCGTCACCCGGATCACCCGGCCG
This sequence comes from bacterium, assembly GCA_021780115.1. Classification (GTDB taxonomy): domain Bacteria; phylum Verrucomicrobiota; class Verrucomicrobiia; order Limisphaerales; family JAJXZI01; genus JAJXZI01. The sequence continues at coordinate 4,664 of JAJXZI010000284.1, read as the reverse complement.
AGCCGCCCGTCCACGCGGACGACATCGTTCGCGCGAAGCCGGAACGACGGGCGGGACGGGCGCCAGGCCAGGGCCAACTCGCACTGCCCGCGCGGGCTTGTCGGCTCCTCCTTCAAGACCGCACGATAAGATTCGCCCTGGGACTGCGACAGGTGTGCGTCCATGCGTTCCTTTCCGGCCGTCCTCCGTTTTGAGGCGGATGGCTTCAGGGTTTCACGCTCCTCCCGCTCGAAGCCGGACGGCGGAGAGAGCGGGAGGCGCTGGCGGAAGCGGTCCGCCGTCCGGTTGAAAAAAGCCAGCGACGGATGCGCCGCTGGCCTGTGAATGCTCACGGAACCGTCACGAGGGTTTCCCCGGCTTTGCGTTTGTCCCCGAGACAGACCGGCAGGAAGTCGCACCACGCGCACCACAGGCCGGGGCGTTTGTAGAAACGGCCGGCGGCGATCTCGCGGGCGACGTAGCCCACCTTGTTCAGATACTCGACGAGCCGGTCTCCCGTGCGGTCGGTCAGGTGCCAGAGAATCTGCGGCTCTTTGGTTTTAACCAGAACGCAGAGGGCCAACTGCTCCGCCGCAGGCTCCGAGAGCTTGTAGGCGGTGAGCTGGTCGGACATCGCCGCTTCGTGCTCGTCAAAGGCCGAGCCGGCCGTCTTCCAGTCCGCGACGGTGCGTTTCCCCTCCACCTCGGCCACGAGATCGATCACGCCGACAAACGGCGAATCGAGGCTCGTGATCTTCAGCGTGAACGGGCGTTCGACCGACTCGATGTGGCTGAGCTTCGGGAATTCCTCCGAGGCGAACTTCGCGAGGAGTCCTTCGCCGGACGCGCTCAGCTTCTCCCAGGATTCCCGCTGGTTGAAATCCAGCGGGACGCCTTTCAGCATTCCCCAGGAATCATGGAAGTGCCTTACCGGGTCGACCTTCTGGGCGACCAGCGCCGCGAGGGCTTGGTGGACGATCTGACCGAACACCAGGGCCGCGGGCGGCACCGTGGGCCGGAGCTTTTCCAGGTAATACAGCCGGTATTGTTCCGGGCAGAGCAGGTAGCGGTTGATTCGCGAATGGGACAGGTGCGAACCGTTTCCCAGCGCATCGTCGCGCTCGCGCAGGAATGAAGCGAGCATAACTCAGCCTCGGGCCGGCGCCGCCGCTTGCGCCGGCAGGAGCCGCTCGACGTTGGTGTATTTCCCGTTCGGCTTGGTGACCGCCCGGCAGGGCAGGTTCAAGGTCACGCCGTTCGCGACGATGCCGGCCAAGTCGGGATACCCGGCGGCCTTCACCGCTTCGGCCAACTGCTTCTCGGTGCCGAAATACTTCAGCACCTGCTGGTTGACCCGGATGTTGAGGAAGAGCGACTGGCCCCTCCTCGTGGTCATGGTCGCCACGTTCAAGAGTTGCGCGGGCTCGCCTGCGACCGCCGGGACCGTTGGCTTTCCGTTTTCCGCCGCCTTGGCGGGACGGCCGTTGCCGTTTGTCTTGAGGAAGCCGGCCACGATGTCGCTTTGCAGGGCGAGGATGGTTGCGGCGTATTCCTTGATCGCGGTCGTCGTTGTCGAGTTCACCGGGACGGAAAACTCAACCGAGAGCGAATCGATGCGGCCGTCGGGGCTCACGCTGCGCTTCAAGAGCATCACCGCGCCCCGGCCGTTCCGGCCGTTGGGCGCTTTCTTCTCCGTGCGGGGCGGCGGCCCGTCCGCGCCGCGGCTGCCGGCGGGAACCGGCGTGCCGTTCACCCGGTTGACGGGCAACTCGCCGCTGCTCTTGAGGGCCGCGAGGATATGCTTGCACTGCCACTCCGGCGGCCGGTCGGGATGCGCGAAGTCCGGGCAGTCGCACTGCGGATCATCGGGAAGCCCGGTGACCGTGAACTGCTTGCTTGGGTCCAGGGGCGAACAGACGCGGTAGCCCTCGTCGCCTTTCCTGACGATGAAGGTTTCCTCCGTCGCTGCCGGGGTGGTCCGATCAATGACTGACGTATTCATGGTTGTCTTCCTTTCTTTCTGTGTCTGGTTGCGGTTGCGGGGCGGTTTCCCGGAGGCAAAGTTCCACGGCCTGGTTCACCCAGGCCGTCATGGGAAGCTTCTTCTCCTTGGCCGCCCGGTAGATGCGAGGGACCAAATCCTCGCGGATTTTCGGGCTGTACACGGGACATCTCCTTTCGTTGTGAAGTTGGAAACGAGCTATCCTTTCCGATCTTGAGCTTACGGGATGGGCAGGGGCGGCAAAGGAGGGCGGCCTTGCCGCGCGAGGCAGGAGCACACCGCTTGGCGCGCCGGAGGCGCCGCGCCATGATGCCGTCATGCCCGCCAGGGACGACAACCCCATCACCTACATCGCCCGCGTCAACTTCCGCAATGACCGGCGGCTCTTCGGCATCCGCCGGCGGGACCGGCGCTTCCACGCCTACCTCATCGGCAAGACCGGCACGGGCAAATCGACGCTCCTGGAATTCCTGATCCGGCAGGACATCCTCCGCGGCGAAGGCGTGGCTCTGCTTGATCCGCATGGCGACCTCTTTGAACGGGTGCTGGCGCGGATTCCCCCAAGCAGAAGTGGAGACACCGTCTCTTTCAACGTGCCCGACCGGACGGCGCCCTTAGCCTTTAACCCGCTGGAACGTGTTCCGCCGGACAAGCGCGCCCTGGCCGCCTCCGGTCTCCTCGACGCCTTCAAGAAACAATGGGCCGAGTCGTGGGGGCCGCGCGTCGAGCACATCCTGCGCAACGCGCTTTACCTTCTGCTGGACCAACCGGAAGCCACGCTGGCCGACGTGCCGCGGCTTTTGGGCGACCAGGCGTTCCGCCGGCGGGCCGCGCTGGCGGCCACGAACCGGCACGTCGCCGATTTCTGGCTCCGGGAATACGAGGGCTACCCCGCCCGGTTCCGGGCCGAGGCCATCGCGCCGCTCCAAAACAAGGTGGGGGCCTTCCTGTCGAATCCGCTCCTGGCCCGGATCCTCACGCAGCCGAAGAGCGCCTTTGACCTTCGCGACGTGATGGATACCGGGAAGATTTTCCTCGTGAACCTCGCCAAGGGGAAGATCGGCGAGGACACCGCCTCGCTTTTGGGATCGCTCCTCGTCTCCCGTCTCGGCCTTGCGGCCTTGAGTCGCGCGGACGTGCCGGAAACCGAGCGCCGGGATTTCTATCTCTATGCGGACGAGTTCCCGACGTTCACCACCTTGAGCCTGGCCAACATGCTCTCCGAACTGCGCAAATACCGGCTGAACCTCATCCTGGCCCACCAGTTCCTGGGTCAGCTTGACGAGCAGGTTCGGGACGCGATCCTGGGGAACGTGGGCACGATCATTTCCTTCCGGCTCGGCCTCGCCGACGCTGAAATCCTCGAAAAGGAGTTCTGCCCTGAGTTCACGGCCGCCGACTTGGTGAACCTGCCCAACCACGAGATTTACCTGAAGCTCGTCGTGGATGAAGCGGTGACGAGGCCGTTCAGCGGGGAGACGGTGGTGATTGACAGGTAAAACTTCCTGAAACTGGCAGCATCCCTGCGGCGTGCCCAGCCGCCATTCCACCGGCGATCCGCGCCAGCACTATCCGGTGAAGGCCGCGGACGATCTCACGCTCCACGACGCCCTGCCGAAACCTTATGCTGCCAAGGAATACAAAGTCGTGGCGCTCCGGGAATGTCCGTTGCCTGAGGACATGAAAATCTGCGACCGGCCGGACGTCGCCGCCGACTACTGGCGGCTCAACATCGCCACCAATCCCTACTACAATCCGCATTGCGAATGTCTGGCGGTCTTGCTATTGAACACGCGCAAACGGGTATATGGCCATCAGCTTGTGACCATCGGCACGCTGGACACCTTGCTGGCGCATCCGCGCGAAATGTTCGTGGTGGCGGTGGCGATGCGGGCGGCGGGCATCGTGCTCATGCACAATCATCGAGAGCGGCGAGCCGGCCCCGAGCGAGGGCGACATCAAAGTGACCCGCGATTTGATTCGCGCCGGCCAATTGATGAATGTGGATATGCTGTTTATTCCCCTAACTCCTATCGGTTGTGGGTTGGGTCTTCGTGAGCGGCCGCCCACCGGCCAGATCCTTGCCTGTCACGGGCGGCAAGGCGACCGCTTGCTGCAGCAGGCGGTAGAACAAAAGCCCGCGCGAGCGCGAAGTGCGGCGGTTGAATCGAAAGGTGAACTCGTCCAGATAGTAGTCCAGGTGCGAGGGGCGGACGGCTCCTTGGTGCGTGCCCAAGAGCCATCGCTTGAGCAACGAGGCGATAAGGTTGACCCGGGGCAACAAGTTGTCACCCAATTCGGCGGCGGGCTGGATCACTTCGTGGTTGTATCCCAGAGAACGCAATCGGTTATATCCCGACCAATCGTCGGTCTGAACGCAAGCCCCCGGCTCGATGGCCTGCTGCACGGCTGGCTCCAAACTGGCCGCCGAAGCGTCTGGGATTCGGGCCAGGCGAATCCGCCCAATACGTTTCCCGTCCTCTTGGGCGGCGATCACCACCAACGACTTCCCTAAACTACCACGCCCCCGTGGTCCTTCGGCTTCGCCTCCCAGATAGGTTTCATCGACTTCCACCCGACCGGCGAGTTGGTCGCGCCCCGGTCGCACCATCGCTCGCCGAAATTTGTGGAGCCAAGTCCAAGCCGTCACATAACTCCCCAAACCCAGCGCCCGCTGTAAACC
>JAJXZI010000175.1 GCA_021780115.1 bacterium | reverse complement strand
TCGTTAAAAATCACCTGGAACAGGATCGGCGTGTTCGCCGAGAGGCGCCGGTACTCGGCGGCGGCGTAGTTGTTCTTCACCTTCTGTAACTCCTGGGCGGGCACCGCTTCCTGTTTCAGCTTTTCCAGCTCGGCATAGATGCCTTGTTCGACTTCCTGCGGCGTGTGGCCTTCTCGCGCCTCCCCGCTCACGTCGAAGTAACCCGCCCACTTCTTGGACTCTTGGTTGGCGGAAACGTCCGTCGCGATCTGCGAGCCAAGCACGAGGCCCTTGTAAAGCCGGCCGGTGCGGGTGGAAAGGAGTTGCGCCAGCAACTCGAGCGCGTAGGAATCGCGGTGCTCGAACGGCACGGTGTGCCACAGAATGTCCACCTGCGGATTCGTCTCCGCCTCGGCATCCATTCGTTTCTCGGCCAGTTGCTTAACTTCCATCGTCGCAACGTCGGGCGCGGCGGTGGGGCCGCGCGGGATGCGTCCGAGGTACTTCACCGCCAACTGCTCCGCGTCGGCGGGGTGGAAATCGCCGACGAGAATGGCGGTGATGTTCTGCGGCGCGTAGTAAGTGGCGTAGAACCGGTCCGCCTCCGGCTTGCTGATGGCCGGAATGTCCGACGGCCAGCCGACCACCGGCCAGTGATACGGATGCGACTCCCAGAACATCGAGTTGAACTCCTCCTGGAACTTGCCCAGCGGCGTGGACTCCGTGCGCATCCGCCGCTCCTCGAAGACGACGTCGCGCTCGGCGTAGAACTCGCGGAAGACCGGATGGTCAATCCGCTCGCTCTCCATCCACATCCACAGCTCCAGCTTGTTGGCCGGCACGGTGATGAAATAGGCCGTCATGTCTTCGGAGGTGAAGGCGTTCATGCCGGAGCCGCCCGCCGCCGTGTAAATGCGGTCAAACTCATTCTTCACGAGGATTCGGCGCTGCTCAGCGATCAGTTCGTCGAAGCGTTTCTTGAGTTCCAGCCAGCGCGGCGTCTTCTGGTCCGGGCTGAGCAGGTCGGTGATTTCGCCACGCCGGAATTGCTCGCGCATCTTGGCCTCTTCCTGGCGCATCTCATCGCGCACCTGCTCCTGGGCGGCGATGATTTCGAGGTCCTTCTGGTAGTCCTTCGTGCCGATGGTCGGCGTGCCCTTGAACATCATGTGCTCGAAGAGGTGGGCAATGCCGGTGATACCGGGCCGCTCGTTGGAGCTGCCGACGTGCGCCACCCAGCCCCCCGCCACCGTCGGCTCGTCATGCCGCTCGACCAGCAGCAGCTTCATACCGTTGGGCAGAATCTTCTCGACGACGGGCACCTGCTGGCCCCGGAGCGGGACGGCGAAGGCGCCAGCCAGCCAAACTGCGCACACAAGCATTCTCTTCATGGGACGGATCGCGTTTCCAGCGGCGAAGGCTAGACGACATCACGCCGGGCAGACAAGCCTGGAATGCGGCGGTTGCTGAAGCGCCGGCTTGAACCCGGATTTGACTGTCCTGCCGAAAAACGCGCCTCCGTCGATGAGCGGGGCCGTGCGGGTTCCGGCGGGCCGCACGCGCTCTCCCCCCGTTCCAGAAGCGCAGGCTCACTACGGCGTCTTGGGCTTGCCTGGGTTGCGTGCGGCCGGGCCTCGGCCGAGCGCGGCACCCTTGCGTTTCAACACCGCCTGCCGCAGCAGATATTCGATCTGGCCGTTGACACTGCGCAACTCGTCCACGGCCCAAGCCTCCACGTCGGCCCACAGGTCCGGCGCGATGCGCAACAGGAAAGACTTTCGTTCCGCCATGCGACCGGATCAGGTGTAAAGCGTGCCGGTGTTGACGACCGGATGCACTTCGGCTTCGCCGCAGAGCACCACCATCAGGTTGCTCACCATGGCGGCGCGGCGTTCGTCATCGAGTTGCACCACCTGCTTCTCGGCCAGCTCCTTCAACGCCATATCGACCATGCTCACGGCGCCGTGGACGATCTTCTGGCGGGCCGCGATGACCGCTTCGGCCTGTTGCCGGCGGAGCATCGCCTGGGCAATCTCCGGCGCGTACGCCAGATGCGTCAGACGGGCTTCCTCCACGGTGACGCCCGCCTTGGTCAGACGCTCCAACAATTCGCGGCGGAGTGCCTGCGAAACTTCATCGACGTTGGTGCGCAGCGTGATCTCGTTTTCCTCGTTTTCCTCGCCGTGATCGTAGGCGTACTGGCTCGCCAAGTGCCGTAGCGCCGACTCACTCTGCATTTCCACGTATTTCTCATAGTCGTCCACGTCGAACGCCGCCTGGGCCGTATCCTGCACGCGCCAGACCACGACCGCGGCGATCTCAATGGGATTGCCCCGGTTGTCGTTGACCTTGAGCTTCTCGACGTTGAGCGTCCGCGCCCGCAACGAAATTTTGTGCCGGCTCGGCGCCTTGCGCGTCGCCGCGCCGCCGCCGGCCTTGGCCGCCGCCGCCTTGGCCTGCAGATCCGCCAACAGCGCCCACGCGACGCTTGGCTGCGGCCCGTTGGAGTAAAACGGATTGCCCCAATGAAAGCCGCTCTGGCGTACGGTCCCCCGGTAGGCTCCAAACAGGATCAGCACCCGCGCTTGGTTGGGTTGCAGGGTGAAGAAGCCGGTCAGCAAGATGATGCACACCGGCATCATCAGGACGGCAAACACCCGCAACGCCAGCGCTCCGGCGGTGAGGGAGTAGATGAGCAGCGCGATGTCCGCCAGCAACAGCAGGATGAGCAGCGGCAGCATGACCCAGCCGTTGAAGACCTTCACCTCACGTTCGCGATTCAGCGTCAATGTCTCGGTGTTCACGTTGGCTCCTTTTGTCATTTGGGTTGAATGTTATCTTGGTGATATCATACTGCAATCATTCGGGCTGTCAAGGGACAAGTGGGGCGCCGCCCGGGGCCGGGCGGGTTGGTCCGTTGCTCCCGCGAAAATGGTTCGCCTGCCGGCGCGGGGCGGTTCAAACTCCGGGGCGTTAGATGGAACCAGCAACTGCCCAAAGACCATGCGCCGCCATGCCTTCAAAATGAAGCTCAAGCCGGGCTTTGAAAACGAATACCAGAAACGCCATGACGCCCTCTGGCCCGAACTGGCCCAGGCGCTCTCCGCCGCCGGTGTATCCGACTACTCCATCTTCCTCGACGAGGAGACGTTGACTCTTTTCGCCATCCAGAAGCTGTCGGACGAAAACACGGCCGCCCGTCTGCCCGGGACCGCCATCGTCCGGAAATGGTGGAGCTACATGGCCGACATCATGGAAACCAACCCGGACCATTCGCCGGTCTGCCAGGAGCTCCGGGAGGTGTTCCATCTGGACTGAGCCTGGCTTTGTTGCGCGGCACACATCCGTCCGGCTGGGACGGCGTGAGACTCCCGTTGCGCCCGCCCGGCAGCCGCTATGGAATGTGTCGGCAGGAAGTCAGACTGCGCGCAACCCTCGTCAGTTCGCGGGTGCGAGCGATGGCGGCAACCGGCCTCGCGCCCACAAGCGGCAAGTCCTTGACCGGCCAGTGCCGCACGCGGCCGATCCCAAGGCACCAAAGGCCTCCGGGGTGTCTCGCCCCAGCGCGCCGCGGCTCACGCTCCGAACTTGTCGAACATCTTCGCGTTGGCTTGCATGAGCCGGATGAGATACTTCGCCTCAAAAACGCCCAGCGAGCCGAGGTTCGCTCCGGTCTCAGTGAAGCGTTCCAGCTTGTCCGACCCGCTGAGGGCCGAGTGCAGGAGGACCGGCTGCGGATGCCACGAGTGGCCTTTGACCGCGCATGGCGTCGAGTGGTCGCCGGTGATGGCCAGCACGTCGGGCTGCTTCCGCAACAAGATCGGCAGTGCGGCGTCGAACTCTTCGACGGCCTTCTTTTTCGCCTCGAAATTGCCGTCCTCGCCGTACTTGTCGGTATATTTGAAGTGGATGAAAAAGAAGTCGTAGCGGTCGTATTCCGCGAGGTAGCGCTCGAATTGTTCCTGGATGGTCTGCGGGCCTTCGATCTTGGCCATGCCCACGAGTTGCGCCAGGCCCTTGTACATCGGATAGACGGCCAGCGCCGCCGGTTTGAGCCGGTAGCGCTCCTCGAAGAGCGGGATGGCCGGCTGGTGCGCGATGCCGCGCAGGAGAAAACCGTTGGCCTTGGGATGCGACGCGATCACCGGCAGCGCCTGGCGGTAGAATTCCGCGACCGCCTTGGCCGTCTTTTTCTGCGCGGCCGACCGGGCGTTTTCCGGTTTGGCCTCCGCCAGGGGCAGCCCTTCGCGATTCGGGTCGGTGGAGGTCACCGGGCCTTCCAGCCCCTTGCCGCGGAATACGACGACGAAGCGGTGCTCTTTGCCGGCCTGGATGATCACCTCCACGTCGCCGACTTTCTTGATCCGCGCCGCCAATTTCGCGCACAACTCCTCGCACACGGACGTCGCAATGCGACCCGCACGGCGGTCGGTGACGAGCCCGTTCGCGTCCAGCGTGCAGAAATTGGCGCGCGCGGCCACGTCGCCCGGCTGGAGCTCCAATCCCAGCCCAAGCGCCTCGATCACGCCGCGGCCGACCTGGTATTCCACCGGATCGTAGCCAAAGAGCGCGAGGTGTCCGGGGCCACTGCCGGGCGTGATGCCGGGGGCGACGGGGATCATCCGGCCCTGCGCGCAGCCTTGCCGCACGAGGGCGTCGAGGTTGGGCGTCCGGGCCGCTTCCAGCGGGGTCAGGTTGCCCTGGGCCGCGGTGGCAAGATCGCCCAAGCCGTCCATCACAGCCAAGACGAGCTTGGCGTTCGTCTTGAGCGTCAGTTCAGAATACAGCGCGTCGAGAGTGTTCATGCGAATTCAACATCGTGTGCCGCTTCCGGGGGAGGGATGATGCCTCGTCTCCCAAAGCGGTGAGGGATGATGCGGACGGACCCGCCGGAGCGTCAACGCGATTCCGAGGACTTGGTTCGGTGATCAGTCGGTCGGCCAGGCAGTTGGGCCTTTGTTTTTGACCTTGTCGCGACCGGCCTGGGCCTTAAGCTTGTTCCGGTCGGGATGCGCAAGCCGTGAACCCCATTCTTCATGCATGGTCCCGGTACTCTTGGCGGGCCGAAGGGCCGAATCGACCGGGCCGCGCTCGCCGCGGAGCGCGGACACCTCAACTGCGCGACCGCGAACCGCGGCGGGGACCGCCGCGAAGGGATCTCTGCGCACCCGGTCCAAGTTCGGGTTGCGCCACTGTGGAGGAGAAGCCATGTTCGAGCACCGCAGATTCGCTTTTGTCGTTATGACTACCACCAGCCTCCTGGCTTCGCTGGGCTTCGGCTGCGGCGGTGGGCAACTGCCGCCGTCCGCGCCGGAGACGGAAAAGCCCCGGCGACCGGAGGCCATCACGCGGCCGGCCGCCGTGGCTGGGTTATTTTATCCGAAAGACCGCGATGTACTGTCGAAGACCCTCGACGATTTGCTCGCCGCCGCGCCGGCCCCGGCCGTCACCAACCTCCGGGCGCTCATTTGCCCGCACGCTGGCTACGCCTACTCCGGGCCGGTCGCCGCGTCGGCCTACCGTGCGCTCGCCGGGCGCGAGTTCCGGACGGTGATTATTCTCGCGGCCAGCCACTACGCGGATTTCCGCGGTGTCTCCGTGCCCGCGTCCGGCGCGTACGAAACGCCGCTGGGCACGGCGCCGGTCTCGGCGCTGGCGCGGCAACTGGCCAGACAAAGCCCGTTCGTGCTCGAACCCAAATGCTTCGTGCAGCGCCCGCCGTGGGTGGAGATCTCCGCCAAACCGGCGCCGGCCGCCGGCGACGACACGCCGGAAACCTGGGAGCATTCGGTCGAGGTCCAGGTTCCCTTCCTGCAAAAGACCTTGACGAACTTCGACCTCCTGCCCGTCGTCTTCGGTGACGCCGATCCGGAGAAAGTCGCCAAGGCCCTGGCAGGAATCCTCGACGACCGGACGCTCGTGATCGCCAGCACCGACCTAAGCCATTACCATCCGTACGCGGAGGCGAAGGCGCTGGACCAGCAGACAGTGCAGTGGATTTGCCGCATGGACTTCAAGGCCCTCCAGGCGCGGGACGCGGTGGAATCGGCCTGCGGCCGCCTGCCGGTCCTCACCTTGATGCATCTGGCGCGGCTCAAGGGCTGGACGCCCCGGTTGCTCGATTGCCGCAACAGTGGCGACACCTCGGGCGATAAGCGCCGGGTGGTCGGCTACGCGGCGATCGCCTTCGACGCGCCCGCTGCTCCGGTACTCCAGACCCCCACGCCGGCGGCGCATTCCGAGGTGGAGAGGCGGTTCCTGCTGGAACTGGCGCGCGCCACGCTGCGCAGCGTGGTCGCCCGCGGCGGCCGGCCCGCGGTCTCGTCTGACACCGCGCCCGCCCGACTCCGCGAGCCGCAGGGCTGCTTTGTGACCTTGACCAAGGACGGCGAATTGCGTGGCTGCATCGGCAACGTCACGGCGGGCGATCCGCTCTGCCAAGCCGTGATGCAAAACGCGGAGAACGCGGCGCTCCACGATCCGCGCTTCCTGCCGGTGACCAACGACGAGCTGGGCCGGATCCACATCGAGATCAGCATCCTGACCGAACCGCAGCGGCTGACCTTCCGTTCGCCGGAGGATCTGCTGGGCCAACTGCATCCGCCGCGGGACGGTGTCGTGCTCAAGATTGGCGGACGCGGCGCCACCTTCCTGCCGCAGGTTTGGGACCAGATTCCGGACAAGGTGGAATTCCTCGACCGCCTTGCGCAAAAGGCCGGCTGTCCGCCTTCGGCTTGGCGGGGTCCAGATGTCACGGTTTCCACCTACCAGGTCGAGGCGTTCGCCGAGCCGAAGTGAGGCGCGGCCATGCCGTGGCGGGTGGGCCGGTTTCACCCAGTCAATCCTGCGCCGCCGGCGCGCGTTCCACGCGCCGGCCCGCCAGGATCATGGTTTGAGGTGCGATGTTCGAGATTGGATGTTCGATGGCTGAGATCCCCTTGTCCGCGGCAACGTCACGCGCTCCGGTCGTTCGGGTGCCCGTGCTGCTGGCCGTCTTCGCGCTCGGCGCCTCCTGCGTCATCACGCAGTTGGTGCTGATGCGCGAGTTGTTCAGCGCCTTTGCCGGCAACGAACTGGTGCTGGGCGTCGCGCTCGGCAACTGGCTTCTGTTGATGGGCCTGGGCGCCGCGCTGGGCCGCTGGGCGCCCAGAATCCAGGAGCCGTTCGGCGTCCTGGCCGCGCTGCTGGTCTTCACCGCCATCCTGCCCCCGGCGCAAGTCGTCGCCCTGCGCGGATTGCGCAGTCTCCTGTTCCTCCGGGGAGCGGAATTCGGGGTGAGCGCGACCGTCCTCGTCAGTTTCGTCGTGCTGCTGCCGTATTGTCTGGCAGCGGGCTTCCTGCTCGCGCTGGCCTGCCGGCTCCTCGTTCAGGGGGGCGACGAGCGCGGGGCGGGGCGCGTGTATGTCGCCGACAGTTTGGGCAGCATCGCCGGCGGGGCCCTGTTCAGTTTCGCGCTGGTCCGCTGGCTGGACCACTGCGCGCTGCTCTCCGTGCCGGCCGTGCTGAATCTGGTCGTCGCCTTCTGGCTCGCCGTGCGGATGCGCACGCGGCGGGAAGCAGGCAGCGCGTGGCTGTTGGCTTCCGCACCGCTGCTCGCCGTCGGCCTGCTGGCGCTGGTGCTGTTCGCCAATCCCGACGCCGCTTCGACGGCGCTCCAGTTTCCGGGGCAACGCGTGTTGTTCCGCGGCAACTCGCCGTACGGCCGGCTCGTCGTGACCGACACCGCCGGGCAGATCAACTTTCTGGAGAACGGCCTCGCCGTGGCCTCGACGCCGAACATCGAGGCGGCCGAGGAAACCGCGCATTACGCGCTGGCCCAGCGGCCCGGCGCGCGGCGCGTGCTGCTGGTTTCCGGAGCGCTGTCCGGCGCGGCGCGCGAAATCCTGCGCTACGGCGTGGGCGAACTGGATTGTGTCGAACTCGACCCGCTGGTCATCGCGGCTGGACGCCGTTTTCTGCCGCAAGAATTCGCCGACCCGTGGCTGCGCGTCGTCACCACCGACGCGCGCCGGTTCGTGCGGCGGACCCGCGCGACCTACGACATCGTCATCCTGGCGCTGCCCGATCCGACCACGGCGCAGATCAACCGCTTTTTCACTGCCGAGTTTTTCGCCGAGACCAAGCGCATCCTCGTGCCCGGCGGCGTGCTGGCGTTCGCGGTTGGCCGCTACGAAAACTACGTCAGCCCGGGGTTGCGTCGCTTGCTCAGTTGCGCGCGGCAGACGGCGGCGCGCTCGTTCCGGAATGTCGTTTTGATCCCCGGCGGACGCGTTTATTTCCTGGCCTCCGACGGCCCCGTCCACGCCGACATCGCCGCGACGCTCGACCGCTTGCGCCTGCGCACACGCCTCGTGAACCGGAACTACCTCGCCGCGCTGCTCGCCCCGGACCGGCTGGCTGATGTCAACCGCGCCGCCGCGCAACCCGCGCCGGTCAATCGCGATTTCAGTCCGAGGCTCTACTTGCTGTCGTTGCGGCACTGGGCCAGCCAGTTTCAGATGGGCTTCGGCGTGCTGCAAATCATCCTGGTCGTCCTGTTCGGTGTTTACCTGGCCCGACTCCGGGGACCGGCGCTGACGATCTTCGCCTCCGGCTTCGGTGCCGCGTCGCTGGAGATGGTGCTGCTTCTCGGCCTCCAGATCCTGGCCGGCTCGCTTTACCAGCAGGTGGGCCTGGTGGTGACGCTGTTCATGACCGGGCTGGCCGTCGGCGCGTTCGTGGCTAACCGGTCGCTCGCCTCAGTCGCGGACGAAAGCGGGGCCGGCTTCCAGCCTGTTTCCCAACGGTCCGATCGCCGAAGCCTCCGAGCCCCCCGAGCCGAGGCTTTGGGCTGTCTCGCGTTCGCCATTGCCGCACTCGCCGCGTTGCTGCCGGTGTGGTTGCTGACGCTGGATCGGCTCGGCCGCGCTGGCGCCGGGAACTTTGTCGTGCCGGCGGTGATCGGCGGAATGACGTTGATATTGGCTGCGCTGGTGGGAGCGCAGTTCCCGCTCGCCAACGCCGCCAGCGGCACGCCCGAGGCGGCGGCCCGGCTCTACACGGCTGATTTCGTCGGCGCATGCCTCGGCGCGCTGCTCCCCAGCACGCTCTTGGTTCCGCTCTTCGGCGTGGCCGGCGCGTGCTGGCTTACCGCGGGGCTGAACCTGCTGGGCGGTTTCGCGGTCTGGCGGCCGAGGACCGCGGCTTAAGGCGGAACGAAGTGGTTGAAACGGGGAGCACGCCGCCCGTTTCAACGACATCGTTCCGGCTCAGGCGCGGCTCAGATCCCTGTCGGCGGGGGCGAAAATCAGATTATCGTAGGCGTACTGCGCCTGCACCGCGTGCGGCTGGAAGCCCGCGGGGCGCCATTGCCAGACGCGGTATTGCCGCGCGGTCAGCCACTCGATCAGCTCGCGGCTGGTGGCTTGCGGCGCCGGGTCGCCGACTTCGAGCGACACCAGCGGGCGGTCCGCGGCCAGCAGCTTCTCCGCGCCCCGCAGGATTTCGCGCTCGGCGGATTCGGCGTCAATTTTCATCAGCGCGATCGGATGGCGCAGCGACTCTCGGAACTCATCCAGAGTGATCGTTTCCACCGGAAACGGCGTTCCTTCGCCGAGCGTCTCCAGCCGTGCCTGGGTGAAGCTGTTGTACGCCAGCCAGCGCGGCCCGTAGTCCCGGAACGTGAGCGTCTGCCGGGCGGACCACACGGCGAAGGGATGGACGGTGACCTGCGGGAACCGGCGGACGTTGGCGGCGGCCAGCGTGCGCGTGGAAGGCGTCGGCTCGAAGGCATGCACCTGGCCGCCCGGCCCGACCAGTTCGGCGAACAGTGTCGTGAAATAGCCCAGGTGCATCCCGACATCGACCGCGACCTGGCCGGGCGTGAGCAGACGGAGAAAAGCGCCGGTCAACTCCGCTTCATAAACGCCGAAGGCGATGATCTCCTCGCTCACCGGGTCGCCGCTGACCACAGTGAAATCCGCCAAGTGGAAGGCGCGGGCACGGCCCACCGTCCCTGGCGGCGGCCGGAGCAGGCCGAAGCGGCGCAGTTGGTTCCGGGCGAAGCGGCCCGGCGCCAGGAACGGTTTGCGCCAGCGCGGCGCGTGCTTGTAGCGCAGGCGGTCGTGAAGGCGGCGGCGAAGTGCTTCCGCGGTCATGTCAGGCGGGGCGCGTCAACCACAGGTCCGCCTGCCACAGCCGGCCGTTGGGCCAGGCGCGGCACACCTCGTTGAAATCATCCAGTTGGAAACCCAGGTCCGCGAGCATCCGCAGCACTTCCGGCAGCAACGGTTGGCCCTGATAGATCGGGCGGAGCGACGTTTCCACCACCAGCCGCCGGGTCTGCTTCAAGGTTTCTTGGCCGCCGGCGATCACCTTTGCCTCGAAGCCCTGGACATCGATCTTGATCAGGTCCGGCGGCGGCAGGTTCTCCCGGCGCAGGAGCGTATCCAAACGGACAATCTGGACGGGCACCTGGCCCGTGCAGCGGGTGGCGGCCGCGAAGTGGTCCTCGCGGAGCGGGGACAGCAGGGAGGCCGCGGCCCGTTGCTCCGTCAGGTACAGCATCTCCTCCTGTTCCACGTCGCCCACGGCCACCGGCATCAATTGCCAGTGGGCCGCGGGCGGCTGCCGGCGGCGCGCCACCTCCAATAACTCCCGCTGCGGCTCGAGCAGCACGCAGTGGTCCGGTGTGAAAAGGGCCTCGCACATCGCGGCCCAATCGCCGGTGTGCGCGCCGATGTCCAGCACGACCCGCGGACGAAATCCTTCCTCGTGCCAGCGCAGCAAACGTTGGAAATGCGGGGCATCCCAGCCCCGGCGCCAAGCGGCCGCCACGCGCGGCTCCTGCGCCAGCATCGCTCCGTGGGCGCAGACGTTGCCCACCTGGGCGCGGACGAAGCGCGCCAAACGATAAGGCCAGGCCCGACGTTTGAGATCATTGCTGCGCTGCCAAAAGGATGATTCGGTTTTCGCCGCCGCATGCACCATGCCGGCACAAGCAATCGGATCGAGTCGGAAAAGGCAAGCACATCTGCCGGCGCTGCCGGGTAGCTATTAACACCGGAATGTTGGGTGAGCAAAAGCGGATGGGAAGTTTCGCGGAGCGGGCCGTGCGGCTGGCCTGCGGGGTGCCGGGTTGCGGCGGATCGGCGGGGTGGTTATCCTGCTCCTGACACAGTTCAAATCCACACCGGAGCACGGCCTATGAAGAATTGGAAATTGGCGGTCTTTTGCGCGGGAATCTGTTGTCTCTCCCGAGGCGCGGAGGTTGTTGAAACGAAGTCCGCGCCGAATCTGTGGACCCTGGCCAAAAGCCAGGCCCGATTCCACCGCTTCGCGACACTGTTTTCGGCGCAGGACGTGCGCGACCAACTGTCCACCGACGCCGGGATCGACCGGGCGATCGACTGGTGCCGGCGGACGGGCGTGACGCACGTCTTTCTGGAGGAGTTCCGCGACGGCTACCAGGCCGACCGCGTCGCCCTCCGACACGCGAAGGAGCGCTTCCAGGCCGCCGGTTGCGTGACTTCCGGTTGCGTGACGACGACGAAGGTGGGCAAGCCTTCCACCGGTTGGAAGGACACCATTTCCTGCTACACGGATCCGGCTACGCAGCAGAAACTCCAAGCCATCTTCGAATACGCCGCCAGCCTGTTCGACGAGATCATGATCGACGACTTCTGGTTCACCGATTGCACCTGCGCCGAGTGCGACACCGCGCGCCGGGCGCGGACCGTCACCATCGGCGACAAATCGTATCCAGTCAGCGGCGACACTTGGGAAGATTACCGCCGCGAACTGATGGACCGGCTGTCGCGGGACCGCCTGCTCGGTCCGGCCAAACGGGTCAATCCACGGGTCAAACTCATCATCAAATATCCCCAATGGTACGACCGGTTCCACGAGCGCGGCTACGACGTGGTGCGCGAGACGGCGGACTTCGACCGCATCTGGGTGGGCACCGAGACGCGCGATTACGGCGACCCGCGCTGGGGCGGCACGGTGCCGTACGAGGCGTACTTCATCATGCGCTGGCTCGGTGGCATCGGCGGCGCGAAGTGCGGCGGCGGCTGGTACGACTGGCTGGGCACGACCGAGCGGACCTACGTGGAGCAGGCGCGGCAAACGGTGCTGGGCGGCGCGCGGGAATCGCTGCTCTTCTGCTACGGCGGGCTTCAAGGCACGACCGGACCGAAAGACGTCGAGGCGTTGCGGGCCCACCTGCCCGAGTTGCTCGAGGTCGCCCGGCAAGTGCGCCGTCGCGCGCCCATCGGCCTCGCGGCCTACAAACCGCCGAACAGCCACGCGGAAGACGAGTCACGCGTCTTCGATTTCGTAGGCATGATGGGTCTGCCGCTGGCGCCGTGCCACCAGTTTCCCGCGAACGCGCCGGCGGCCTTCTTCTCCGTCCACGCGTTGAAGGACGGCGATTTTGCCCGCAAGTTGGCCACGTTCATCCAAGCCGGGAAGCCCGTTCTGCTCACCGACGGGCTGGCGCGGCGGCTGGCCGGCCACGTGACGCTTGATGCGCGCAACGTCCAAATCCTGCCGGTCAAAGGCGATCCCAAATCGCTGCTTCAGCTTTCGCAAACCGAACTGGATGAATTTCGCGCGCCGCTGCTGCGTCCTGAGAAAACCAGCTTCCGCGCGCCAGGCCGGGTGGCGCTTTATCTCTTCAAACCCGCCGGCTGGGTCGTGGAAAACTTCAACGACCAGCCGGTCGAGGTGGAACTGAACGGCCAGAAGTTGACCGTCGAGCCGCGCGGCTGGCATTGCCGGTGGGAATAGCCGAGGGCGAGCTGGGAACGCTGCGCAAAACTTGCTTGGCGCGGTCCGAACGGCTGCGAAAAGAATGCGCAGCCAACACCGTCCAAAGCCCGGTTTGACGGGCGAATCAGGGGTGGCATCGTGTCTGCTTTACCGAAGCCGAACAATGGGCGGGAGCGTCACAGTCGTGTGCCGTTGCCGCCACGAACGACAACCAACCACAAGCAACGGTTGCTGGAGAACAGACAATGAACAGAACAATCAAATCGGCGGTAGTGACGGCGGGCTTGGCGGCGCTCCTGGTCGGGCCGGCCACGGTGCGGGCGCAGGGTCCGGGCGGAGGCAATTTCGACCCGGCGCAGATGCGGCAGCGCATGATGGACCGCACCAAGGAGGCCCTCGAAGTGACGAGTGACGACGAATGGAAAGTGCTCGAGCCGAAAATCCAGAAAGTGATGGAGGCCCGGATGGCCATCGGCTTCGGCGGCCGGGGCATGATGGGCCGCGGCCCGCGCGGCGGCGGCGGCAACAACCCGCCGGGAGACCAGCCCCCGCAACGTCCTCGTTTTGGCCCGCCCCCGAGCGCGGAGGAAGAAGCCTTGCAGAAGGCCATCGACGCCAAGGCCACCAACGGCGAGATCAAAGCCGCGCTGGCGAAGTACGTCGAGTCACGCAAGACCAAACAGGCTGAACTGGAGCAGGCGCAGGCCGATCTCCGCAAGCTGCTCACGCCCCGTCAAGAGGCCATCGCCACTCTGCGCGGGATGTTGTGAACGAGCCACCCTCCACGCACTGAACAGAAGCTGGCGCTCCAAGCCATGAGCGGGATCAACACTCCGGACTCGGCGCTGAAACCACTCCTCGAGAAGATGGTGGCGGCGAAGCAACTCTCCGCCCTCGACGCCGCCGCGTTGGCCCGACTGGGGCCCGACGCGGAGGCCTCCTTCGCGACGGAGGAGGCCATCCTCCGCTGGTTGGCTGGGGAATACGGTCTCGCTTACACCGCGCTGGACGACGTGGATCCAGATCGCCAGCTTCTCTCCCTTTTCCCGGCCCGCATTCTTCTCAAAGAGGAACTGCTGCCGTTGAAGCGCGTCAACGGCGTCGTCGAGGTCGCCACCAGCCGCCTCTTCGCCACCCAGGGCCTCGATGCCTTGAAGACGCTGACCGGCTTGAGCCTCAAGCCCGTCCTGGCCTCTGGTGAGGCGATCCAGCGGGAGATCAAGCGGCGCCTCGGCGTGGGCGCCGACACCATCGACACGCTGGGCGAGGAGGCGTCGCTCCAGGTGGTGGATGAAAACCCGGAAGAGGACACCAACCTGGACACCGCGGCGGAAGACGCGTCGATCATCCGCTTCGTCAACCAGGTGCTCCGCGACGCCATCGAGTTGCGCGCCTCGGACATCCATCTCGAACCGTTCGAGGACGAGTTCCGCATTCGCTACCGCATTGACGGCGTGCTGCAGGAAGTGTCCGTGCCGGCGCAGTTGAAGAAGTTCCAGCCGGCCATCGTCTCTCGCGTCAAAATCCTCAGCCATCTCAACATCGCCGAGAAGCGCCTGCCGCAGGACGGCCGCATCAAAATCCGCATCGACGACGCCGAGGTGGACATCCGCGTGTCGGTCATTCCGATGCTTCACGGCGAAGCGGTGGTCATGCGCCTGTTGCGGCAGAACTCGACGCTGCGCGGCATGCGCGAACTGGGCATGGACGGCCGCGAACTGGAGTGCTTCCAGCGCGTCCTCCAACTGCCCCACGGCATCATCCTCGTGACCGGTCCCACCGGCAGCGGCAAAACGTCCACCCTCTACACCGCGCTCAACGAGATCAACGACGAGGTCCGCAAGATCATCACCATCGAGGATCCGGTCGAGTACCAACTCAAAGGCGTCAACCAGATCCAGGTGTCGGAGAAAGCGGGCCTGACCTTCGCCCGCGGCCTGCGCTCGATCCTGCGGCACGACCCGGACGTGGTGCTCATCGGCGAAATCCGCGACCAGGAGACGGCGCAGATCGCCGTGCAGGCCTCGCTCACCGGCCACCTGGTCTTTTCCACGTTGCACACCAACGACGCCCCCGGCGCGCTGACGCGCTTGGTGGACATGGGGGTCGAACCGTACCTGGTCGCCTCGTCCCTCGAAGCGGTGCTCGCCCAGCGCCTGGTGCGCGTGCTCTGCAACCACTGCAAGCAGGTGGATGATTCGCCTGCCGCCCAGGCCTTCAAGGCGCAGGTGGGCATTCCCGTCAACACCACGATTTATCGCTCCGTCGGCTGCCGGGAATGCCGCAACACCGGGTTCTTCGGCCGGCACGCCATCTTCGAGTGGATGGACAGTGACAACGAAATCCGCCAGTTGATTTTGAAAAATTCCTCGAGCGACCTGATCCGCGACGCCGCGCGCCGCTCCGGCATGCGCACGCTGGCGGACGACGGCTGGCGTCTGGTGCGCATGGGCATCACCACTGTTGAAGAAGTCCTGAGCGTCACCACCGCCAAGGAAGTAGCGCGCACCACGAAGCAGCCGCCTGCGGAAGACGTCGCGGAGAAGCCCACGCCGGCCGGTTTGGCGCTGAGCCGGCACTAACGCGGAGCGACCTCCATGCCCGTTTTTCAATACCGCGCACTCCAGGCGGACGGGGCCATCGCCGAAGGCCAGCTCGAGGCCCCGGGCCGGCCGGAGGCCTTCCGGCAGATGGAAGGGCTGGGACTGCGCCCGGTCAGCCTTTCTGAGAAAGCGGCCGCGGCGGCGAAGACGTCCGTTCTGCCGGCTTCACTGGCCTCGTTTTCCTTCCGCAAGCGGACCGGAAAAATCTCCGCCCGGATCCTGGAAAACTTCACCCGCCTGCTTTCCAGCCTGCTGGCGGCCGGCGTGCCTTTGAGCCGCGCGCTGGTCATCCTCTACAAGGAAGCCTCCACCCCCGCCGCCAACACCAAGTGGAAGGAAATCCACGATTACGTCATCGACGGCATGTCGCTGGCCGACGCGATGGGCAAGTCGCCCGACACCTTTCCGCGCGTCTATGTGGCGATGGTGCAGGCGGGGGAAACCGGCGGCTTTCTCGACCTGGTGCTGGCGCAGATCGCCGACTTCCAGTCCCGTGAGAAGGAACTGAAGTCCAAGGTCATGGCCGCCATGCTCTACCCTACCATCTTGCTGGTGCTGGCGCTGGGCGTGCTGGTCTTTCTGCTGACGTTCTTCATTCCTCGTTTCCAGGTGATTTTCTCCGGGCTGGGCGCGGCACTGCCGTTGCCGACGCAGATCGTGCTCGCGGCCAGCCACGTTGTGCGCGCCTACGGGCTATTCGTGCTGGTGGGCCTGGTTCTCCTGGGCTTTTTCGTGCGCACCTGGTTCACCTCGGAAAAAGGCCGGCGAATCTGGGAAGGTCTGATCCTGCGCGTCCCCATCGTCGGACCGCTGGTGGCGCAATTCGCCATGGCCCGGTTTTGCCGGATGCTCGGCACGCTGCTGGGAGCCGGCGTGCCGCTGGTGCAGGGCCTCAACGTCGCCCGCAAATCCATCGGCAACCAGATCCTCGTGGACGCCGTCTCGCAGTCCATCGAGCGCGTGCAGGAAGGCGGCCAGCTTGGCGCCAGCCTGGCCAGTTGCCGCGGGCTGTTTCCCGGCTCGGTGCTGGAGATGATCGCCGTGGCCGAGGAGAGCGGCAAGCTCGACGCGGAGCTGGTCCGCATCGCCAACGTGACGGAGGGCGATCTGGATCGGGAACTGAAGACGGCCGTCGCGTTTGCCGAGCCGCTGATGCTCTTCTTCATCGCCGGCTTCATCGGGACGATTTTCATCAGCATGGTGCTGCCGATCTTCACCATGCAGGAACACATCAAGTAAACCACATGCATCCTTGGCTATGAAACTGACGCTGAACTCCAAAATCCAAAATCCGAAATCCGAAATCCGAACGCCCAAGGGTGGCACCTCCGGACTTCGCCAGCGCGGCTTCACCCTGGTGGAGATGCTGCTGGTGCTCGTGATCCTGGCCACGCTGGCGGCCATCGTGTACCCGAAGGTCATGGGGCGCAGCGAGCAGGCCCGCCAGACGGCGGCGCAGACGCAGATCGCCAATTTCAAGACGGCGCTCGACGCCTTCGAGGTGGACAACGGCTACTACCCCAAAGGCAAGAGCGGACTGCAGGATCTGGTGCAGCAGCCGCGCGACGCCACGAGCTGGCACGGGCCGTACCTGGACAGCATCCCGAAGGATCCGTGGCAGAACGATTACATCTACGAGTGTCCGGGCAAACACAATCCCAGTTCGTACGACATCTATTCCATCGGCTCACCGGGTGCCAACACGCCCATCGGCAACTGGCAGACGCAAAAGCGATGAGACGACGTGCGCGCCGGTGGCCACGACCGACGCGGGACGAAACACCTTATTCCGAATGTCAAAGCACGAATTCCAAAGCAGCAAGTTGGTTGGCGCGACCGCCGCCGGCTTCGTGGTGCCGGGGTCGGTTCCGGCCCGGCGTCGCTCGCCCTTTGTGCGTCGTCCTTCCCGCCGGGCCTTCACGCTCATTGAACTAATCCTCGTCATGGCCATTCTGGTCATGATGGTCGCCGTGTCGGCGCCGACGCTGGCCAACTTTTTCAGCGGACGCTCGCTTGACTACGAGGCCCGCCGGTTGCTCGCCCTCACGCGGCAGGCGCAAAGCCGGGCCGTGTCCGAGGGCATGCCGATGGATCTGTGGGTGGACGCCGCGCAGGGCGCTTACGGTGTGACCGTCGAACCCACTTACGAAACCAGCGACCCGAAGGCGAGCGACTTCACCCTCGACAAAAACGTCCAGATCGATGTGATCAACAGCCTCGCCGTCAACACGAACACGACCGCCATGACGGCGGCGGCCATGGGCCTGCCGCCCAGCACCGCCAGTGTCCTGCCTGTCAAACTGGCCCATCCCTCGCTGCCGGCGATCCGCTTCCTGCCGGACGGCTCCATCAGCGATAGCAGCCCGCAGAAACTTCACCTGACCGCGCGCGACGGCCTGTCCCTGTGGCTGGTGCAGTCGCGCACCCGGTTGAGCTATGAAATCCGCAGTACGGAGAATTAAGCGCGCGCCCCGCCGGCCTCGGACGGCGGCGTTCACGCTGGCCGAAGTGCTGGCCGCGTTGCTGTTCATGGCCATCGTCATCCCGGTGGCGGTGGAGGCGATGCATATCGCCAGCCGGGCTGGCATCGTGGCCGCCCGCAAGAGCGAGGCCGCCCGCGTGGCGGTGCGCGTGCTGAACGAGAACATCGTGACGACCAATTGGAACCAGTCGGTCCAAAGCGGCACGCTGGCGGAGGGCATCCGGCAGTTCCGCTGGACCTTGCACAACGATCCCTGGACCCAGGATCCGTACCAGAACGCGATGCGCCAACTCTCGGTCGAGGTGGCCTTCACCGCCCAGGGCCAGGATTACGCGGTGCGCATGAGCACGCTGGTGGACAGCTCGGTCCTCACCAACACGCCGTAAAGGATGAGTGCTCCGCTTTCAATCCGGCCCGGCGTCCGCGCCTTCACGCTGATCGAGGCGTTGCTGGCCGTGGCCATCTGCGCCATCGTGCTGGTCGCGATCAACGCGGTTTTCGCCACGGCGGTGCATCTGCGGGACCAGACCTCCGCGGCGGTGGAAGCGGCGTTGCCTGTGGACCAGGCCCTGGCCATGCTGCGCCGCGACTTGCGGGGCGCGGTGGGACCGGGCGGCATGCTGGCCGGGGATTTCAAGTGCGACGCGCAGAGCATGGGCCTGAACATGGGTGTCACCGCGCCCTCCGCCAGCGGCCTGGACTTCTTCACCGCGACCGGAACCATCAGCGATAACGCCCCGTGGGGCGACCTCCAGGAAGTCTATTATTTGTTGATGGACCCGCAGGACGGGAACGCGGCGGCCGGCAAGGACCTGGTGCGTTACGTCAACCGCAATCTGCTTTCCACCGTCCTGCTCCAGCCGCCCGATCCGCAGCGGCTCATGAGCCACATCCAGAGCGCCGAGTTTGACGCCTTCGACGGCCTCCAATGGCGCATGTGGGACACGAGCATGGGCGACACCAACCTGCCGATGGCCGTCCGCGTGCGGCTTCACCTCGCCGCGGACAACGGCGGCGCCGCCAATCTGGAACCCCTGGAGGTGATGGTTCCGCTGACTACTGTCACCCGCACCAACTTGGTCTCCCGGCCTGGAGGATCGGGCGGATGAGACTGTTTCGCACAGCGGCGCCACCCGACCGAGCGGCGCACAACGGCGGGCCGCCTTCCATGACGCGAATGGTGGCTTGTCGTCCTCGTCCGTCGTCCTTGGCGGATGTCGGTGGCGCTTCGCGGACGAGGACGGAGGACGAGGACGAGCGGCAGGGCCGCAACTGGCGTCCCGTCCGCCTCCTCGGAAGGCGGCGGGGATGGACCGGCCCCCCTGCGACCGAGCGCGGCTCGGTGCTCATCATCGTGCTCTGGATCGCGTTTGGGCTGGTGAGCCTGGCGCTGTATTTCGCGGATTCGATGAACTTCGAACTCCACGCCTCGGCCAACCGGGTGTCCGGCATGAGCGCGGAGCAGGCCATCGAAGGCGCGGCCCGCTATGTGAACTTCCTCCTCAACAACCAGATCGCCTACGGCTCGAACGGCTGCCGGCTCGACCCGACCACCTACCAATGCACGGCCGTGCCGGTCGGCGACGCGCATTTCTGGATCATCGGTCGCGACACCAACAACCCGGTCGGCCCGGGCCAGTTGGCCTTCGGCTTGGTGGACGAGGCCTCCAAGCTGAACGTGAACATGGCCACCAGCAACCAGCTTATCTGGCTGCCGCGCATGACCGTGAACCTCACGGCGGCCATCCTGGACTGGCGCAACACCAGCAGCACCAACGGCGGCAGCCCCACCGCGACCTATTACTCGATGCTCCAGCCGCCCTACCAATGCAAGAGCGCCCCGTTCGAGACAGTGGATGAACTGCGGCTCCTCTTCGGGGTCAACATGGACGCGCTCGTCGGCGAAGACGTCAACCGCAACGGCGTGCTCGATCCCGGCGAAAACGACGACAACGGCAACGGCATGTGCGACCCCGGCGTCCTGGAGTACCTCACCGTCTATAGCCGCGAGCCGAACACCAACAGCACCGGCGCGGCGCGCGTCAACGTCGGCAGCCTCAGTTCCACCTCGATCACGCCGTTGCTCTCGTTGCTCACGACCAATTTCGGCGCCGCGCGCGCCAACCAAATCCTCGGCAATCTCGGCCTGGCAACGCCGGCGCCGGGCAGCGGTTCCACCACGGGCGGCAGACGCGGCGGGGCGGGGGGCACCGGCGGCTCAACGGGCGGCGCGACGACAACCGTGACGCTTGCCAGCCCGCTGCAGTTCTACGTGCGCAGCAAGATGACGGAAACCGAGTTTGCGCAGATCGCCACCAATCTCACCGTCACCACCAACGCCTACATCCAGGGCCGGGTTAACGTGAACACCGCCAGCGTGCCGGTCCTGGCCTGCCTGCTCAACGGCGACCTCGCCGCGGCGCAACAACTGGTGAACTATCGGCTGGCCAATCCCAACAACCTGACCTCGATCGCCTGGGTGATCGACGCGCTGGGCGACGGTTACAGCACGGACCTCCAAGCCCTCGAAGCGGGGGACTACATCACCACCCAAAGCTACCAGGTCACTGCGGACATTGCCGCGCTCGGCGCCTTCGGCCGCGGGTATCGGCGGGTGAAGTTCGTCTTCGACACCAGCAAGGGCACGCCCCTGATTGTTTATCGCCAGGACCTCAGCGCGCTGGGCTGGGCCCTGGGCAAGGACGCGCGCCAGCAATGGCTGCTGGCCCAAGGAACGCCATGATTACGCTGCCCAAACTGGATTCGTTCAAACGCCAGCGCCTGTCCGCGCTGCTCGGGCTTTCGCTGGACGGCAGCCGCCTCGAAGGCGTGATGCTCCGGCGCAACGGCGCCCTGCAACAGCTCCAGTCCTTCTCCGTCACGCTCTCGCTCGACCCGCTGACGAGCGACCCGGAACTGGTCGGGCGCGAGATTCGCAACCACCTCGACGCGGCCGGGGTGCGCGAGCGCCACTGCGTGGTGGGCCTGCCCTTGAAGTGGGCGCTCATCACCCACACGAAACTGCCCGACCTGCCGGAGGCGGACCTGGCGAGCTTCCTGCACATCGAGGCGGAACGCGGGTTCCCCTGCGATGCCGCCACCTTGTTGCTGGCCACTTCGCGCTGTCAGGCCCCGTCTGGCGAACAGCACGCCACGTTGCTGGGGATTCCCCGGAACCACGTCGCGTTGCTGGAGCAGGTGCTCCGCGCGGCCCAACTGAAGCCGGTCAGCTTTTCCCTCGGGATCACCGCCCTGCAACGCGCCGGAACGGACGCGTCGAACGGCGTGCTGGCCCTGGCAATTGGCGAGAGCCACGTCGGGTTGCAGGTCACCTGCGGCGGCGGCGTGGCGGCGATGCGGGCGCTGGAGGGCGCGCTGGAAATCGCGGGCGGCCAGCGGCAACTCCAAACCGATCTGGTCGCGCGCGAGGTGCGCATCACCCTGGGACAACTGCCGGCGGAATTTCGCGAGGCGGTGAAGCGGATCCGCATCTTCGGCCCGCGCGACCTGGCCCAGAAACTGGCCGACGAACTGGAGCTGCGCCTGGAGCCGATGGGCCTGACGGTGGAATTGGCGGGCAGTTTTGCCCCCGGCGATTTTGGCGCGCAACTGCCGCCGGGGACCGTCGCCTCGCCGGCCTTCGGCCTGGCCGCCGGGCAACTGGCCGGGCGCGGGGCGCTGTTCGAGTTCCTGCCTCCCAAGGTCACCGCCTGGCAGCAGTTGGCCACGCGGTATTCCTCCGGGAAACTGCGGATGACCCTCACCACCGCGGGGGCCGCCGCGCTGCTGGTGGGCGGTTTATTCCTCTTTCAGCAGATCCAGCTCTGGCGGCTCCAGGCGCAATGGGCGCAGATGCAGAGGACGGTCCAGGAACTGCAAGCCACGCAGGACCGAATCCGGCAATTCCGCGCCTGGTACGACACCTCGCTCCGGGGCCTGACCATCCTGAAGCGCCTCACCGAGGCGTTCCCCGAAGACGGCAGCGTGACGGCCAAGAGCGTGGAGATTCGCGACCTGAACACGATCACCTGCTCCGGCGTGGCGCGGGACAATCTGGCCTTGCTCAACACGATCAAGAAGCTGCGCGCCGTGCCGCAGGTTGCCGACGTGCAGATCGGCCAGACGCGCGGTCAATCGCCCGCGGTGCAGTTCACGTTCATCTTCCACTGGGGGGAAGGAGGCAACAGTGCAAATTGACCTGAAGAACCGTCAGCAGGTGCTCGTGGTGGCCGCGCTCGCCGTCGTCGGCCTGTTCGTCGCGAACCTCATCCTCTTCACGCCGCTCACCAACGCCTGGAAGGCGCGGTCCGAACGGATCGCCGCGTTGCGCAAGCAAGTGGCGCAGGGCGAGCAGTTGCTCCAGCGCCAGCAAAGCCTCCGCAGCCGCTGGGAACAAATGCGACGCCACACCTTGCCGACGGACAACTCCGCGGCGGAGCAGCAGGTCTTCAACGCCATCGAAGGCTGGAAGCAGGACAGCGGCGCCAACGTCACCGCCATCGCCCCGCAGTGGAAGCACGACGCCGACGATTACATGACGTACGAATGCCGCCTGGACGTTTCCGGCGGACTCAGCGCCCTGAGCCGGTTCCTGTACGCGATCGAGAAGGATCCGATGGCCCTGAAGCTGGAATCGGTGGAACTCGGCACCCGCGACAAGACCGGACAGCTACTCACGCTCGCCGTCCAGTTCAACGGCTTGGTCCTCACTCCGCAGGCACAATGAATCCGACGCGAAACTCCACCCCGGCCGATCCCGCGCGCAACGCCCCGGCGCCGGCCTCCGCCCCGCCGAACGGGACCGCGGCCGACGGCGATCGGCCCGGCGCCGCGCCCGTTCCGGAAGCGCGCCGGCACAAGGCGCGCCTCCTGTTCGAGGCCGTCGCGAAGCCGTTTGACGGCGTCGCCCGGCCGGTCTGGAACTGCCTGCCCCGGCGGTGGCGCTCGCGGTTGTGGGTCGGCGCGGTGCTGGCCGCGATGTTCGCCGCCCATTTCGCGGCGACCGCCCAGGATCCGCCCCCCGGTTTCCCGCCGGACGGCCCGCCAGGCGGCCCGCCGGGTGGCCCACCCGATGCCGAGGAGTTTCTCCGGAACCAGGAGTTCACCCAAACCAACGATCTCAACCGGGCCGGCAACCGCGGTCAGCCCGGCGATCTCGCTCCGGCTAACGGCCTCGTCGAGACCAACCGCGTCGTCCCGACCAACGGCCTCCCGCCCGCCGCGCCGCCGAGCGGCTCTCCCCCAAAAGCAGACCAGGCCGGCGCGTCGGCCCCGGCCAGCGGTGCCGTCCCCGAAGCTCCGCCTCCGGCCGATGATCGGGCTTCGACCAACGGCCCGTCCGCGACGGCCAGCGGTCCCGCGCGCCTGGACTACGCGGCGTTCAAGATCATCGCGGACCAGAACATCTTCGACCCGAACCGCATGCCGCATCGGCCGGGCGGCGGGCCCCGGACGAAGCCAAAAGTGACAGAGTCCTTCGCGTTGGTGGGCACTCTGAGTTACGAGAAGGGGAATTTCGCCTTCTTCGACGGCACGAGTTCCGAATACCAGAAGGCGCTGAAGCCGGCCGAAACGATTGCCGGGTACACGGTCGCGACCGTTGCGCCGAGCGCCGTGAAACTGGCGGCCGGCACCAACACCATCGAGTTGCGCATCGGCATGCAGTTGCGCCGCGAAGACGGCGGCGACTGGCTCCTGGCCACCCAATCCGAAACTTATGCCGCCAGCGCGCCCTCCAACACCACTGCGGGCGCCACGCCGGAAACCGCCGCCGCCCAGACGGGCGCCTCGTCCGGCGGGGATTTGAGCGAGATCGAGAAACGCATGATGCAGCGACGCGAACAACAATAACCGCCTATGAAAACCATCAGAACTTGCCTGCTCCTGGCCAGCTTGGCCACCGCCCTCGCGGTCACGGCCGCGGAAGCGCCCACCGCCCCGCCCATCAACGCCCAACCCGTCTTGCCCGCCGCGACCAACACCGTCGCCGGGCAGCCGACGCCATCGCCGGCCATCCCGGCGCCGGTGGCGGCGACGGCCACCAACCTGGCGTCCGCCCCAGTCCCCGCCGCCGACACGGAGACGCCGTCCACCAACGCGCCGGCGACAGTGACGGCGGAGGGCGGAACGAACGGCCTGCACTTGAACTTCCGCGGCGCCCCGCTGAATCTGGTGCTGGATTATCTGAGCGATGCCGCCGGGTTCGTCATCAATAAACAGGCCGACGTGCATGGCACCGTCGACGTCTGGAGCAAGGACGCGGTGACCAAGGATGAGGCGGTGGAATTGCTCAATTCGGTCCTCCGGAAGAACGGGTATGCCGTCACCCGCAACGGCCGGATCCTCACCATCATGAGCCTGGACACGGCGAAAACCGCCGACCTTCCGGTCGAGGTCGGCAACAACGAGACCAACATCGTGAAATCCGACGAGGTGATCACGCAGATCATCCCCGTGAGCTATGCCAACGTGAACCAGTTGGTGGCCAACCTGCAACCGTTGCTGCCGCTCTCGGCGACGCTCACCGCCAACGAGAGCGCCAACTCGCTCATCCTGGTGGCGACCAAGACGGACATCCGGCGGATGCTCCGGATCATCAAGGCCCTGGACTCGTCCATTGCCAGCGTGTCCTCGATTCGGGTCTTTGCGCTCAACAACGCCACGGCCAAGGATCTGGCCAGCGAGATCACCCAACTCTTCAGCCCCCAACAGTCCGCCCAAGGCGGCATGCCCATGAATCCTCGGGCCCAGTTCTTTCAGATGATGCGCGGCGGCGGCGGTGGCAACGCTGGCGCGAGCAGTGGCAACGGCGCGGTATCGGCGAAGGTGACGGCCGTGGCCGATGACGCCTCCAATTCCGTGATTGTGAGCGCGCCGGATTCCTTGATGGCCACCATCGCCGACATGGTGCAGCAATTGGACCAGCCGATCAACGACCTGACCGAACTGCGCGTGTTCCGTTTGAAGAACGCCGATGCCGTCGAACTGGCGAACCAATTCTCGCTCCTGTTCCCCAACGACAGCAACAGCGCCAATGCGAACCAGAACCGGGGCTTCCGCTTTTTCGGTGGGCCCTTTGGCGGCCCGGGGATGAACCAGTCCAGTCAGTCCAGCGATCGGCAGAAAAAGCTGGCCCAGGTGACGGCGGTGGCCGACCCGCGCACGGCGTCGCTCATCGTCACGGCGTCCAAAACCCTGATGCCGCAGATCGCGGCGATGATCAAGGAATTGGACGACAATGCGGGCAAGAGTGAAGTCGTCAGTTCCTTTGACCTGCAACACGCGGATCCGCAGGACGTGTATCAGGTGCTCTCGACGCTGTTCAACCGCAACACCACCATGCGGAACAACAACATGAACCAGAACACCATGCTGGGGCAGAACAATCCCCTGACCCAGCGCCAGATCCAGAGCGCCACCACCACCAGCACCACGGGAATGGGCACCACCGGGGGCGGGGCGATGGGAGGAGGGCGGACCGGGGGCCTTCCCTGATCGGTCGGTGCGGGAAACCTAAACTGTTCAGTTGACACCAACGCGAGGCAAACATGATTTATCAAACTTCAACCAAGCGGTCGTTGTCCGCCGTCTTGCTGGCCGTCACGCTCGGCGCGGCGCTGCCGGCGTTCGCGCAGCAACGGCCCGGTGGCGGCGGGGGCGGCGCCGGCGGCGGCAGCAGCAGCGGCACCATCAGCCGCCAGTATCCCTCCAGCGGCATGATCGGTGACGCGTATTTCTCGGTGGATCCCGAGACGCGCCGGGTGGTCTATATCACGGACGAGGCCACTGCCCGTTACGTGGCCCAGGTACTCACGAACCTGGACAAGCCCAAGCCCCAGGTGTTGATCAAGGTGCTGTTCCTCCAAGTGACGCACAATAACGCCTCCGACATTGGCCTCGAAGGCGGCTGGGCCAGGAGCATCGGCAACTCGACGTCGGCGAACGCCGCCAACGCCTTCGGCCTGGGCGGGCTGACCTCGGCCGCGACCAATTTTTCCGGCGCCCTGGCCGGCAACAATCTCAATACCCTGGGGCAACCGGTGTCGAGCTTCCAGGCGGCTTCGCCGATCACTTCGCAGGGCGCCGGCCTGTACCAAATCCTGGGCCAGGACTACCAGGCGACGCTGCGCGCCATCGCCCAGGCCGGCAAGGCGACGGTGTTGTCGCGGCCGTCCATTTTGACGCGCAACAACCAACCGGCCCAGATCTTCGTGGGCCAGTCGGTCCCCATTGTCACCGGTGTTTCTTACGCCGGTCTGACGGGCACGCCGATCAACTCGATTTCTTACCAGCAGGTTGGCGTCATTTTGAATGTCACGCCGTTCATCACCTCGGACAACCAGGTGGAGATGATCGTCGCGCCGCAAATCTCGGCCCTCGATCCGACGCTCACCGAGCCGATCGCCGCGGGCGTCAACGCCCCGGTCATCGACACGCGCTCGGCCAGCACGGTGGTGGTGACGCCCAACGGGCAGACGGTCGTCATTGGCGGTCTGATGGAGGACGACAAATCGCAGAACGAGACCAAGATCCCAGTGTTGGGGGACATTCCGCTGCTGGGCAATCTCTTCAAGCGCAAAACGGTTTCCAACGCCAAGACTGAACTCATCATCTTCCTGACCCCGTATATCGCGCCAGCGTCGGAGCAACTCGCCGCCCTGTCCGGCCGGGAGACCGACAAATCCACGGCGCCCCAGTCCTTCACGGAACAGGAACTGAATCAGTTCATCGACAAACTGCCGACGAACGGCCATCCGGCGCCGAAGCCGAAACCGGGCAAGGGCAAAGCCAAGGATCCGCAGTACTAGACGACGATGGACAGATCCGCGGAAACGGCTGTAGATTGAAGCGATGACGAAGCGAATCCCACTGGTGTACGCGCTCTTGTTGGCGGCGTGGGGGATCATCGTCGTCTGGCAGATGGTGGAGCACAACCGCATTCGCGAGGCGGCCCGGACGGACTTGCGCAACCGCTCCAAAGACATTGCCAACACGCTCAGCGCCTTCATCCGGGGACTCCAATTCCGCGGCGCCGTGTTGCAAGAACGTCTGGAACCGGTGCTCAACGAACTCGTCACCGGCCGCACCAACGAACTCGTCAAGTCCAGCCAGCTCATCTCCATCGCCCTCCTCAACGCCGCTGGCGAACCGCTCGCCGCCGCCGGCAAACCCATCGACTTCACCCAGAAGGAGCTGCTCCAGGAAGGCGAGCGGTGGGGCCGTCAGACGGTGACGTTTGTGAACCCCGTCGATCTGGGCGCCAGCCTGGCGTCGGAAGGCGTGACCAACCCGCCGTTCGTTCTGCCGCCCCGGCGCGACTTGACCAACAACGTCCCGCCGCCCCGGCGGGATCTCCGCGCCGAAAACGGCGCCGCCAGTCGCGGGGAACCGCCGGGCGCCACCCCTACCAACCGGAGCGGACGCGACTCGCATCCGGAAGACCGGGATGGTGGACCGCCGCATCCGCCGCCTTTCGAAGGGCCGCCCCCGGGCGAACCCCGCGGAGGCGACCGCATGCCCCGGCGCCCGCCGTGGCTGCGTTGGATGGACGAAAAAGATTTTCAGGCCCTGGTGGAAAAACGGTCACTGCATGGTCTGGTGCTGGCCATTTCCACCGAGAGCGTGCGGGCCGCCTCCGTCAGCGACCTTTGGCTGCGGTGCGTGATCGTCTGCTTCGCCGGCGTGTCCGGCATCGGCGTTGGGCTGGCCTGGCGAAACCTCGACAAATCGTCGGACTTGCAGATGCGCCTGCTGCGGGCCAGCGAACTGAACTCGCACCTCAAGGAGATGAACGTGGCCGCCGCCGGCCTGGCGCACGAAACACGCAATCCTCTGAACATCATCCGCGGCCTGGCGCAGATGCTTTCCAAGGAACCGCTGGCCTCGGAGGAGGTCCGGAAGAAGTCACGCGAGATCGCCGAGGAGGTGGACCGGGTGACGGCGCAGTTGAACGAGTTCATCGACTACTCGCGGCCCCGCGAAGTGCGTTGGGCACCGGTGGCGCTGAAGTCCGTGATCGGCGACGTGGCGCGGGCCTTGCAAAGCGATCTCGAAGACAAGGCGGTCCAGTTGAAGGTCGAGGGCGACAGCCTGACGGTGGAGGCGGACGAGAAACTGCTCCGGCAGGCGCTGTTCAACCTGCTGCTCAACAGCGTCCAGGCGGTCGAGCCCCGGGGAGAAATCCAGATCGTGTCCCGGCGCTGCAACTCGGCCGAGGCGCAACTGGAAATCCGCGACAACGGCCGCGGCGTCGCGCCGGAGCACCGCGGCGAAATCTTCAAGCCCTACTTCACCACCCACGAGCAGGGCACCGGCCTGGGGCTGGCCGTCGTCCAGCAGGTCGTGCTCGCCCACCGGTGGGACGTGGAGTTCGTTCCGAACGAGCCGCGCGGTGCGATTTTCCGTCTCAGCCGGCTCAAGCTTTCCGCGAAGTCCTGACCTTTCATGCCGCCCAAAGCCGGTCCCCCGCCTCCCGGAGTTGCCCGGATCCTCATCGTGGACGACGATCCGGGTCAGCGCAGCCTGTTGGATTCTTTTCTCCGGAGCCAGGGGTTCGAGACGCTCACCGCTTCTTCCGGCGAGCAGGCGCTCCAGGTCCTGGGCCAGCACCCCGTCGCCATGATGATCTCCGACGTGCGCATGCCGGGCATGTCCGGCCTCGAAACGCTGCGCTCCGCCCGGCAGCAGCACTCGGTCCTGCCCGTCCTGCTGGTCACCGCCTTTGCCGACATTCGCGACGCCGTGGGCGCCATGCGCGACGGCGCGGTCAACTACCTGGAGAAACCGATTGATCTGGACGAGTTGCTGGCCTCGGTCCGCAAGGCCATCGGCCTCGAAGCCGCCGCCTCGCCGAAGTTGGCGGAGAACCAGCGGCTGCCCGGCTACGTCGTGGCGCAAAGCGCGGCGATGCAGGCGGTCTTTCGCGATGCCTCCCTGGTGGCCTCGTCGGAAACACGCGTCCTCATCACTGGCGAGAGTGGCGTGGGCAAGGAAGTGGTGGCCGACGTCATCCACGGCTGGAGTCCCCGGTCCAGCGGCCCGCTGGTCAAGGTGAACTGCGCGGCGATTCCCGAGACGCTCCTGGAAAGCGAACTCTTCGGCCACGAGCGCGGGGCGTTCACCGGCGCCCACGCCCAGCGGATCGGCCGCTTCGAAGAGGCGAACCACGGAACGATCCTGCTCGATGAAATCGCGGAAATGTCGCCGGCCTTGCAGGCCAAGCTGCTGCGCATCCTGCACGACGGCCGGTTCCAGCGCGTGGGATCGAACAAGGAACTGCACACCGATGCCCGCGTGTTGACGGCGACCAACCGCGATCTGGAGAAGGAAGTCGAGAGCGGGAAATTCCGCGAGGACTTGTTCTACCGGCTGAACGTGATGGAGATTTACATTCCCCCGCTGCGCGAGCATTCGGAGGACATTGTCCCGCTGGCCAGCCTGTTTGTGACGCAATTCACCAATCGCCGGGCGCGGTTCGCCCCCGAGGTGACCCGCTGCCTCGGCGCCTACCAGTGGCCCGGCAACGTGCGCGAACTCCGCAACGCCATGGAACGCGCGACGCTCCTGTCCCACGGCGAATTGATTCTGCTCGAACACCTGCCCTTGCGCCTCCGCCACGGCGTTCCCGAAGCGAAAGCCCCGGACGCCGTCCCGGCCAACCGCCTGGAAGATGTCGAGCGCCAGGCGATTCTCCTCGCCTTGCGCGAACACCATTTCAACCGGACCGAAGCCGCCCGCGCCCTCGGCATCAGCCGCCGGGCGCTGCTCTACAAAGTGCAACGCCTCCGCGAGCTGGGCCACGAGGTGGATCCGCCTCCCGGCAACGCCGCCGCCGGCGCCGTCTGATGCTCCGGCCCAGCGCAGCGGTCAAGACTCGCCGGCGCAACGGTCTGGTCCTGGCGCTGGCGTTGGCCGTCGGGTCAATCGCCGCTGTCACCGCGCCGCCGGCTGTCACGCTCTCCGAAGACGACAGCGGCTTTACCCTCGCCAACGGCCTGCTCACCGCGCGGATCGAGAAGCGGTCCGGCAACTTGGTTTCCCTGCAATTCCAAAGCCTGGAACTGATCGCGCACCGCGGCGGCGGTTACTGGTCCTCCGTCGGCAGCGCCCGCCTCGGGACGCACCGCACGGCGGGCCTGCGCCTCGCCCCGGCGACGAACGACGGCGCCCGCGCCGAGATCGCCTGCCGGTTTGACAGCGAGGGACAGTCCGCCACCGCGCCGCTCGACGTGGAATTGCGTTACTCCCTGGGGCGCGGGGAACACTGGCTCTACGCTTACGCCCTCTGGAGCCACCGTCCCGGCGCTCCGGCCTTCTCCGTCGGCGAGGCGCGTTATTGCGTGAAACTCAACCCGGACGTTTTTGACTACCTGACCGTGGACGCGCAGCGGCGCCGAGTGATGCCGACCGGCTACGACTGGGACCACGGCACCCCGCTCAACCTGAAGGAGGCCCGGCGCCTGACCACCGGCCGGCACGCCGGCGAGGTGGAGCACAAGTATGATTACTCCGCCGTGCTGTCCGAGACGCCCGCCTACGGTTGGTCCAGCACGCGGCACGGCGTCGGCCTCTGGATGATCAATCCGAGCCAGGAATACATCGGCGGCGGGCCGACCAAGGTGGAGTTGACCGGGCACCTGGACGGAAATCCCGGCGGCCTGCCGACGCTCCTGAACATGTGGCTCGGCAGCCATTACGGCGGCACTTCCCTGGCCGTCGGCGAGGCCGAGGCCTGGACCAAAGTCATTGGACCGTTCGTGCTCTACTGCAACGGCGCGCCGGCCCCCCGCGCTCCGCCACCGGCCGACGCCGATGACATGCACCGGGCGCTTTGGAAGGACGCCTTGGATCACGCCGCGCGGGAAGCGGAGCGCTGGCCGTACGCCTGGGTTTCCGCCCCGGATTTTCCGCCGGCCGCCGAGCGCGGCACGGTCAGCGGCCAAATCGTCCTGCGCGATCCGCTGGTTCTCCTCACCGCTATTTCGAACTTGCAGGTGGGACTGGCCGCGCCCGACTACCCGGCGCGTCCGGGCGGCCGGGGCGCCTTTCCGCCCAACGTGGACTGGCAGCGCGACGCCAAGTTTTACGAGTTCTGGACGCGCGCCGACGCCCTCGGCCGGTTCACCCTTCGCCACGTGCGCCCCGGCCGTTACACCCTCCACGCCTTCGCCGACGGCGTGCTCGGCGAGTTCGCGCACACCAACGTGCTCGTCACCATCGCGGAGAAGAAGTCCCTCGGCCGGCTCGAATGGACGCCGGTGCGCCACGGCCGGCCGCTCTGGGAGATTGGCGTTCCGGATCGGACCGCGCGCGAGTTCCGGCACGGCGACCACTACTGGCAATGGGGCCTGTACTACGATTATCCGCGGGAGTTCCCCCGCGACGTGGACTTCGTCATCGGCCAGAGCGACGGGCGGCGCGACTGGAATTACTGCCAGCCCCCGCGCCTCGACGGCGACCGGGTGCAGAGCACCACCTGGACGATCCAGTTCGTTGTGCCCGCCGCCGTGCGGGGCCGGGCCACGCTGCGCCTGGCCATCGCCGGCAACCGGCTCCCCCGCGGAATCGAGGTGAGCGTCAACGACACCGCCGTGGGCGGCACCGGCCCGCTGCCGGACACCGGCGTGATGCACCGCGACGGCATCCGCGGCTACTGGTGCGAGCGGAGCGTGCCGTTCGATGCCGCGCTGCTGCAGCCGGGCCGGAACGTCCTCAAGCTGCGCGTCCCCGCGACCAGTTGGGTCAACGGCGTCCTGTACGATTACTTGCGCCTGGAACTGGACGACTCCGCCTCGGATCCGAAGCGGAACTGACCCGCCCGCCCGTTGCGTTCCGAATAGCGGTGTTCGACGGCGAGCGGATGGTCGTCCCGATTTTGCGACAACCAGTTCCGTATCACACTCTCCGAATTGAAATGTACCCCGGCCGGTCGGCGGCGTTTCTCCGGGAATACGGGATCGATCCGGCGG
>JAJXZI010000126.1 GCA_021780115.1 bacterium | reverse complement strand
GGCCACCCTGGCGCAGGCCGACCAAATTCGGGCCGCCGGGGCGACGGGCTTGGTGCTCCGTTACTCGCCCCCGGGAGAATTGCTCCAGGCCATCCACGCGGCGGCCCGGGGCCGGGCCTACCGGAGGGGACTCATCATCCAGGGCGCTGCCGCCGGTTCTCCGCCCGGTCGTGGCCTGAAGGATCCAATGGGAGGGATGACGGCGCGGCAGCGCGACGTGCTGCAACAACTGGCCGGGAGCAAAACGACCAAGGAGATCGCGCTGACCCTGGGCCTGAGCGCCAAGACGGTGGAGTTCCACCGGGCGCAGGTGATGCGCCGGTTGGGGATCAGCGACGTGCCGGGGTTGGTCCGCTTTGCCTTGCGCGCCGGCCTGGTGCCGCTGTGACGCCGAATCGCTTTCCGCCCCCGGCGGCGCGCGCGGCGGCAAAAAACATCTGGCGCCCGTCCGCCGCCCCGGTAACGTAGCGCCAGCTATGCGGCACGAATCCGGCCTCTGACCGTGGAAGCCACGCCCTTGCGTTCGCCGAAGGGCCTTCCGCCCGCCGCGCCCGCCCCCGGCCAGGACGGAGCCGGCCCTGACTTATGACCCCGCCTCCGAACCCGCGCGCCGCCACCGCTTTCCGCACCATCTCCTGGGCCGCGCTCGCCCTGCCCGTCGCCGTGGGGGGCGCGGTGCTTTTGGGCTGGATTTGGGGCGTGCCCGACCTGGCGCGGCTGGCCGCCAAAGGGGCGCCGATGAAACCGCTGCCGGCGCTGGCGTTTCTTCTGGCCGGCGCGTCGGTCGGCCTTTGCCAGGCGGGCACGGCGCTGCGCTGGCGCGGGCCGTTCGCGCGGACGTGCGCCGGGGCGGTGCTGCTGCTGGGGCTGCTTTCCCTGGCCGAATTCGGGCTGGGCTGGGATCTCAGCGGCGGCCTGCCGCTGTTCCGCCGGGGCGGCGCGGCCCTCGGTCCCGCGGCCGTCGAGTTCTGGACGTCCTTCAACTTCGTCCTGCTGGGGCTGGCGCTATTGGGCCGCAACTGCGGCTCCCGCCGCGGCCAGCCGGCCAGCCAGGCCCTGCTGTTCGCGGTGGCCGGCATCGCGCTGCTGGGGCTGGCCCAGGACTGCTTCGCCACCATCCCCACGCCGCCGTTGCTCGACTTCTCGCTGTCGGCGTGGACCGCCGGC
Source organism: bacterium (assembly GCA_021780115.1). Lineage (GTDB taxonomy): Bacteria > Verrucomicrobiota > Verrucomicrobiia > Limisphaerales > JAJXZI01 > JAJXZI01. The sequence goes on along the minus strand of JAJXZI010000126.1, from coordinate 30,729 downwards.
CTGTTCCTGGTCATCGTCGCCGGCCTGCTCGGCGGGCAACCGGACCGGGGCGCGCTGGCGCTGGTGCTGGGCGCGAGCGACGGCGGTCGCCTGACCCGCCGGCTGCTGCCCGCGGCCGTCGCCGGGCCGATGCTGAGCGCCGTCCTGCTCGAATTCTTGCTGCGCCGCGGGGCGCTCCACCCCGGTGAAGGCACGGCCATCTTCGCTGTTCTGGCGGTGCTGGTTTCCGGGGCGCTGATCCTGCTGAACGCGCGGGCGTTGAACCGCTGGGGGCGGGAGCGCCGGCAGGCGGCGGCGCGCCTGCAACGGCTCAACCGCACGCTGCGGATGCTCAGCGAGGCCAACCAACTGGTGGTGCGGGCCGGGCGGGAGGACCAGCTCCTGCCCCAGTTCTGCCAGGCGGTGGTGGCGGAGGGCGGCTACCGGATGGCGTGGATCGGCTTTGCGGAGCGCGACGCGGCCCGCACCGTGCGCCCGGCGGCCCAGGCCGGCTTCGCGGAGGGCTACCTCGAACAGGCGCGCGTCACCTGGACCGACGAGCCGCGCGGCCGCGGGCCATCCGGCACCGCCATTCGAACGGGCCAGCCGTGCGTGTTCCAAAACATCCTGAGCGATCCGCGGTTTGCGCCGTGGCGTGCCGAGGCGGCGGCCCGCGGCTACGCGGCGGTCGCCGCGTTCCCGTTGCGGGACGGGGCGGAGACCTTGGGCGCGCTGAATTTCTATGCCGCCGAGGCCGACGCGTTCGACGCGGACGAGTTGCGGCTGCTAGACGAGTTGGCGGGCGACCTGGCGTTCGGCATCGTCACCCTGCGGAACCAGGAACGGCAGCGCCAGACCGAGGCGGCGCTGCGGGAGAGCCAGGCCCTGTTGGAACAGGCGCAGGCGGTGGCCCACCTGGGCAGTTGGGTGTCGGCCCCCGGCCCGACCGGAACATTGAACTGGTCCGCCGAGGTGTACCGCATTTTCGGCCTGGGCGAGGGCGAGTTCGACGGCACGGTGGAAGGTTTCCGGGCGCGGGTGCATCCGGAGGACCGGGCGGCGGTGGAGGCGGCCAGCCGGGCGGCGCTGGAACGCGGCGAGCCGTACGCGCTTGACCACCGGATCGTGCGGCCCGACGGCACGGTGCGCTGGGTGCAGGAGCGGGCGGAGGTCATCCGCGACGCCGAAGGCCGGCCGCTCCGGATGCTCGGCGTGGTGCAGGACATCACCGAGCGCCGGCAGGCGGAGGAGGCGCTCCGACACGAACGCCGGCTGTTGCGCACCGTCATTGACCATCTGCCGGACTCGATTTACACGAAGGATCTCCAGGGACGGAAGACCCTGGCCAACCGCGTCGAATTCGAGTACCTGGGCCTGGGATCGGAGGCCGAGGCGCTGGGCAAGACCGATTTTGAGTGTTACCCCGCCGCGCTGGCCGCCGCGACCACGGCCGACGATCAGCAGGTTCTCCAGACCGGCCAGCCCATTCGCAACCGCGAGGAACTCATCATCAGCCCGGACGGCCGGCAACGCTGGCTGCTGACCTCAAAACTGCCGTTGCGGGACGAGTACGGTCAAATCATCGGCCTGGTGGGCATCGGCCACGACATCACCGCGCGCAAGCAGGCCGAGGAGGCGCTGGCCAACGAACGGAAGCTCCTGCGCACCCTGGTGGACCACCTGCCGGTCTCCGTCTATCTCAAGGACACCGCCGGGCGCATCACCCTGACCAATCCGACGAACCTCCTCTGGTTCAACGCCACCTCCGAGACGGAAATCCTCGGCAAGACGGACTTTGATTTCTTCCCCCCGGAGCAGGCGCGGGGCTTTTACGCGGACGAGCAGAACCTGTTGAAAAGCGGCCAGCCCCTGCTGAATCACGAGGAAGAGGTCACTCCGCCCAACGGTTCCACCCGCTGGAACTTGGTGTCGAAAGTCCCCCTGTTTGATGCCGCCGGCCGCGCGACCGGACTGGCCGGCATCGGCCTCGACATCACCGAGCGCAAGCGGATGGAGGAGGCGCTGCGGCGGAGCGAGGAACTCCTGGCCGAGACCGGCCGGCTGGCGCGCGTTGGCGGCTGGGAGTTTGATCCCGCCACCGGCCAGGGAACCTGGACCGACGAAGTGGCCCGCATCCACGACCTGGAGCCGGGTTCGGCGACGAGCGTGGAATTCGGCCTGAGCTTCTACACGGGGGAATCCCGCGCCATCATCGAGGCCGCGGTGCGGAAGGTCGTGGAACTGGGGGAGCCGTATGACCTGGACCTGGAGATCCAGACCGCGAAGGGCCGTCACAAATGGGTCCGGACCATTGGCCGGCCGATCCTCCAAAACGGTCAGGTCGTGAAAGTGCGCGGTTCCCTCCAGGACATTACCGAGCGCAAACAGGCCGAGGAGCGCCTGCGGCTCCAAAGCAGCGCCTTGGAGGCCGCCGCCAACGCGATGCTCATCACCGACCGCGCCGGCAACATTGAGTGGGTCAACCCGGCCTTCACCCGGTTGACGGGCTACGCTTGGGCCGAAGTCCTCGGCCGGAACCCGCGGGCGCTCAAGTCGGGCCTGCACGACGCCGCGTTTTACGCGGAGCTGTGGCGGACCATCCTGGCCGGCCGCGTCTGGCAAGGGGAAATGGTCAATAAACGCAAGGACGGCACGCTGTATTCCGAGGAGTTGACCATCACGCCGGTGCGCGACAAGGCGGGCGAGGTCAGTCACTTCATCGCCATCAAACAGGACATCACTGACCGCAAACGGGCGGAGGAAACGCTGGCGCACGAGCGCAACCTGCTCCGCACCCTCATCAACCACCTGCCCTGTTTCATCTACGTCAAAGACGCCCAAAACCGGTATCTGCTCAGCAACATTGCCAATGCGCGCCTCCTGGGCCTGGCGTCCCCGGAAGACACGCTGGGCAAGACGGACCGGGACTTCTTCCCCGCCGAGCTGGCCGCGGAATACTGGGCCAACGAACGGAAGGTGTTGGAAACCGGCCGGGCGCAGATCGAGATGGAAGAACGCATCGTCAGCAAGCCCGGAGAGCAGCGGTGGCAGGCGACGACCCAGGTGCCGCTGCGCGACAGCCAGGGCGTCATCATCGGCCTCGTCGGCATCGGACGCGACATCACCGAGCGCAAGCGGGCGGAGGAGGAAATCCACAAGCTCAACGCCGAACTGGAGGCGCGCGTGCTCCAGCGCACCGCCGCGCTGGAGGCCGCCAACAAGGAACTGGAGGCCTTCTCCTATTCCGTCTCGCACGATCTGCGCGCGCCGTTGCGGGCGATTGACGGCTACGCCCGCATCCTGACCGAAGACTACCAGGCGCGGCTCGACGCGGATGGCCAGCGCGTGGTGGGCGTCATCTGCGCGGAGGCCCGGCGGATGGGGCAGCTCATTGACGACCTGCTGCACTTCTCGCGGCTGGGCCGGCAGGAAATCCGGAAAATCGCCGTGGACATGACCGCGTTGGCGGCCTCCGTCTTCCAGGAACTGACCGCGCTGGAACCGAAGCGGACGGTGCAATGGGCGCTGGCGCCGCTGCCGCCGGCGTGGGGCGATGCGGCCCTGCTCCGCCAAGTGTGGGCGAATCTGCTTTCCAACGCGCTCAAGTTCACGCAACATCGCGACCGGCCCGTCATTACGGCGGGCAGCCGGCCGGAAGGCGGGCAGATGATTTACTTCGTCCAAGACAACGGGGCCGGGTTCGACATGCGGTTCGCGCCGAAACTGTTCGGCGTGTTCCAGCGGTTGCACCGTAACGATGAGTTCCCCGGCACCGGCGTGGGGCTGGCGCTGGTCCAGCGCATCATCCTCCGCCACGGCGGGCGCGTCTGGGCCGAAGCCAAGGTCAACGAGGGGGCCGCGTTTTACTTCTCCCTCCCCAACCAACCTATCCCGACATGAGCACCCAATCCCATGTGGATATCCTATTGGTGGAAGACAATGAGCAGGACGCGGAACTGGCCTTGCGGACGCTCCACAAGCAGCGCCTGACCGGCCGCGTCCACTGGGTCAAGGACGGCGCGGAGGCGCTGGACTGCTTCTTCGCGCCGGGCACGGACGCCGGCTCGGGCGGCCCGCCGGCCCCCAAGGTAATCTTTCTCGATTTGAAGTTGCCCAAGGTGGACGGCCTCGATGTCCTGCGCCGGCTCAAGGCCGACCCGCGGACGCGGGCCATCCCGGTGGTCGTGCTGACTTCCTCGCGCGAGGAGAGCGACGTGGTGGCGAGCTACGGCCTGGGGGTGAACAGTTACATCGTCAAGCCGGTCGCGTTCGACAAATTCACCGAAGCGGTGGCCCAACTGGGCCTGTATTGGCTGCTCCTCAACGAACGGCCCAACCACCCGCCGGCGGCCTGACTATGCCTATTCGATTCCTGGCCCACTGGGACCGCTGCGACTCACCGAGTCGCGCTCCGGAGCGCGGGTCTGCGACCGCGGCCCGCAAATGACAGCCAACCGGATGGGAATAGTCTGAACCGAAACCCCGGCCATGACGAAAGAACTGCGCATCCTGATGCTGGAAGATTCCCCGACCGACGCGGAACTCATCCTCCGCGAACTGCGCCGGGAAGGACTCGAGTTCACGCACGTCCGCGTCGAGACCGAGCAGGACTTCGAGCAGCAACTCCGCCAGTTTGGTCCGGACCTGATTCTGTCGGACTACGGACTGCCCACGTACAACGGGTTGTTTGCGCTGGCCGCGGCGCGGCAGGCCCACTCGGAGATTCCCTTCATCCTCGTCTCCGGCGAGCTGGGCGAGGAAACGGCGATCGACGCCCTCAAATGCGGGGCGACGGATTACGTGCTCAAGGGGCGGCTCTCCCGGATCGGGCCGGCCGCGCGCCGGGCGTTGCGGGAAGCCGCCGAACGGCAGCAGCGCCGCCACGCCGAGCAGGCCCTGCGGCGCAATGACGAGTATTTCCGCGCCCTGATCGAGAATGCCATGGACTTGGTTTCGGTGTTGAACGCCGACGGGACCATCCGCTACGAAAGCCCCGCGGCCCAACGCATTTTGGGCTACGCCCCCAGCGAACTGGTTGGCCGGAGCGCGTTTGACTTCATCCATTCGGACGACCGGCCCCGGATCCAAGCCGTGTTCCGGGAGAACATCACCTCCAACGGCACGTTGGCCGTGGAGGAACTGCGCTTCCAGCACAAGAATGGCTCGTGGCGCGCGCTGGAAGTCGTCGGCCATAACTTGCTCCACGACCCGATCATCCACGGCGTGATCATCAACTCGCGCGACATCACGGAACGCAAGGCGCTGGAGGCGCAGTTCCTGCGCGCCCAGCGGATCGAAACCGTTGGCCGGCTGGCCAGCGGGATCGCGCACGATCTGAACAACATCCTCACGCCGATCCTTTCCTTGATTCCGCTGCTGCGTCAGGAGTTGACCTCCCCCAAGCTGAAGCGCTCGCTCGAGACGCTCGAAACCAGCACCTGGCGCGGCACCGCGCTGCTTAAACGGCTGCTCGTCTTTGCCCGCGGCGAGGGCGGCCAGCACGTGCCTCTGCCCCCCCGACGGCTGGTGGAGGAACTGGGCCGGATCGTCCAGGAGACCTTCCCCAAATCCATCACCTTCCGCGCCGACCTGCCCGCCGACCTGGCCCGAGTCACCGGCGATGAGACACAATTCCACCAAGTCCTGCTCAATCTGTGCGTCAACGCCCGCGACGCCATGCCCGCCGGCGGCGTGCTCACGGTGCGCGCCCGGAACGTCCCCCTCGACGCCCGCGTCGAGCGGTTCCACCCCGGCGTCAAGGCCGGCCCGTTCGTCCGGTTTGAAGTAGTTGACACGGGCCAGGGCGTGCCCCCGGAAGTCCTCGACAAGATCTTTGATCCCTTCTTCACGACCAAGGAGGCGGACAAAGGCACAGGGCTGGGTCTGCCCACGGCACTGGCCATCGTCCAGCACCACGGCGGCTTCATCAGCGTTCGCAGCGAGGTCGGCAAAGGCAGCGTCTTTGAAGTCTATCTGCCCGCCGCGCCCGCGCCCGCCGAGGAGCCGCCCCCAGAACCGGCGACCACTGCGGCGTCATCTTGAGCGGCGGGCTTCGCGATCCGCCGTCCGCTTCGGTCGCGCTCAGTGTCCCAGCGCCTGTTTGAGATGCGGCGTGAACAGCCGCGGCTCCAGCAGGAACGAGTCGTGGCCCTTGTCCGAATGGACGGTGATCCACATCACCGGCACGTGGGCCCGCTTGAGCGCGTGGACCAGTTTCGATTGCTCGTGGGGCGGGAAGGAGAGGTCCGAGTCGATGCTGAAGACGAGGAACTCCTGCTGGCGGCAGCGTTCGAACAACTCCAGCAGATCCTTCGCGCCCGCCTCGGTCACCAGGTCAAACCATTGCCAGGCGTCGAGGATGCGCAGGTAGGTGTTGGCGTCGAACCGCCGGACGAATTTCTCACCCTGGTGCAGCATGTAGGACTCGACGGGATTGTTCATTTCGTACCAGCCGAAGGGCGGTTTTTGACTCACGATTTCGTCGCGGGCCCGTTCGCGGAGGGCGTCCAGCGAAATGAACGTTTTGTGCGCAATGCGCCGGGCGAGGGCCAGGCCGATGTCCGGCGTTCGTCCGTCGTAGAAATCGCCGCCGCGAAAGTTCGGGTCGGCCTCGATGGCGGTGACCTGCTCGAAATTCATGATGCGTTGCGCGATGGTCGTCTCCAGTCCGGTGCCGATGGGCACGGCGCTGCGCACCCGGTCCGGATAGCGCGTGGCCAGCAGCAGGCAGAGGAACCCGCCGGTGGACGCGCCGATCACCGCGCGCAGGCGGCGGACGCCGAGATGGTCGAGCAGCTTGACCTGCGAGTCCACAATGTCACTCATGCGCAAGACCGGGAAGGCCGGGCCCCAACGGTGGCCCGTCGCGGGATTGAGCGTGGCCGGCCCGGTGGAACCGTAGCAGCCGCCGAGATAGTTGACGCAAAGGACGCAGACCTCGCGCGTGTCGAGCGCCTTGCCCGGGCCAATGAAGCCCTCCCACCAGCCTTCCCGGACTTCGTCGGTCCAGCGACCGTCCAGGCCGGGCACGGCCGGGTTGACGCCCGCCGCGTGCTGGCTGCCGGTCATGGCGTGGAACAGGAGGATGACGTTCGACCGCTCTTCGTTCATCCGTCCGTACATTTCGTAGGCCAGCGTGAACCGGCTGAGCGGCGGCCCGACGCGCAGGCGCAACGGCAGCTCCGGATCGTTGAACTCGAAGAACCGCGTGCGGACTTTCCCGATGGAACGCATCATAAAAATCGCGCGGCAGTGTGCGGAGAGAGCGCCGTGCGCGCAAGCATCGCGCCAACCCCACGGCGGTGTTTCCGCCGCGGCGCCTTTGGCCGGCAAGCGGACGGATGCTCAGGCCGCCGCCTTCAGCGCTTGGTCAATGTCCGCCAGGATGTCGTCGATGTGCTCCAACCCGACGCTCAAGCGCACCAAGTCCGGCGTGATGCCGGCGGCGCGCTGCTGTTCCTCGTTGAGTTGGGAGTGCGTCGTCGTGGCCGGGTGGATCGCCAGACTCTTGGCGTCCCCGACGTTGGCCAGGTGCGAGAAGAGTTTGAGCGCGTCGATGAATTTCGGTCCCGCCACCTTGCCGCCCTGGATGCCGAAGATCACCATCGAGCCACCTTTGCCGCGCAGATACTTTTGGTTGAGCTGGAACATCGGATCGTCCGGCAGGCCGGGATACTTCACCCAGGTGACGCTCTTGTGCGCCTTGAGGTGCTTGGCAACGGCCAACGCGTTTTCACAGTGCCGTTCCAGGCGCAACGGCAACGTCTCGATGCCCTGGAGAAACATCCACGAGTTGTCGGGCGAGATGCATGCGCCCAGGTTGCGCAGCGGCACCGTCCTCATGCGCAGGATGAAGGCCAGCGGGCGCAGCGGCTCCGGCAGGTCGATCCCCCAGCGCAGACCGTGGTAGCTGGCGTCGGGTGTCGTATAGAGCGGGTGCTTGCCGGCGGCCCAGTGGAACCGGCCGCTGTCCACCACCACGCCGCCGAGGCCGGTGCCGTGACCGCCGAACCACTTGGTAAGCGAATGCACAACGATGTCCGCGCCGAAATCCAGCGGGCGCGTGAGGTAGGGCGTGGAGAAGGTCGCATCGACAATCAGCGGCAGGCCGTGGGCGCGGGCGATCCGGGCGACGGCTTCAAGGTCGGTGACTTCCGACGCCGGATTGGAGACGGCTTCGCAGAAGAGGGCGCGGGTCTTGGCGTCGATGGCCCGGGCAAAATTCTGCGGCTCATTAGAGTCCACGAGCTTCACCGTGAGCCCGAGTGTGGGCAGGATGTCGTGGAACATCGTGTAGGTGCCGCCGTAGAGATTGCGGGCCGAGACGATATTGTCGCCGTTCTGGGCGAGATTGATAATGGAGTAAAAGATGGCGCTGGTGCCCGAGGCGGTGGCGAGGCCGCCGAACTCCGGCGCGCCTTCGAGTAGCGCGACGCGCTTCTCCAGCACGTCGGTCGTCGGGTTCATCAGGCGCGTGTAAATGTTGCCGAGTTCCTTCAGGGCAAAGAGGTTCGCCGCGTGCTCGGCGCTCTTGAAAACGAAGGAACTGGTCCGGTAAATCGGCACCGCGCGGGACAACGTGGTGGGGTCGGGCTGCGTGCCGCCGTGCAAACAGAGGGTCTCAAGTTTCATATCAGCGGCAGTTTGCCGCAAATCCCACACTGGGGGCAACGGTCTTTTACGATCCGGAGGGCCGACAACCGGGGCAAATCCGAAACCCGAGGGGTGTCTGGAAATTGGGGCGCATGTCAGATCCTTGCAACCCTCGTCAATTCCTGAAAATCGCCTGCCGACGGGCCTATCCGTGATTTTGTGTGTGAGGCGGGTTCATGGTTGACTTAACAGGCGGTGCCCACGGATCACACCGCCCAGCGGTCTGGGTAACGGATGGCGAACTGGTTCAGCGCCAATTTCCAGAACCTGGGCGGCCTCTTCCACCTGGCCGTGAGGTTCCGCAAGGCCAAATAAATCAGCTTGGCCGCCGCCGCGTCGTTCGGGAAGTGACCCCGGTTCTGGATGATCATGCGCAGTTGCCTGTTCACGCTTTCAATCGCGTTGGGGGTGTAAATCAACCCGGCGCACTTCCAGTGGATAGGCGAAAAGGGGATGACCTGTTCCCACGCCCGCCGCCACGAAGTGACGAGGGGCGGATATTTCCGGCCCCATTTCCCGGCGGCAAAGGTCTCCAGTTGCTGCCGGGCCAGTTCAGTCGTTTGGGCTTGATAAGTCGTGCGCCGTTCGGCGGCCACCAGTTTGCGATCCTGCCAGCCGACATAACTCAATCTGTGCCGCACCCAATGCACAATACAGGTCTGCACCTCGGTTTGGGGGGAACGCCGTGTTGATGGCGTCCGGGAAGCCTTTCAGCCCGTCCACCACGGTGATCAGGATGTCCTGCACGCCCCGGTTCTGGACAATCACCCCCAAGCCCTCTCCGCGTTTTCGAAGAAAGATCACCCGCACCCGCAACACCAAGCCCAGCGTGTCCACCAGCGTGTGCCGCTTGCGCCCGTTAACCTTCTTGCCCGCATCGCAACCCCGTTGGTCGCTGTACTCGGTGCTCTGGACGCTCTGGCTGTCAAGGATCCCGGCGGTGGCGTGCCGCTGCCGTTCTTCCACTGGGCGCAGGTGTTCCCGCAGATGCGTGTGAATCTGCTCCCACAGTTGGGTGCGTTTCCAAAGTCTGAAGTAATGATAGACGGTGCGCCAGGGCGCGAAGTCCTTGGTCAAGTTCCGCCATGGGCAGGCGGTGCGCACGACGGAGAACATCACGTTGAGCAGTTCCTGATAAGGGTGCTCGCGCGGGCGTCCCGCCGGGCGGGTTGGAGGAAACAACAACGGATGACTTGCCCTTGGGCGTCGGTCAGGTCAGCAGGGGATCGCATCCCCAGTCTGTTGGGGCAGGTGGTCAAAAAAGTAGAGCACAATCCGCAGATTCATTGGGCTTTGTTGAGCTTTCAAACACGCTCTGAGGCCGATCGGTGCTCCGGCGCCGCGCGGGGTGGCACGGGCTGCTGGGTTGGTGGCGCCGTGCTGGCGCGGATCGCCAGCGTCGCGGGCAGTTGCCGGCTCTGCGCCTTTTCTCCGCGCAGCAGTTGGAGCAGGCACTCCATCGCCGCCGCGCCGAGGCGATGCTTGGGCTGCCGCACCGTTGTCAGCGGCACGCGAAAATGCTCCGCCGCCATCATGTTGCCGAAGCCGGCGAGCGAAATCTCCTCCGGGATCTTCCACCCTTGGCCGAGCAGGGTTTCCCCGCAGCCGATGGCGACCAGGTCGTTGATGGCTTGGATGGCGGTGGCCGGGCAGGACTCGTTGATCATTTCCAGGGCGGCCTTGGCGCCGTCTTCGATGGTGCCGCCGGCTTGGAAGATCCAGCGGTCCTCCATCTCCAGGTTCGCTTCACGCAAGGCGCGTTTGTAGCCCGCCAGCCGTTGTTGCGCCCACGACGCCAGCGGACGTCCGGCCAGGAAGGCGATCCGCTGATGGCCGAGTGCCAGCAGATGCTGGGTCACGCGGTAGCTGGCGGTTTCCTCCTCGCCTTCCACGTTGGGGAACTGCCGGCAGAACGGGGCGAGCGGCCCCAGGATCACCGTGGGGGTTCCCCGCGCGGCGAGCTCCTGGTAGGCGCGCACATGGTCGGCGGGACGATAGACCGGGGAGATCAGCAGGCCGTCCACCCGCCGCGACAGCAGCCGCAACACGCAGGAGTCCTCCCGCTCGGGGACGTTCTGGGTCTGGGCCAGGACGATCTCGTAGCCGGCTTCATGGGCGCGGTCCGCGATGGCCATGACCATCCGGGCGAAAATGGGGTGGGCGATGTTCGGGATGATGAGACCGAGGAGCTTCGATTTGCGGCTGCGCAAGCTCTGCGCCATGGTGTCGGGCACGTAGCCCAGCTGCTGGGCGAGGAGCTTGATGCGCGTCTTGGTGCCCGCCGAGATGTCCGGCGCGTCGCGCAGCACCTTGGAGACGGTCATCACCGAGACGCCCGCCCGTGCCGCGATGTCTTTGAGTCGGATGACGGCCATGGTCAGCAACTTCAGACGCTGGCGCCGCGCCAATGCAGCTTGCGCCGCAGCGTCTCAAAAAAAGACGCGCCCCGCAACCGCATCAGGCGGACCGCCTTGGGGCTGCGCCGGATGGTTACCGACTCGCCGCCGACCAGTTCGTTCATTACCTGTCCGTCGGCGCAGAGGCTGGTTTCCGGGTTGGGCTTGATCACTTTCACGCGGATCACCGAATCCAGTGGCACGATCACCGGACGGTTGGAGAGCGTGTGCGGGCAGATGGGCGTGAGGGCGAACACCTCCGCGGCGGGGCTGATCAGCGCGCCGCCGGCGGCCAGCGAGTAGGCCGTCGAACCGGTGGGCGAACTCACAATCAAGCCGTCGCAGCGGTAGCGTGCGACCAGTTCGGCATCGACGGTCACTTCCAATTCGATGAGCCGCGCCGACGGGCCGCGGCTGATGACCAGATCATTGAGCGCGTCGAGTTGGACGGGCTGCCCGCGGCAGGTGCCTTGGGCCTGGATCAACGCCCGCTCCTCCAAGGTGAACTGGCCGCGCCAGATGTCGGTCAACCCCGACGCCAGCTCCGCGGAGGAGACCGCCGTCAGAAACCCCAGGCCCCCGAGGTTGACGCCCAGCAGCGGCACGCCGGAGCCCGAAGTCTCCCGCGCCACCCGCAAAATGGTGCCGTCGCCGCCGAACACGAGCAGCAGGTCCGCCGACCGTGCCAGCACGGCAACGTCTGCGCAGGATGCGCCGCGCAGTCGGGCGCTCCGGGCTGTCTCGGCGTCGCTCAACACCTGACGTCCGGTCGCGCGGACGGCGCGGGCCGTCCGGCGCACCAGCGCCGCGAAACCGCTCTTCTCCGGGTTGCCAGTCAGCCCGACGCGGGGAATCTGTTTATCGAACTTTCTCAAGAGCGATGAAGAATTCTTTGTTGCCGGCCGGGCCGCGCAGTGGCGATTCGGTCGAACCACGCCACGCCAGCGATCCCGTCTCACTGACGAACGCCTGCAACTCCTGCAGCACGCGCGCATGGATGGCGGGGTCGGTGATGACTCCCCTGCCTCGGTCGGCCTCGCGCCGGCCCGCTTCGAACTGCGGTTTCACCAAGGCGAGGATGCTACCGCAATCCCGGACCAACGCAACGGCGGCGGGGAGGATTTTCCTCAGGGAAATAAAGGAGCAATCAATCACCGCCAGGTCCACCGGCGCAAACGGCGGCGGCATCCGGGCCGGCGTGAGGGCGCGGGCGTTGGTCTTTTCGAGGACAACGACGCGCGGATCTTGTCGCAACTTCCACGCAAGCTGGCCGCTGCCGACATCCACCGCATACACGCGCACAGCGCCCTGTTGAAGCAGGCAATCGGTGAAGCCGCCGGTGGACGCGCCGAGGTCCACCGCCGTATGGCCGCGCACCTCCGTCTGGAAGTGCCGCAACGCGTGCTCCAGCTTCAGTCCGCCGCGGCTGACGTACGGCTCGGCCTCGGCCAGAACCACGTCATCCTCCGGTTTGACCGGGTCGCTCGGCTTGCGGGCGACGCGCTGGTTGATAAGCACGCGCCCCGCCATGACGGCCCGCCGCGCCTTCTCGCGGCTCTCGCACCAGCCCCGTTCCACCAGCGCCTGGTCCAGGCGCCGTCGCGCCATGCGACCTGGGTGAAGAATCCGCGTCCGAGCCATAGTGGCCATGCGGGCGACTGTCTGCCAGACTCTCGATGGATTGCAAGTTTTTAGCGGGAACGATTCAGATGGATAGAGCGGAAGCACCGTCTAGCGAACTTGCGGGACAATGAAACACTCCCGTTCGCAGCCGCAACCGGGGGACCAAACGGTGCGCCCGCAGACTGACTCCGCCACCACCTTGCTGTCCCTCCGCATTTCCTCCACCAGAAACGCTTCCGCCATCACCCTCCAGGCGGTGCAGCCGCATCGGCCTACCAGCCCCAACGCCTACGCGCCCACCGACATTGCCCTGGGCTGCGGGGGCCGACCAGATCTCGCGTGTGGCTTGGCGGGCGGGCGGACCGCCCGAAGCCCGGCCTGTTGCGCCGCGCGGGTGAAGGGGCTTTGACCCGCGACTCCGGGGCAAGCGCGGGCGGTAGCTCCACCGGCACGAAGCCCGGCGCAGGTTTTACCCGGCCCTGGCGCTGCCGCCGATTGCAGAAGGTGGGGTAGCGGAGGTGGTGTTGGCGCGCAAACGCCGCCGCAGTTAATCCGCTCCGTTCAAACGCAGTACGTTGCTGGGCGAGACAGAGGACAAGGTGGGATTGGGATCGGGGTTGCGTGAGCCGTTGGAGCGGTTGAACCCCGCTCTGTCGCCCAAAGCCATCACCACCGCTGTGGATGACCCAACGACCAAATGAAATCGCAGCCCCGAATGACAACGAACGCGGAAGCGGCGAAAACGCCGCGCTCCAAATCGCCCACCGCGAACTGGACGCCGCCGTGGATGGCCTCCGCCGCGCCGGCCAGCGGTGGTTTCTTCCCCGCAGCCTCCTCACCCGCGCCTAGCCGCGGTTTCTCACCGGCGCGCGTACCGGCCCCGAGAGCGCGCAGGCCGACCTCGGCGAAGCCTAGGGAATCGCCGAGCGTGGCCCCATGAAACCGTTCCTGGCCGACATCCACCTCCACCGCGCCCGCCTCTTTGGAAGGCGGAAGGAAGAAGGCAGAATGTCGGAGTATCCGAGGCAATCGCCGCAAGACGGTCTCGCCGCCGCCGAGAAGGCCATCGTCCCGTAGCCGCCGCCAAATCGCAGCGAGCATGAAGCGTTATTCAGTCCGTCAGGCACCCGTGGCCTGATGAGCAATCATATCTCATCGGGTGGTCGAGACAGGAAGGCATCCATCGGCGGTTACCGCGCCGGCTGCGTCAGCGCATCTTCCTTTAAGCTGGTGATTCCCGGCTCCGAGACCATCGTCCAGTGTGCGTCCGGGTTATACGACTTCATCGCGGCGGCGATCCTGGCGGTCTTTTCACCCAGGCTCCGCTGATAAACCACGCCGTCCTGGTTCACGATGAACGTCATAACGCCCGACTCTCCCCAGCGGATCGGATACGCGACCAGCGCAAAGCCGCCGGTCATGGCGCCATCCCGGACGTAATCCTGCTTGCCGCCCGGAGCGGACGATCCCTGGCGGGTCAGAATCTTGAAATAGTATCCGTGAAATGGGCGCGGGCCTTGGCCGGTGCTCCAGTTGTATCCTTCCAAACTGGCTTGCGCCACGAAGGCGGACAAAGGGCTGGACGCCCCGTGTATTTCGCCCGGCCAATATAAACCGTCCGTCTTTCCCGGAGCGCTCTTGAACCTCATGGCGTAGCGCGGCAAGCCGCCGGCCGCCGCAAATCGATTGGCGTATTCGCGTTGCGCCTTCACGTAAGCCTGGCAGACACCAATCGCGTAATATTCGTCCCGCCCGATATGCCGATTGATGATCTCCTCTTCCCCGGCAATCGCGTCAAAAAACCACGCGCCGTTGGTCTTGATCAGCGGAATGGGAAAGGGCCACGGGTCGCTTCCGATTTCGAGCGTCACCCGGTTGGGACCTTCCGGTACAGTGTCGCACCGTTCCGCCAGTGCATCGGCAAACGCTGCAAAGTGTTTCTCATCCAACGCCTGATCGCCGGTCCATAGATTGGTGACCTCGGGGCCAAAGATCTCCCGAATCGCCTGCCGATCATGGGATCTTGCTGCTTTGACCAGGTCATTTGAAGCTTCGGATGGTGAAGCATAAATCCGCGGCGCAATGCCCGAATTGCCTTCGCCTCGGACTTGTTCAAAGACGACAACCCCGAGAAGGGCCACACCTAAAAGGCAGGGTGTCTCAAAAGACTTCACATTCATAAAATCTTGCTCGGATGATCATCTCCCATGGCCGCCCCCTCCGCGACCACCACCTCCCCCTCCACGAAACGCGCCTCCTCCACCTCCTCCGTGAAACACACCTCCCCCGCGAAACCCGCCTCCTCCATGAAAGACCCCGGCAACGCCGCGGCTCATGAAGCCGCGCCGGCCAAAATCACGATCGAAGCCGCCGTGAAGATGACGCCCAAACGCGAAGGCATCCGGTCCCCAGACGCTGCCGTAGTATCCTGGGTAGTAATAATCCCCATAAAAATCGTCATACTCAGGCCCATACCAATCCGGCCCACTTAAGCCATAAAAGGCGCCCCCTGCACACCCCGTCAGCATCCCGAGGATCAGCAGGTCCATCCAGAGCGTCCACGCGCAAATCAGTCTCTTCCATTTCTTCATCCGAACCTCATTACGATTCCAGGTCCATCTTCGACGGCTGGCCCCAAGGGGCAATCATCATCCGCCCATTCGACTGCCTGCCCGGCGGCGTGAGTCGATATCACTCTTGACGCGGCATTCACCTGAAGCGTCCGGGGGCAGATGACTCCGCCACCACTTCAGTTTTAGCCAAGCACGGTGCAATTGACAAAGCGCATGCGGCCGAACACCGTCCGACGAACTTCGTCTTGAACCTGTCAAAAGTGTACGAGCGGAGCCCGGCAAGCAAATGGACAGGCGCCCTGTGAATGCTGAAGGGAACTGAAGGGTCAGAATCGTTTTCGACATAGCTGTCCCGGGCCGAAACGATTTCTCGCGTCCTGGCGGGACTTCGGGTTGTCCTCGTTATAACGCGCCCGTTCAGTGAGTCTCGCGGCTGGCGGCGCTTCGGAGAAGAACTCGAAGACACGGAGACGGTGATTGCTGTTTGAATCGCGCGCCAACGCCTTGGAGTGCGATGCGGGAGGGGCGAGGACACACACCGCTTTGGAATCGTGAAGACCTCGCACCTTGAGCCTCAAACGTCGAATGTCGAACGGGGGACAGCGGTGTCAGCCTTATTCCCCGGCAGCGGCTGCACTCCAAACGCTTCGCGACCGACGAAGTTCCTTCCGAAATTATCGCGCTTCGCTGTCCGCGCTCTTCATCGCCGTGCGAGGCGGCGCTTTGAGATAGCGCTCGGCGAATTGCAGGAAAGTCGGCCAGTTCGGGGCGTCGGTGTGTCCTTGACGGTGCTGGCGAAAGCCGATGTCACCGTCGATCAGCGCCGTTTCGATCGGTGGAAATTCGGTCGTGCCGAGGTCCTTCTGGCCGAGGAGCCGATAGACCGGCCCGGCGGCTGCGGCGGCCAGGAAGCTGCCCTTGGCGTCGATCCACCCGTCGCCTTGCGTCGCGCCGCCGCCGATGAACACCGGGCGCGGCGCGCACAGGGCGATCAACTCGTGCGAATCGACCGGCAGATCACCCCAGGTCAACGGCCCGGCGTACTGGAGGAAATTGCCGGCCATCCAGTGGTATTCGCCGGTGCCGGCGACGTTCTCCACGATCTCGCCCCAATTGCGCCGGTGCAGTTTCGCGCCGCCTTCGCCGGAGGAACTGACATAGGCAATCGCGAAGCGCTGATCGAGAGCCATCGCCACGAGGGCGGCTTTGCCGTAGCGCGAGTGCCCCTCCAGACCGACCTGTTTGGCGTCCACCGTTTTGTCCGTCGTGAAATAGTCCAAGGCGCGACTGGCGCCCCAAGCCCACGCGGACAACACGCCCCAGTCATCCAGCTTCCGCGGCCGGCCTTGGTTCACCAGACCGATGATGCCGCGGGTCAGGCCGCCGCCGTTGTCTTCCTGGACACTGTTCGGCGTGAGAATCGCGTAGCCCCAGCCGCGCGCGAGGACTTGGTGGTGCCAGGCAGGCTCACCGCCGAAGCCGGCCGGGAATGGCCCGCGGCCAAAGGCGTTCGTTGCGCGGGCGGGGGAAGAACCAGCGAACCCGGCGGGAGCATTCGTGCGCGCCGGCACGGTGTTGCCGGTGAAAAAACCGCGGCCCAACGCATTGGTGCCACCGGGAAATCCGGCGCCAAAATTGAACCCGAATTGCATGATTGCCGGCACTGGGCCGGTGGCGCCGGCGGGCGTCGTCAGCGTGAGCGCGATGTTGACGGTGACCGCTGGATACGAGGAATTGTCCACGTGACCGACAAGCTGCTTTGTGATCGTGGCGATGTCCCCGTTGGTCCCCGTGGTGGTTTGGAGAACCTGCCAGTTCACCTGCGGCGTGGCCTTCGGGGTTCGGCCGTAGATTTCGCGCTCGAAGTCCTCCAGGATTTCCGGACGGCGTTGGCTCCACCACTGCTCCGGCGTGGTGACTTTCTGGCCGTTTTTTAAGACCAGCGGATCAGGCAGGTTCGGGAACGGATTCGCTCGCGACTCGTCGTAATTGGCGTAATTGGTTGCCGAGGGATTGCCGCCATTTCGGCCGGGGCGCAGCGCCGTGATGTGGAGGCGTTCCATCATCCTCTGGTGATCCTGCTGCGCGGACAAAACCGCTGGCGGCGCACCGGTGCCGGTGCCCGGCGGCGTGACGGGATCGGTCTCGCAGGCCGCCGGGCCGCCCGCCCGCGCGGCGAGCATCCCCGCCAGCGCCCACCGAATCGAACGCTTCACCGCGGTGGAGGCGAACCGGACGGGATGCGCGACTTGCGGACGGAGGGCGGCCCGGAAAGAGCGGGGTGGGACGATCTTCCGCGCTCGGATTCGGATTTTCATTTCGCTCCTTCATTTCGTGCTTCCCTGGGCGCTCTGTCAAGTCCGCCGCCTATTTGGTTTGCCGCGGCCGCGCGCTTGCGCCGCCGCGCCGAAATCCGGTTTGACTCCGCCGCGCGACGCCCTTTAGCCTCCGCGCCACTGTGAACCTTGGTTATCTGATCCATCAAGTCCGGCTGGGCCTCACGAAAAATCGTCTCGGGCGCCTGCTGCATTCCAACCGCGGCAATGAACTGCTTTACCCGAAGGGCTGGGAACCGGAAGTCCTCCAGTGCCTTTGCGACGGTAAATGGGACGGCCCGGTCTGGGATGTCGGCGCGTTCGTGGGCCGGCACGCCTATCGGGTCGCCAAGTTCCACCAGGTCTTCGCCTTCGAGCCCAACCTGAACGCCCTCCAGTTTCTCGGCTACAATCTGAAGGACTGCGCCAACGTCGTCGTTGTGCCGTGCGCGCTCACGATTGATGGCCAGCCGATGACCGGGACGTGCGACCCCGATTTCCTGGCGCCCCCCACCGGTCCGCAGGTGGCCACGCTCTCCATCGCCGAGGCGCTGCAAAAATTCGGCCGGCCAGGCGTAGTGAAGATCGACATCGAAGGCGGCGAGTACGAGATGCTGAAGTGCCCGCTGCTCTGGGACATTCCGCTGCTGATCGAGTGGCACCGCGAAATACCGACCGAACTGCCGCACTGGGCGATCCGGAAGATCGACGACACCCATTCGCTGCTCACGCCGCGCAAGGCCTGAGGCGTCACCATGCCGCCGTCGCCCCTGGTCAGTCTCCTGATCCCGACGCATAACAATGCGCGGACGGTTGGCGAATCCATCGAGTCCTGCCTCCGCCAGACGTTCGCGGACCTGGAAATCCTGATCTACGACGAGGCCAGCCGCGATTCCACCCGCGAGGTGATCGGCGGCTACGCGGGCCGCGATCCGCGCATCCGCGTGATGACCAGCGACGCCAACTCCGGCCCGCTGCGCGCCTGGCGCAAACTCCTCCACGAAGCCCGCGGCCGCTACTGCACCTTCGTCTGGTCGGACGACCTCCTCCTGCCGCGCTACGTGGAGATGCTGGCGGGCGTGCTCCAGCAACACCCGAAGGACTTGCTCGCCGGCTGCAACGCCTACCGCTACTACCTGCCCGACGATCCGGGCGTCCACATCGAGCCGGCCAATCTCGACCACCCCAGCCCGGGCTGGGAGCTGTTGAACGCGCCGTATCCAACGTCCCGCCTCCGCGGCGACGCCTACGCGCTGGGCATTTTCGCCAAGATTTTTCCGGTCACGCAGATGTGCAGCCTGTTCGACACCGCGACCGCCCGGGAGGTTTTCGACCACTACATCGACATCGAGAATCCGTACGGCTTCGACTACTCCCGCGCGGCCTACGGCAATGACGTGGCGTATTTGAGCGAATTCGGCCTGCGCTCTGGTGAACTCACGCAGGTCGGCGAACCGCTGGTCGTGGCGCGCTCCACGCCCGGCAGCCTGACCGAGCGGCTGATCCACACCAACCGCTGGCAGTATTGGCTGCAGTACACCTACGCGTTCTACGCCGGTTGGTCGCGCTGCCGGCACCTCTCGCCGCGCACCGGCGCCATGATCCGCGAGGCCGAGGCGCGCGTCCATTTCTGCGATGTCTTTTACTCGCTCAAGCGGCGGCGCTGGCCGCGCGCGGGCAATCCGTTTAAGATCGCCCGCGCCGTCTGGTTCATCGCGCGTCACGACCGCCACGTGAACAAGAAGGCCTCCCCGGCCACGATGGAGGCCTGGCTCCAGGCGCACGCCCGCGGCTGATGAGGCGGCGGACAGGACGCGTGATCGACCGTTCGCCGGGGCGGCGATTCCAGGCTCCGCCGATTCCGTTTTCAGGCTTGAATCGACGGCGGATTGGTCGCATTCTCCCGGCTGTTCGAAGGTATGAGTTTCGCACCCGGCAACGACACGCACCCGCTCACAGCGGGTGCCAAGTCCCATTCCGACTGCTGTTTTGGCGGATGTGTTCGCGCCGTGCAGCCGGGTGAGGGGCCGGGCATTGCCGGCCGAAGTGCGGGACTCCAGAAGCAAACCCCCGTCATTCCCTTAAACACATGAATCCTCACTCGATTGCGCGTTTCTCCCGTGGCCGCCCGGCGGCCCTGCTCCTCGCCCTGGCCGGTTCGCTGGCGGTGCTGTCTCAGGCTCAAGCGCAGCCCACCATCGTCTCGACCGTGCCGGCCAACTTTGCCACCGGCGTTTCGCCGACCGCGCCCGTCGTCATCACGTTCAGCGCCGCGATGGACACGAGCGCGACAACCGCCACCTTTATCGATCCGTCCAATCCACTCACGCCGTTGGCGACGACGGACACCTGGAGCGCCGACCAGAAGACGCTCACTTGCACCCCCACCACGCCCTTTCCCTCGCCGAACAAGATGATCGTCTGGACCGTGGACGGCCAGGATACGCTGGGCAACTCCCTGCAGGGGAACAGCGGGGGCTTCTTTACAACGGGCACTTCCGGCGGCGGCGGCACCGGCGCCGGCACAAACGCGATCACCACCTTCAGCGCCGGCACCATCTGGCTTTATGACCAGAACAGCGCCAACGCGCCCACGCCGGACCCGGAGGCGAGCTACGGCTTCAGCGCCGGCACCGGCTTGGCTTCCAACCGCACTGCCAACGCGATCAGCCTCACGCTGCCCACCGGCGGCATGACCAATCTCAACCGCAGTCCGCTCGCGGCCGAAGATTTCTATCTGGTGGCCTTCGCCACGAACCTGACCACGTTCCAGGCCGCCTACCCGAACGGCAATTATATCTTCAATGTCCAGGCCGCCACCTCCAACCAACAGGTCACCGTCAACCTCCCGGCCAGCCTCACCCAGCCCAACGCGCCGCACGTGGCCAACTACCCCGCCGCCCAGGCGGTGAATGCCGCGCAGGCGTTCACGCTCAATTGGGATGCCTTCACCACCGCGACCGCGTCGAACTTCATCACCATCGAGGTGCTCACCCCGGGCACGGGAGCCGCGGCTTTCAGCAACGCGTATCCGCACACGGCCACCGCCGCCGTGATTCCCGCCGGCTCCCTGCAGGCCGGCACCAACTACGATGCCTACCTCGGCTTTTACAACGCCAGCGGGACCACGAACACCTCGTTTGCCACGGTGGCGTTCCGCGCCACCTCCACGCGGTTCACCCTGACTACGACCGGGGGCGCGGTCACTGGGCCGCTGGTCCTGACCAACGCCGTTCGATCCAGTGGCGTCTTCAGCTTCCAAGTTCTGTCCTCCGCCGGCCAGACCATCATTGTCGAGTATTCCAGCACTTTGAAGTCCGGCTCGTGGACCCCGTTGCTGACCACCAACAGCCCCGCCGGGGCAGTCCAGATCACCGATCCACAGTCCGGCGGCGGTGGCAACCGCTACTACCGCGCCCGGAAAGGCCCGTAGCGGCAGCCATTCAATCGCCGGGAGGGCGAGAGACCCCACCAGCCGATTTCAAAGGGTGTTCGTCTGCGTCAGAGGCGGTGGCCGGTGCCGCGCCGGTGCTCGCGGGCCACGCTCACGGAGACGTAACGCGCCTCCGGAATCACGAACTTCTTCACCTCGACCCGCACGGAACGCGGCTGGAAGTCGTCGAGGATCATTTGGGCGATCTCCGCGGCCAGCGACTCGATGAGCCGCCAACTGCGCCCGGCGCCGAATCCGAGCAGGCGCTGGCTGACCGCGTAGTAGTCAATCGTCGCGGACAGGTCATCGCTGGCGGCGGCGGGTGCGAGGTCGCAGACCATCTCGACGGAGAGGAGGAGTCGCTGGGGTTGGGCGCGCTCCGCGTCCGGCACGCCGACGTGATAGGAGACCTCGAGGTCGCAGAGGGTGATTTTATCCATGACAGCGCCGGCTGGCGGGCAGGGCAGGGCGGGGGCTTTCCGCTTTCTTGGCGGCTTTCGCTTTCGCTCGGACGGCGCGCAGCAGGATGCGGGTGGGTTGGTTCAGTTCCATCCGCAACGCGCGGTCGGGATGGCCCCAGCGGAACTCGCGCGCCTCGTCGTTGAGCTTCACGTTGGGCGCGGCGGTGACGCGGCCGGTGTAGTTCAACAGCACGAAATGCGCGTCCCGGTAAAACTCCCGCGAGTGGATGCAGTCCTGGACCAGGACCAATTCGACGTCCGTGATAACGAGGCCGGTCTCCTCGCGGATCTCGCGGTGAAGGGCTTCGAGCGCGGGTTCGCCCCATTTCACCTTGCCGCCGGGGATGCCCCATAAGTCCGACCATTTCCGCGTGCGGACCATCAGCACCTGGCCGGCGTCGTTGAAGATCAGCGCGCCAACGGTGACGACGGGCGCGGCGGGGATCTGTCCGGCTCGGGCGGGCGCCGGCGCCAGTTCCAGGTCGTGGCGCTCCAGGAGTTGGCGCAACTCGCCGAGGTGCTCGACGATCAGGTCCGGGTCGCGGGCGCGGAGTTGGGCGACGCTGTTGTAACCGGTGAGCACGGCGCAGGAGCGCACGCCGCCGGCCTTGGCCGCGTCGATGTCGTGCTGCATGTCGCCGATGAACAGCGTTTCGTGGGGCGCGAGGCGGTTTTGCTTCAGGATTGCGCCGATCTTCAGCCGCTTGTCCCGCACGCCAAGGTAGAGACGGTCGAAGAACCGGGTGAATCCGGCCCGCGCCGCCTGCCGCTGGAAATGATCGCGGCGGACGGTGCTCAGGACGAAGGCGCGCAGGCGGCGGGCGCGGCAGAATTCGAGAAACTCCCGCGCGTGCGGCAGCGGCGCCACCGAATCCTGCGCCTGCCGGAAGCAGCCGTGGAACCACGCTTCCAGGCGCGGCAGCGGGATGTGGGGAACATGGCGCTCGTAAAAGTGCGTGAACGGCAGACAAAACTCGGCCCGGAACCGGGCCAGGTCCATCTCCGGCCGGCCGGCGCGGCGCAGGACGTGGTTGGTGGCGTGCAGGACGGCGGGCAGGTCATCCACCAGCGTGCCCGACCAGTCGAAGAGGACGTTCCGAATCACCGGGGCAGTCTAGCGTCCGGCGCTGGCCAGGCAACTGTCGCGGCGGCGGGGCCGCGCCCTGTGAAACCAAGCGCGAGGACGAAAGCCGAGGACGAACAGGCCGGCAGTCGTGCAGCCAAGCGCCGTCCCGCGGGGAGCGGTGGGCGCCACCTCACTGGGCGCGCCCGCCCTGAACAATCGGGCTTCCCTGCCGTCCAATCTGTGCTAACGTTGCGTGTTTTCATGACTATGAAGTCCTTGTTTCGAGCGAGGTTCCTGCCTCTGTGGGTTGGTTTGGGATGTGCGGGTTCGCTGGCCCTGGCCCAGACGATTGACCCGCCCGCCGAGCAATCGGCGGAGGCGCACCCCGTCAGCGCGGTGGATCTGAAGCCCGGCCCCAACGATGGCATCATCGCCAACGTCACCGCCCGGATGTTGGAGCAGTTCCATTACTCGCATCTGCTCTTCGATGAGGAGATGTCCAGCAAGTTCCTCGACCACTATCTCCGCGATCTGGATCCGCAGCACATCCATTTCCTCCAGTCAGACCTCGACGAGTTTGAAGGCTACCGGCACCGGCTGAACGACCTGATCCTGCACCGCGGCGACACCATGCCCGGCGACATCATCTTCTCGCTCTTCCTCCGGCGGTTGGAACAGCGCGTGGACTTCGTGACGACATTGTTGAAGACGGAGAAATTCACCTTTGACGGCCAGGATCGGATCGACCTCAACCGCAAGGACCAGCCGGCCCCGAAGACCTTGGAGGAGGCAAAGCAACTGTGGCGCGGGCGGCTCCGCTACGAGTACTTGCAGGAGAAGCTCAATCTGCCCAACCCCGACGTCGTGGCGCGGGCGCTGGACCAGCGGTTCCGGGAAAGCAAGCCGGAGGAAATCCTCGCCAGCATTCGGGCTGGGAACGCGAAGGCCGAGGCCCTGAAGAGCCTCAAATCGGGCCAGACCAACGAAGCTTCCGAGGTTCGGATTCCGAACGAAATCACCGGCGCGCTCCGGGGCAAAGTGAGTGACGACCGGGCGGACAAGATCGCCGCGTTGGTGCTGGAACGGTTGCCGAAGGAGCCGCCCGCGGCGGTCGTCCAGGCCGTGCGCGAGCGGTTGGCCGCGGACAACGCCAAACAAATCGTGGACACGCTGACCCGGCGGTACACCCGCATTCTCAAGACGTTCAAGGAGTGGGACAGCGACAACGTGCTGGAGATTTACCTGAACGCGCTGGCCCACAGCTATGATCCGCACTCGGATTACCTCGGCAAGAGTTCGTTGGAGAACTTCGCCATTGGGATGAATCTCTCGCTCTTCGGCATCGGTGCCGAGTTGCGCTCGGAGGACGGCTTCTGTCGGATCAACCGCCTGCTGCCCGGCCCGGCCGCCAAAAGCAAAAAGATCAAACCTAACGACAAGATCGTCGCCGTGGCCCAGGGCGACGGTCCCCCGGTGGACATCGTGGACATGCCGCTCAACAAGGCGGTGAACCTGATTCGCGGGCCGAAGGGTACCGAGGTCCGGCTCACGATCGTGCCGGCCGACGCCGCCGACCAGTCCACGCGCCGCGTCGTCACGCTGGTGCGCGATGAAATCAAACTGGAGGACCAGGAAGCCAAGGCCCGGATCATCGAGTTGCCCGCGCCCGGCGGCGGCCACTTGCGCCTGGGCCTCATCGATTTGCCGTCGTTCTACTCGACGATGGACCTGGGCGTCAGCCGAGGTAAAAGCGAACCCCGCAGCACCACGGACGACGTGACCAAGCTGCTCAAGAAGCTGGAAAAGGAAAACGTCAGCGGCGTCATTCTCGACCTGCGCCACAACGGCGGCGGATCCCTGGAAGAGGCCATTCGCCTCACCGGCCTGTTCATCAAGGAAGGTCCCGTCGTCCAGGTCCGCGACCCGGACGGGAAGGTGACGGTGGACGCGGACCGGGATCCGTCCATCGCCTATGACGGGCCGTTGATGCTGCTGACCGACCGGTTCAGCGCCTCGGCTTCGGAGATCGTGGCTGGCGCGTTGCAGGATTACGGCCGCGCGTTGCTCGTCGGCGACATCTCCACGCATGGCAAGGGCACCGTCCAAAGCCTCAATTCGCTCAAACCCTACATCCGGATGAGCGCCGACCTGTCCACCAACGACCCGGGCGCGGTGAAGCTGACCATTCGCAAGTTCTACCGCGCCAGCGGGCTGTCCACCCAGTTGAAGGGCGTCACGCCCGACATCGTGCTGCCCTCACTCGACAACGTCCTCGATGTGGGCGAAGTCTCGCTGGATAATCCCCTGCCGTACGACACGATCAAGAGCGCGAAATTCGAGCCGGTGAACCGCGTCGCGCCGTTCCTGGATGAACTCCGCAAACGCTCGTCCGAGCGGGTGGCCAAGGAGCAGGACTTCGACTTCGTGCGCGAAGACATCGCGATCTACAAAAAGGCGAAAGCCGAGAAGACCGTCTCCCTGAACGAACAGCAGCGCCTGAAGGAGAAGGAGGCGGCCGACGACCGCGCCCGGACACGCCGCCTGGAAATTGCCATCCAACCCTCGCCGGACCAGAAGGTCTATGAGATCAAGCTCGAGCAGACCGACCGATCCGGCCTGCCGGCGCCGCTGGCGCCCACGAACGCCCTCGCCGGCCGCTTGCACTTGACCAACGTCCACCCGCAGGAGTCGCGGCTGGATTTCCAGTTCACCGCCGACCAGTGGAACAACTGGGGCGGGCGACTCGACACCAACCTCCTGACCTCGCAACTCGGTTTGCTCGTCGTGTCCAACGCGCCCAACGACCTGGAATTGACGACGACGAACGCGCCGTGGCTCGCGCTGGGCATGGCGGCCCCGCCCGCCTGGCCTTGGAATCCGGCCACATCCAAGCGCGTGGTGGCCGCTTTCGGTCGCGTTCTGGCCGCTGCCCTGGCACCCGAAGTCCGGTCCGCCACCTCGGGCAGCAGCGGTATCGCTCCCGACCTCACCGGCGATTTCTCCGAGCCGGATGACGTGTCGCCGGTGGACGTCACCCTGGAGGAGGCCCAGCACATCCTGGTGGATTACCTGACGCTCCTACCCCGGAATGCCATCGTGATGGTGAGCGAACCCACCGGTCCTCGTCCGGGCGTGCAGACGGGGATTTCAACAACCCAAACTGGCGTCCAATGAAGAAAGCTTGGTTCTTGGCCGTGACCGCTTGCTGGATGGCCGCGGGCCTTCTGCCCGCGCAAGACTACCTCGTGAGGGAGCGCGCCAAGGGATTGCGCGACCAGAACAACGCCCGCCAAGGCGTGCCCAACCCGCCGTCGCCGCCGCTGCCCGTGGCGCCGGGGCAAGCGGCATCAGCTCCGGCTCCGCCCAATCCGCCGTCGGGGATCAGCCCGGCGGCCCAGCAGAACATCAGCACGCTCCAGTTGGACTTGGCCGCGCTCACCGCCAAGCCGCCGCAGCCGAAACCGCCTCTGGCGAATCACCTCCTGTCCGCGGTGCTGACCCCGACGAAACCGAGCCGGGATTCCGTCATCCAACTCGCCATTGATTTGGAGCCGGCCCTGGCCGGCCGCGAACTCTCCGAGCCGAACCAGACCCGGCTGGCTCGCGACCTCAATGCCATCCTCAACTGCGGCGCCCTTCCCGAGGAAACGATCCAAAAGGTGATCGCCGACGCGCAGGCGGTCCTCCAGGACGGCGGCGCGAAACACAGCGACGCCACGAGTGTGGCCGAGGACCTGAAGGCAATCGCGGCCAAGGTGAAGAAGGCCGCGGCGAAGTAGAGTCGCTTCGTACTTGAGATTTCGTTGGCATTTCTGTAGAAACAGAGCCATTTCAACCATGAGAGCGATCCCTCTGGCCATCCTCGCGGCGCTGACACTGGCCGCCGCAGGCTGCGGCCCCTCCGCCACGGAGCGGCGGCTGACCGCGCTGGAGGACCATTTCGCCGCGTTAGAGGCCAGCCGCACCAACCTGGTGGCCCTCCTTTTGAGTGTGCAGGATATTGTCTCCCGATGGGACGAGCGGCAGAGCGGCGTGATCTCGAACCTTGCCACCGCAGGGCTGCTGCAAGAAGAGAAGATTGATGACCTGCAGCGTGCGGTGGGCGCTTTGCAGCGGGGCGCCGCCAACCGCTCGGCCCTGGTCGCGGTGTCGCGCCCAGGCGTGCCGCGCGCAGGGGCGCCGCCAGCCGCGGGCGGCGGGGTGCCTCCGGAGGTGTATCAGCAGATCGCCGCCGAGGCCGCCCGCATGTTCCCGACCGACTACGACGAGCAGATTTTCGTCATCAACAAGCAGGTGGAAGCTTACCGCAAGCTGCATCCGTAGGGCGGCGCGCGGAGTTTCCCCGTCGTCGCCGTGGGCCAACCTCAGCACGTCATCTGCCCCACCTGCCGGAAAAGCGGCGATTGGTTCGCCGGATCGTGGTCCCCGTTTTGTTCCCGGCGCTGCAAACGGGTCGATCTGGGCCGGTGGCTTGGTCAAGAACACGCCCTCTCGGAGCCGCTGCGCCCCGGGCATTTCGCGGAATACGCCGACCGGCCGCCGGGCCGACAGCTCGACCGGCCCGAAACCGACGACTGCGAGTGAAAGCGCCTGCTACTCCAGGCAGGCCGCGGAGAGCCGGCGCGCGGAAACCGGGGCCGCTTGGCACGGCGGGCTTTGGGGTACATATTCGGGGAGAGAATCCGTCACATTATGAACCTTGCACGACGCGTTTTGCTGCCGGCCGTTCTCGCGCTGGCGACCGTGGCCGCCAGTGAGGCGCAGACCATGAACACGCCCGACACTTCAACCAACCATACCGAACGGGCAACCTTCGGCGGCGGCTGCTTCTGGTGCATGGAAGCCCTGTTCCAGACGGTGGACGGCGTCAAGTCCGTCACCAGCGGCTTCGCCGGCGGCATCACGAAGAATCCAACGTACAAGGAAGTCTGCACCGGGCGCACCGGCCACGCGGAGGTCGTCCAGATCGAGTTCGATCCGCAGAAAATCTCCTACGCCCAACTGCTGGATTTATTCTGGGATGCGCATGATCCGACGACGTTCAACCGCCAGGGCAACGACATCGGCACGCAATACCGTTCGATCATCCTCTTTCAGAGCGAGGCGCAGCGGCGGGCGGCCGTGGTGTCCAAGGCGCAAGCGGCCAAACGGTTTCCCCGGCCGATCGTCACGCAGATCGAGCCGCTGACCGCGTTCTACAAGGCGGAGGATTACCACCAGGACTATTTTCGCGAGCACGCCGGCGCGCCCTACTGCCAGTTGGTGATCCGGCCGAAGCTGGAGAAGTTCGAGGCGGAACACGGCAAGCATTGAGCAGGAATTTCCCGCACTCAGGCGAACCGCTCCTCTCCGCTCAGGCGAGACTTGGCTTGCTTTCCTCGAACAGCCGCGTGCTGAAGTAGCGGTCGGCGCGGTCGCACAGCAGCGTGACGACGACCGCCTTGGGTCCGGCGTCCTGGGCGGCTCGGACGGCGGCGGCGACGTTCGCGCCGGACGACGTGCCCACCAGCAGGCCGAATTCGCGGTGCAGGCGCAGCGTCATGGCCAGTGCGTCGGTGCTCGTGACTTTGATTTCGCCGTCGAGCGGCGCGGCTTTCAACAGCGGCGGCAGGAAGCCGTCGGCGACCCCTTCGATGTAGTGGCAGCAGGGACATTCGCCCGCGAGCATCGCGGCTTCCGCGGGCTCCATCGCCAGGATCCGCGCCTGGGGGTAACGCGCCTTGATCGCCTGGCCGCACCCCGCCAGGGTGCCGCCAGTACCGAAGCCGGTCACGAAAACGTCCACCGGCCCCGGGGCCTGCCGGAGAATCTCCTGGCCGGTGTGGCGCTCGTGATCTTCCACGTTGAGCGGATTCTCGAACTGGCGCGGCAGAAAGTAGCGCGCATCCGCGGCCGCCATGCTGCGCGACATGTCGATGCCGGTCTGGTAGCGGCCTTCGCTCTCAAACAGAATCAACTCCGCGCCCAGGTGCTGGATCAAGCGCCGCCGCTCTGGACTGGCGCTGCTCGACATCAGGATCGTCACCCGGTAGCCCATGACCGCGCCGACCGTGGCCAGCGCGATGCCGGTGTTGCCGCTGGTGCATTCGAGGAGGATCGACTCCGGCTGCAACCGGCCGCGGCGTTCGGCGTCGAGCACGACGGAACTGGCGAATCGATCCTTGATGCTGCCGGTCGGATTGAGGAATTCGCACTTCGCGTGGACGGTGACGCCTTCCCGCCGGAAATGCAGCGGCACCATCGGCGTGTTCCCAATGAGCGAGAACATCGCCGCCGCCGATGCGCGCGAACCGATGGCGGGTGCCTCGGCCACGGTCAGAGCTCCCAGCCCCGACGGTAGGCGCGCTTGACGAACCGCGCCGCCTCCGGGCAATTGGGCGACCTCATTTTCGGGCCGTCCCAATCCATCCGCCGGCCCGGTCCGATGCGCAGGGCGATGCAGCCGAGGAGAATGATCTCGGTGAGGTAGGCGGCGATGTCGAAGTTCGAGTACGCCAGCGCCGGCCGGCCCGTTTTCATGGCTTGGAACCACTCCTCGTTATGGCCCGGCGAGCGCGGGATGGTTTGCGGCACGTTCCGGGCGGCCTCGTGCTTTTCGCCGTTGGTGAACTCGCTCTCGCCCTGGAGCAGCAGGAAGAACTCCGAGCCGTAGTCATCCGGGGAAAAGAGTTTTCCCTTGTCGCCCACGAGCAGGCAACCGCTGCCGGGCAGGCCGCGCTGGGCCTCGACTTCCTTCGTCAACTCCGGGTTCGGGCGCAGCGGCTTGACCGATTTGTCGTCGGGGTTGCCGTCATACCACCAAAACTTCAGCGGCGGCTGGCCCGCCCGCGCCGGGAACTCGAAGCGGATGCGCGAGGTCTTCGGGAAGGTTTCCGGGAAGAGCGGCGACGTTTGCTCGCACTCGACCACGTTGGGATAGCCCAGCTTGAGCGCGCGGAACGGCATGTTGACCGTGTGGCACGCCATGTCGCCCAGCGCGCCGGTGCCAAAATCGTACCAGCCCCGCCAGTTGAAGCTGTGATAGACACCCTGCTTGTACGGCCGCGCCGGCGCGGGACCCAGCCACACGTCCCAATCCAGCGTCGGCGGCACTGGGTCGGCCCCGGGCGGGCGGTTGATCCCCTGCGGCCACACGGGGCGGTTGGACCAGACGTGCAACTCGCGCACCGGGCCGATGACACCGGCCTGGACAACTTCCACCGCGCGGCGCAAGCCGCTCCCCGCGCTGCCTTGGTTGCCCATCTGGCTGCAAATGCCCCGGTCCTTCGCCGTCTTGCGGACCAACCGCGCTTCATAGACGGTCTGGACCAGCGGCTTCTGCGTGTAACAGTGTTTGCCCATCCGCATGGCCCGCATCGTCGCCTGGGCGTGGTTGTGGTCAGGAATGGAGACGGTGACGGCGTCGATGGACTGGCCCATTTCGTCGAGCATCTTGCGAAAGTCGCGGTAGCGTCGGGCCTGGGGAAACTTCTCGGCCTTCTTCCGCAGCGTGGTTTCGTCCACGTCGCACAGGGCGACGATTTCGCCGCCGCAGCGCGCGGAATCGTCGGTGTCGCTGTCGCCCTTGCCGCCGACGCCGATGCAGCCGACGCGGATGCGTTCGTTCAGGTTCTGGCCGTGGACAATCGCCGGGGCGGCGAGCCACGCCGCGCCGAAGGCGAGGGTGGAAGTGGCGAGGAAGTCACGACGAGTGAAGGTGGAGCGGGAGTGGTTCATAGTGTTCGTTGTCGGCACGGCCCATCACTTGCCGAAAATGGCGGCGTTTCACAAGGCGAATCTCTCGGCGAATCGGTGCCGGTTTCAAATTGGACCAGAGGGCGGAACCAAATCGAACGGGCCGCCGGAGCGCCATCCGCAGGGCGGGGGAGTGGCGCTGTGTTCGCGCGGCAGCTTTCGTCCAGCGCCGCGTCCGCAAAGCCGGATTCCACCCGGCATCCCTATGTCAACGGCAACGAAGGGCGAGGGCGACCGAGGCTGTTCAGTCGGGATCCGGGTAAACATCGCGGCGGCTCGGCGGGTCGTATTCCGCCGCGTTGGTTTGAATTTTGCGCGGCTTCCGTCCGTCGGTTACACTCAGTCAACACAACTGACGCCGAACAATGAAACTCGCCATCGCCTCCTGGCTGCGTGCGCCCGCCGCGCTCGGCCTGATGTTTTCACTCCTGGGTCTTTCCCAGACGGCCTCGTGGGCCAACCCCAAACACGTGCTGGTGGTCACGGCCACGCGCGGC
>JAJXZI010000283.1 GCA_021780115.1 bacterium | reverse complement strand
GAAGCCCACCGCCACCAGCTTGCCCCAACCCAGCCCTTCTTTGAGCAGGTAACCCAGGTTCAACGGCTCGTTGGTTTTGAGCGCCTCCTCCAGCCGCGGCAACTGGTCGGGACCGACGTTTTCCCGCCGCGTCAAGAGCAAGTAACGGATGCCTTTGACCGTTTTCTTCATCAGCCCGGAGGCTTCGTGCACCAGCGCCCGCCGCAAATCGTCGAGCTTTTCGTTGACCCGTTTGACAATGTGAAAACGGTCAAACACCACCGCCGCGTCGGGCAGGTTCTCCGCCACGGCCGCCCAATAGGCTGCGCTCATGTCCATCGTCACGGCGGCGATTTTGGCCTTGCTCAAACGCAGCGCCCGCCAGAATTTGCGTAGCGCCTCGGCGCCTTTGCCTTTGGACACCCACACGATGCGTCCGCTCTCCAAGTCAATAACCAGCGTGTAAAACTTTTTCCGGCGTCCCAGGTAAATCTCGTCAATCGAAAGGTAGCGCAAGTCCTTGAGCCGGGGATGGCCGTAGCCCTTTTCCAACGCGCTTTTGACGATGTGCTTGACCGTGTCCCAGGACAGCCCGGTGACGGCGGCCAGATCGCTGACGGTCATCAATCCGCGCAGGTCGTTGATGAATGCTTCGAGCCGGTGCGTGTAGTGCGCATAGGCCGGGGCAAAGGGGGGGCGGCCTCGAAGCGTTTGCCGCAGGCCGCGCACTGGCATGGGGGCCCCTCGGTCACCAGAAAGACCGGCTGGAGGCCGAGGGGCACCGTCTGTAGTTCGCGAAATCGCCGGCCTTTGCGGGCAATGTCCCGGCTGCCGCAACCCGGACACTGGATCCAACCTGGGCGCACCGAAAGCACGAATCGGATACAGCCGCCCTGGTATTGGGTTTCGACGTAATCGTAACCCTCCCGCACCCCCAACGCATGATACAACAAACTTGGACTCATGCCTCAGGGTATGAATCCCTCAGCCCAGACTCAAACTTGCCGGAAGAACCCCGCCGTCCAACATCAACACCGCCAGTTTCGTCGGCGCGCGTTCCGGTTGGCGTTCCTGCGGCGGGGTTTCCAATTGTTCCTGAGTGCGGGCTTCGGCCCGGGCGCCCAGGTGCTGCGTCAACGCGTGCAAGGACGAGTCGCTCACGGTGACGCCCCACTTCTGCGCCACCGCCGCCGCTTCCGCGTAGGACGCCGTGGCCGTGACCGTAAAAGCCAACTTGTCTGCCAGTGCCAGGCTGAATTGCTGGTGGCAGGTCAGCCCCCAGTGTTCTCGCACCGGACAACCCCAGTGTTTATCGGTCGGATCCTGGCCGTGCAGAACCCGGAGCTGGATCACTCCCACGCTGGTGTGCAGTTGCATCGGCTGGGTGCGCCGATGCACCAGCCGCTGGCCGCTGAGGGGGAAAACTTCGCCGTGCTGTCCGAATTCGTCTTGCAGTCGTTGCTGGAGTCGTTGCCGTGTCCACTCGCGGCCTTCGGCTTCCACTTCGATCTCGCGCGGGGTCTGGAGCCGCATCGTTTCTGTTTTCATCCGCTTCCTTTGGTTGAAGGTTCTCGCTTTCGCCGGATGAGGAACCGTTACACCCCAATTATGGGGGTAGTGTCAAGATGCGCCCGGACTTTTGACTTTTGTCGGGCAGGAATATTTGGTTGACAATCCGAGGCGCCTAGATGATAAAGTTTCGTAAGTATGTCCAAACCAGGCGGGGTGATGCTGCCACCGGCGCCCCGAGGGTTTGGGCCAGTGCAACCGAACCAGTCAACGATACCAACAATCAGATTATCGCCATGAAAATGAATCCTCCACAGTTGCCCCGGCTCGTGCGTGGCGTCGCCTGCCTGCTCCTGGCCGCCACTTTCGCTTGGGCGCTGACGTTGAACGCCTCCGCGACCCTGACCCACCGCTACAGTTTCACGAACGACGTCACCGATTCGGTCGGCGGGGCCAACGGCACGCTCATGAACAATGCAACCATCTCCGGCGGTGCGGTGCAGTTGTCGGGTGCCGTGGGGTCGGGCCCAACCTGCGACTACGTCGAACTGCCGCCCGGTCTGATCAGCAACTACACCACCGTCACCTTTGAGATGTGGGTGGACGTGGGCCAGAACGGGATTTGGCCCGAACTCTACGCCTTCGGCAACCAGACCTCCGGCGGCGCGGGCGCGAACATGGTCATGTTCTGCCCGCACTCCGGTTCGGCACCGAACGACTTCCGCATGAGCTACGCCCAGGCGGCTCCCGGCTACAATGACGAATACGTCGTCAACGGCGTGGGCGTGCTGGACAACCTTGGCCCCATGAGCGTCACCTGCGTGTACGACCCGCCCCACAACTCGATGTCGCTGTACACGAACGGCGTGCTGGTCCATTTCATGTCGCCGGTGACGACCGGGGCGAAGGTCTTTTCCCTCACCAACATTTATAACGTGAACTCCTGGCTGGGACGCTCGCTCTACAACGGGGATTCGTCTTACGCCGGGAGCATCGACGAATTCCGCATCTACAACAGCGCGCTCGGCCCGCTCCAGATCGCCGTGGACAACGCGGGCGGCCCGGACACCGTGGTGACCAACATCGCGGTCAATTCCATCGCCTGGAACGTGACCACGAACATGACGGTCGGCTCGCGGCAGGACACGACCGTGACCTTCAACACGGCCAGCTACGGCAGTTTCACCCTTCCCGGTTCCACCGAAGCGACCTACGCCACCAGCGACCCGACCCTCGCCACGGTTACCAGCGGCGGCCGTATTTTCGCGATGGCCGTGGGCACGGTCACTGTTTCGGCCAGCTACAACGGCCAGACTAACAATGTCGTCCTTTACATCAGCAACCCGGCGCTGGCGCACCGGTACAGTTTCACCAGCGACGTCACCGATTCCGTCGGCGGCGCCAACGGCACGCTGGGCGGCAGCGCGACCATCAGCGGCGGCGCCGTGGTCCTGCCGGGCGGGGTCACGTCGGGCGACCCCACGGTTTCGTATGTCGATCTCCCGAACGACCTCGTGACCAATCTGACGGCCATCACGCTGGAAACGTGGGTGACCGACTTGGGCAGCGCGAACTGGGCGCGGATTTGGGATCTGGGCGACAGCGCCGGCGGCGAAGGTGTCAGCAATGGCGGCAGCCGCTACATGTTCCTCTCCCTGCCCAGTGGCAATGCTGACCTGCTCGGCTCCATCCACGTCAGCGACCGCGCTGGCGGCGACCAACCGTTGGAATGGGTCGGCGGGCGTCCCCCGGTGGGCAAGGAAGCGCACGTGGTCTGGGCCAGCGACGCGGCCCATCACACCGGCTGGCTTTACGTCAACGGCGCCCTGGTTGGCATCAACACCAACATGACCCTCACCCCCGCGGACATCGGCTCGACGGTCAATGATTGGTTGGGTCGTTCGCAGTACAACGATCCCGCCTTCAACGGCACCATTGACGAGTTCCGGATTTGGAACGGCGCGCTCAGCCCGCTCCAGGTGGCTATCAACGCCGCCGCCGGGCCGGATCGGGTCGGACCGGCCGACCCCGGCGCGTTGCAGGACGTGCGCCTCACCGTCAACGCCGCGATGGTCAAACGCGCCCTCCAGCAGTCCACGCTGTTCGGCGACTTCGCCAGCGTCACCAACGTCAACGTGACAACCCTGGGCGCCACTTTCGCGTCGAGCGATGCCACGGTGCTCTCCGTGAACGCCAGCGGCCTGATCTACGCGGTCGGCGCGGGCACCGCCACCGTCACCGCCAACTACAATGGCAAGACGGACACCAAGACCATCACCGTCACGATTCCGCCCGTGACACTGACGCATCGGTGGAGCTTCAACGAGACCAGCGGCACGACGGTGGCGGACAGCGTGGGCGGCGCCACCGGCACGTTGCAGAACACGGCCACCCTCGGCGGCGGCGCCGTGACCCTGGACGGTGTGACCGGGTTCGTCGCGTTGCCCGGCCACCTCATTGATGGCGACAACGCGGTGACCTTCGAGACCTGGGTCACCGTGGATCCGGCCACCCCCAACAACGCGGCTGCCCGCCTCTTCGCCCTGGGGTCAACCCCGGGCGCCAACGAGCTCGGCCTGGCGCCCCGCAATGGCGGCGACAGCACGACGGCGGGCTTTTACGGGCCGCCGACCGTGACGGTGACGCGCGGCGGGCATCTGGGCATCGGCCAGGAAATCCACGTCGTGGCCGTCTTCAACCCGCCGGTGGGCACGATTGACTTGTTCCTGAACGGAAGCTGGCAGAACACCGTCACGAACCTGAATCTCTCACTCGCGACGATCACCAACGCGATCAGCATGCTCGGCGTGAGTCTCGACACGAACAACTTCAGCGCGGCTACGTTCGACGAGTTCCGCATCTACAACGGCGCGCTCGACCTGGCCGGCATCCGCACCAGCTTCGCCGCGGGACCGAACAACTTGGTGACCAACCCCGGCGTCCCCGTTTCGCTCACGCTGGCGGCCGATCCCACCGTGGTTCTTGGCAGCCGGCAGGTGCCGCACGTGTACGCCACCTTCGCCGCCGTAACGAACGTGGACCTGACCCAGACGGACCCGGTGAGCTATTCGTCGAGCGCCCCAACGGTAGTCAGCGTGAGTCTGGACGGTCACTTGCAGGCCGTGGGTCTCGGCTCGGCCACCATCACCGCCACCGTAAGCGGCAAGACGGCCACCGCGACGGTGAACGTGGTGCCCAAGCAGACCATGCTGGCGCACCGCTACAGTTTCACCAGTGACGGCTCCGACTCCGTGGGCGCGCAGAACGGCACCTTGTTCGGGACGGCCACGATCTCCGGCAACGCGGCGGTGCTCACCGGCGACCCGGTCAACAAGAACAGCTACGTCGAACTGCCCAGCGGCATGATCAGCAGCTTCGACTCCGTGACGCTCGAGGCCTGGGTGTCCCTCGCCTCGCCGTTGGGAACCTGGTCCCGAGTCTTCGACTTCGGAGATCAAAGCTCCGGCGCCGGCGGAATCAGCTATGCCTTCCTGGCTCCTCACACCGGCACGCCCAGCACCCGGGTGGTCCTCTCGGATGGTGTCACAGGAGCGAACGAAGCCGTGCTCGACTTCGGTGCCTTCACCCTCGACGGCTACGTCGGTCAATTGGCGGTGGTGTATGATCCGCCGAACAACCTGCAGTCGTTCTATACCAACGGCGTCCTCGCCGGCTCCGCCAGTCTCAACAGCAAGCGACTCTCCGGCGTCCGCGACCGGCATTGCTGGATCGGCCGGTCGATGTATGCCGGCGATTCCGGTTTGAGCGGCAGCATTGACGAGTTCCGCATCTACGCTGGCGCGCTCACGGCGGCCCAAATCGCCGCCGACAACACCGCCGGGCCGAATACCGTGGTATTGCCACCGCCGGTCGCGGCGGGACCGCAACTGACCATCAGCTTGGCCGGGAACAACGTCGTCCTGAGCTGGCCGACCAGTGCCACCGGGTTCACTTTGCAGTCCTCGCCCAAGGTGGGAGCCGGTGCCGCGTGGAGCGCCGCCGGTGGAGCTCCTGGGGTGACCAATGGCATGAACCAAGTGGCGGTTCCGCTTTCGGGTTCCGCGGCCTTTTACCGATTGATGCATTGACCGCTTGGGCTGTGGTTGAGTGACGGATGCAGACACGCGGGAGGGCCGGTGAGGAGTTGCCGGCCCTCCCGCTCACTTGTGAGAAAGTTGTGAGAATGATCTTGAAGAAATTGACCGGCGGATTAACCGGGCGCGGGCCGGCCGTCGTCGCGGCGGCGCGCCGCCGCGCGAAAGCCGACGCCGCGGGATTCACGCTCATCGAGTTGCTGGTGGTCATCGCCATCATTGCCATCCTGGCGGGCTTGCTGCTCCCGGCCCTGGCCAAGGCCAAGGAAAAGGCCATCCGCATCAAGTGCATGAGCAACTTGAAGCAGTGCGCCTTGGCCATGCACATTTACGCCGGTGACAACAAAGACCGGCTGCCCACCTGGAACGTGCCGGGCGTGCCCGCCGTCGGCAATTGGGCCTGGGACATGCCGCAAAGCGTGGCCGACTTGATGATCCAGAGCGGCACCCAGCGGGACGTGATGTATGATCCCGGTTTTCCGGATCAAAACAACGACCAGCTCTGGAACTTCGCTCTGAACAACAACCCGGCCCAAGGCTTCCGGGTGATCGGTTATGCCATGACCTTCGAGGGCACGGCGAGTTTGACCCCCACCAATTGGAACATTTCCATCATTCCCCAGCCGATCAAGTACGTCACCCTGACCCTGCCGGCGCCCCCGGCTTCGGACCGGGTGTTGATGGCTTGCGCGACAGTCTCCCGGCCCGGTCAGGCGAACTTGGTCAATCGGGCCGCGAACGCCTACGTCGGCATCCAAGGCGGCTGGTCGAAGCTTCACCGGACGGCCCACGTGAGCGGCACCTTTCCCATCGGCGGCAACTTGGCGATGCTCGACGGCCACGTCGAGTGGCGCAAGTTCCCCGTCATGGTGCCGCGCACCGATACCGGGTCGGGCAGCCCCGTCTTCTGGTGGTGACGTTGGCGGCTCTGGAGGCACCGCTCCCCCCGAAACATGGGCTCGTCGTTCCGGCGCGGTGGCGGCGCCGGGGTGCGTTGACTTCGGCGGCCGGGAAGTCCCTCCATAGAACTCTCGACGCGCGCGGCCGGGCGGGCTTAACTCCGGGAATTTATGCAACGCCGTTTCCGTGCTGAGATTCAGGCCGCTTCGTTAGAAGTCCGTCGCGGGGAGCCGCCGGTCTCCCGAATGCCGGGGGCCAACCCGCGCCTCCGCCCAAGGGCTCAGCACGCCGGTTGGACACTTTGGCCCCAGCCCCGCCGCGCAAACCACATCATGGCCGGCTTTGTGAAAATCGTCTCGCTGTTCCTGGGACTGTTCACGGCGACGGTGCTCGTCGGCCAGGACGCGAAAACCAACGCAGCCGGCCCAAAGATCTATCGCGACAAGGTGGCGCCGCACTGGTTCGCCGGGAACAACAAGTTTTGGTACCGCGTGGAGCTGCCGGGGGACGCGCGGGAGTTCATCCTGGTGGACGCCGCCCAAGGCACGCGAAGGCCCGCCTTCGACCACGAGCGAGTGGCCCGGGCCTTGGGCGAGAAGACGGGCCAACCCGTCACCGCCGATCACTTGCCGATCGAGGCCCTCCACTTTTCCGACGAGGGCGGGTCGGTGGTGCTCACCGGCAAGGACGCCGCCTGGCGATGCGACTTGAGCACGTATCAACTCACGCCGGCCAAGCCGGACGAGAGATCGGCGAAAGCCGAGGATTCGGCGCCGCGTGAACGGCGCGGCCGGGGCCAGTTCCGCCCCAATGCTTCGGCCAAATCACCGGATGGCAAGTGGGAGGCGGTGGTGCGCGGCCACAATTTGTTCCTGCGCGACCTGAAGACCGAGAAAGAGGAGCCGCTGAGCTACGACGCGAATCCGAACGACAGCTACGCGCGGGATGTCGAGCGAAACCGGTTCGTTGAGATGGAGTACGAGGCGCGCGCGCCCGAGACGCCAGAGCCGGAGGTTTCCTGGTCGCCCGATTCGCGGCGGTTGGTGGCGATGCGGACGACGCCGGGCACGCGCCGGCTGGTCTATCTGATCGAGTCTTCGCCCAAGGACCAGCTCCAGCCCAAGCTCCAGTCCTATCCTTACCTTAAGCCGGGCGACGCCGTCCCGGTCCGCAAGCCGCACCTGTTCGACGCCGAAGCAAAGAAGGAAATCCCGCTCGACGACGCGCTCTTCCGCAATCCCTGGTCCATCGAGGACGTCCGCTGGGCCACCAACTCCGCGCGCTTCACCTTTTTGTTCAATCAGCGCGGCCACCAGGCGCTGCTCATTCTCGCCGTGGACGCCCGCACCGGCGCGGTCACGCCCATAGTGGACGAGGAGAGCCAGACCTTCATTGATTACAGCGGCCAGTTTTTCGCCGAATACCTGGACGACACCGCCGAGATCATCTGGATGTCCGAACGCGACGGTTGGAACCATCTCTACCTCTACGACGCGGCGACTGGCCAGGTGAAAAACCAGATCACCCAAGGCGAATGGATCGTGCGCGGTGTGGACCGCGTGGATCGGGCGAAACGTCAAATCTGGTTTCGCGCCGGGGGCCTTCGTCCGGGGCAGGATCCTTACTTCATCCACTACGGCCGCGTGAATTTCGACGGCACCGGGCTGACGGTTCTCACCGAAGGCGACGGCACGCACACGGTCCAGTTCTCGCCCGACCGACGGTTCCTCCTCGACACTTGGTCGCGCGTCGATCGGCCCCCCGTCACCGAACTCCGCCGGGCCGACGACGGCCAACGGGTTTGCCAGCTAGAAGACGCCGACGCCCGCGAGCTGTTCGCCCGCGGCTGGCGCGCGCCCGAGCGCTTCGTGGCCAAAGGGCGCGACGGCGTGACCGACATCTACGGTATCATCGTTCGGCCGAAGGACTTTGACCCGCAGAAAAGGTATCCGGTTATCGAGAGCATCTACGCCGGGCCGCAGGATTCGTTTGTGCCGAAGGCGTTCCGCGCCGCCAACCGGCAGGAGAAACTGGTAGATCAGGGCTTCATCGTCGTCCAGATCGACGGCATGGGCACCGCGAACCGGTCCAAGAAATTCCACGACGTGTGTTGGAAGAACCTCGGCGACGCCGGCTTTCCGGATCGTATCCTTTGGATCAAAGCCGCCGCGGCGAAATATCCCTGCATGGATCTGGCGCGGGTCGGCATCTACGGCACGTCGGCCGGTGGGCAGAGCGCCCTCGGCGGGCTGTTGACGCACGGCGATTTTTACAAAGTCGGCGTCGCCGACAGCGGCTGCCACGACAACCGGATGGACAAGATCTGGTGGAACGAACAATGGATGGGCTGGCCGGTCGGGCCGGAGTACGCCGCACAATCCAACGTCACGCTGGCGCGCAACCTGCGAGGCAAACTCCTGCTCATGGTCGGCGAGCTGGACCAGAACGTGGATCCGTCGAGCACGATGCAAGTCGTCAACGCCCTCATCAAAGCGGACAAAGATTTCGACCTGCTGGTGATGCCGGGGGCCGGCCACGGCGTGGCGGGCACGCCGTACGGCCAGCGGCGGTTGCGGGAGTTCTTCGTGCGGAATTTGTTGGGGGCCGAGCCGGCCGACAATGGGCATGCAACGGCGGCTCGTTAAGGTGCTAGATTCCACCATGCGCATGGAATTGCTCGCTACCAGAGATGAGAAGCGGGTTTGGTACTGCGAGCTGTTACGGCCGTACAGGCTGGACACACCATTCTCAGGCGAGCCATATGTCTGCATCTTGTTCGCGAACGATGGCAGCATCACGAGCGAGGAACAGGTCGCGCTCAGCGAGCAGATCGTCTGTACCGGTTGCCGATATGCCGTCTGCGCGGGGCATGGATGTTCCCGTTGGGACGACTCCATTGACTTGGCCAGCGTGGTCATCGAGGAGCAGTCTTCACCGCCCGACGATACGCTCGTGATGACCTCGTGGCATGAAGGCGATTCCGTCCATGAGATCGTTCATTTCGGCTTGGATCTCACCGCGTTCAGCGAACAAAAGTTTCGACGCTACCTCGTCCTCTTCGTTGGCCCTCACGACGCATTGTGCGAAGAGGTCAAGAAAGCCGTTCAGTCACTCTGGAATGAGAACGGGCTGGCCTAACCTGACGCCGGAAGGGCCCGCGCCAGGGACACACGAAAGGCGCTTGGGCCGGCTCGCCAAGGCCGACTCTACTTTTGGCGGAAGCCGGTTCGGGATGTCCCCTTCACTCTGGTCCTTTCGTGAAGTCCATCTTTTCGGCGGCCGATCACGCGGCGGGAGCCAGGCGATCCTGATTGTCCTCCTCGTTGCGGTTGCGACTGTGCTGCCCAGCCGCCCCGCGCCCGCCGCGGCGTCGGCCGCCGGCGCCATCGTCCTGCTCGACCCGCCGGAGCAGGGTTTCTTCGCGAAGCGGCTCGATTTCCACGGCATCCCGATCAAGGCCCACAAGGTGGTCGCGGACGCAGCACTCTACGCGGCCTACGACCGGTTGGCGCTGGAGTTGGTCCACCTGCCGAGGGTGGTTTCCAACCTGGTGGCCGCGGGCGTCGAGTTGCACCTCATCGGCCGCAACCAGGTCACGACCGATCTCCCGGAATGGCGGCAGGACAAAGGCAAGCCGCTGGCCGAATACCACGGTCTGACGCGCGACCAACGAACGCGCGGCATGGGCGGACGCCTGACTTCCTGCGGCGAGGAGAACCTGCTCAAGCTGGAGCAGGACCGCTATCGGGGCCGCGACATCTGCCTGCACGAGTTCGCCCACGCCATCCGCAACTTCGGCGTCCCGCGCGACGTCCGCACCCGGTTCGACGAGCAATACCGCCGGTCGCTTGACCACGGACGGTGGCAGAAATCCTACGCGGGATCGAACCCCGACGAGTTCTTCGCCGAACTGACGATGTGGTATTTCGGCACGCACGGTGACTTGAACATGACCGGTCCGAAGCCGGAGAACGGTCCGGACGGACTGAAGCACTACGACCCGGAAGCGTTCGCCCTCTTTGACGATTTTTACCAGGGCCGGATGCCGGTCGCAAAGGTTGGGCGCTCCCACCGGCAACGCGCGGCCGCCGCCGGCGCCGCGGACTTCGCCACCAACAGTCCGACGCCCAACCGAGAAGCCAGGTGAGCCGGGGAGCGGCGCTGCGGGAGCACCTG
Source organism: bacterium (assembly GCA_021780115.1). Lineage (GTDB taxonomy): Bacteria > Verrucomicrobiota > Verrucomicrobiia > Limisphaerales > JAJXZI01 > JAJXZI01. The sequence continues at coordinate 21,254 of JAJXZI010000283.1, read as the reverse complement.
GCCGTTCCGGCTGCGCTCCGCGGCGTTGCCGAAATCGGTGTCCGGCAACGCCGCGTTGGACAAACCCTCCGCGCTGTGCTGAATTGGGCTGGCGATGAAACACTTTGACTTCCTCGTTTTAGGCAGCGGGATCGCGGGCCTGTCGTTTGCCCTCAAGGTGGCGCCGCACGGGCGCGTGGCCATCGTCACCAAGAAGAACAGCGCCGAGTCCAACACCAATTACGCCCAGGGCGGCATCGCCGCCGTGACCAGCAAGGAGGACTCGTTCGAAATCCACGTCCGCGACACGCTGGAGGCGGGCGCGGGGCTATGCCGCGAAGGTGTCGTGCGCACCATCGTCGAGGAGGGGCCGGCGCGCATCGCGGAGTTGATCGAGCTGGGCATGCGCTTCACCGAGCGCGAGGTGCCGGGCCCCGAGGGCGGCCGCGAGTTCGACCTCGGCAAAGAGGGCGGGCACTCGAAGCGCCGCATCCTCCACGCCAAGGACATGACCGGCCGCGAAGTCGAGGGCGCGTTGCTGGCGGCGGTTGCGGCCCGGCCGAACATCCAGGTGTATGAGAACCACCTCGCCATTGACCTGATCACCAGCCAGAAGCTCGGCTACGTCGGACCCAACCGTTGCCTCGGCGCATACGTGTTCGACCGCGCCACCGGCCAGGTGGACACCTTTGCCGCCGCCGGCGTGCTGCTGGCGACCGGCGGCTGTGGCAAGGTTTATCTCTACACGACCAATCCCGACATCGCCACCGGCGACGGCGTGGCCATGGCGTACCGCGCCGGGGCGGCGATTGCGAACATGGAATTCATCCAGTTCCATCCCACCTGCCTCTACCATCCGAAAGCCAAGTCCTTTCTCATTAGCGAAGCGGTGCGCGGCGAGGGCGGGGTGCTCAAGACGCTCGACGGCGTCGAGTTCATGGACCAACACCACCCGCGCAAATCACTCGCCCCGCGCGACATCGTGGCCCGCGCCATCGACCACGAAATGAAGCGTACCGGCGCGGACTGCGTGTTGCTCGACATCACGCACCAGCCGGCGCCGTTCGTCCGGGAGCGATTCCCGAACATCTACCGGACCTGCCTGCAATACGGCATCGACATCACCCGGGAACCGATCCCCGTCGTGCCCGCCGCCCACTACCAGTGCGGCGGCGTGTTGACCAACGTCGATGGCGAGACGGAAATCCCGGGCCTGCTGGCGGTCGGCGAAGTGGCCTGCACCGGCTTGCACGGGGCCAACCGCCTCGCCAGCAATTCGCTGCTCGAGGCGCTGGTCTGCGCTCATCGCGCGGCCCAGACGGCCCTTGCCCGGCGGCCGGCGCCGGCGGACTTCCAGATTCCCGACTGGCAGTCGGGCAACGCGCAGAACCCGGACGAGATGGTGGTCGTCTCGCACAACTGGGACGAAATCCGCCGGTGCATGTGGGACTACGTGGGCATTGTCCGGACCAATAAGCGCCTCGAACGCGCCCAAAAACGCATCGCCAACCTGCAGGAGGAAATCCAGCAGTACTACTGGGATTTCACCGTCACCGGCGACCTGCTGGAGTTGCGGAACATCGCGACCGTGGCCGAGGCGATTGTGGCCTGCGCCCGGCAGCGGCCGGAGAGCCGCGGGCTGCATTACAACCTGGACTACCCGGCGCCCGATCCCGCCTGGGCGCAGCGCGACACCGTCACCCGGAAGCCCGACCGCCTCGCCGCGCCCGGCTGGGGACCGGAATTGTAGTTCCGCCAGATGCCGCCGCGGGCGGCGCAGCCGGCCTCCGCCCTCGGCGACGTGGAAGGGAACGCGCCGGCTGACCTCCAAAGCTGTCGCGGAACTGTAATTGCCCGGTCCGCGCCGCTGTGGAATGCTCGCCGCAAACCATGGACCGGCTATGAAACGAATCAATCACGACGAACTCTATCAGCACTTGAGCGGCTTCCTGAAGGCGAAGGGGGTTGAATTCAAGGAAGGCAGTTATCCGCACGGCATCCGCAAGGGCTGCCAGCTCCTGGCCGACGCGATCAATCTCAGCCAGCAGGGCCTCGAGAAGGCGAAGACCGAGATCGACAAAAAGCTCGATCAGATGCGGCAGGTGATCCACGAGAAGACGGCACCCAAGCCGCCACCGGCTTCGTCGGCACGGCAGAATCCACCGCCCAAAACCGGCGAAGCCGCGTCCCCGGCTGGTCCCAAAAGGTCCGCGCGCCGCAGGACGCCGAAGAAGAGCCGCGCGACCCGGAAATGACCGGGCAGGCGGCTGCTCCGTCCGAATCGCGAGACGCGCCGGATAGCCGGAGCGGTTGTGATGTGACACCCGTGGCTGAACCTGGCCCCGCCGGTCGTGCGTTGCGATTCCGTCATGCTGCCTGCCGGACGGCGCCGACGGCTTCCTGGTAAAAACGGTTCATCTCCTCACCTTTCCGGTCCCACTCGTAAAACTCCAGGACGCGCTCCCGCGCTTGGCGCCCATGCTCGGCAAGCAGCGCCCGGTTTTCATCGTAGAGGCGAACGGCCCGGCCCAGTCCCGCCACGACTTCGTGCCGCGGCCCCAGCGGAACCTTGATTCCGCAATTATCCCGCACCGCGAGTGCCGGTCCGCCGGAGTCGAGGCAGACGACCGGCAATCCGCTCGCCATCGCTTCGATCACCGCGTAGCCGCCAGTATCGTGCAGGCTCGGAAAAAGCAGCAGATCAAACTGCGCATAAGTCCGCAGCACCTCCGGGTGGGGCCGGCGGCCGGCAAACGCAACGCGCGCCGCCAGCCCCAGCTTTTGAGTGAGCTGCTGGAGGGACGGACCCAGACGGCCTTCGCCGATCACGGTGAACGTGGCGTTGGCCTGCGAGGCTCGAAGGGCTTCCAACGCCAGATCGAGGCCCTTCAGCGCGATGAGATTGCCGACGTAGAGCAGCCGCAGCGGCGCGTCCGCCGGGCGCGAATCGGGCGGACGGGCGGTGAGGTTCCGCGTCTGCAATCCAATGGTCGGCATGAGGTGCGCCGGGAAGCCCCGCTGCGAAAGCGCCCGCTGCATTTCGTGCGTGGAAGCGAGCAGGACGGTCGAAGCCCGGGCGCGTCGCCGCAGCGACGAGAGCGGCGAGAATTGAAAGCCGTTGCTGAGGTTGCGGAACAGTTCGCCGGCGAGCGAGCGCGGATGCCGCCACGGCAGCAGCGCCGCCGGGATGGATTCCGCCCCGCCCACCGGGCCCCAGACGCATGGCACGCCGTGGCGCCACACGGCGGTGGGAAAACGGAAGCCGGCGAAGGTGACGTGGTGCAGCAGGTCAACCGGTTCTCGGGCCAGGCGCGCGGCGATGTGCGCCTGCGCCGCGCTCTGCCAGAGCGTGTAGTAGAGCTGCGTGGCGTGGAAAACCTTCTTGAGTTTGAGCAGCCACGGGCCGGCGTCATGGAAGAGGAACTTCGGCCGCGGTACCGCGTCCGGCAGCGCCGCGAGTCCGCGGGCGATGGAACTCTGGTTATTGGCGCGGGTGAGCACCGTCACATCGTGGAACCGTGCCATTTGCAGCGCCCATTGCCAGCCGACCTCCGGCTCGGAACCTTTGCCTGGCTCGCAGGCGTAGGCCGACATCAGGACTTTCAGCCGTTTGCCCATGGTCGGGTCAGGGTTTCCAGCAAGGCGCGCGTTGCCGCCAGTCCTTCGGACGGCCGTAGCACCTCGACGCAGTAAATCAAGTAGGCCAGCACCAGGTCGCGCTCCGCGCCCGACACGCGGCACCGCGCCGCGTAGCTCTGGAACGCGGGCGAGGCCAGCAATTGTTCGGCGCGACGTTGCACGGCGGTCGTTGGAAGTTTCTCCGCGAGGATGGCGGATTGGAGCACAAAATGAAACCAGTCCCAGCCGGGGATGCCGACCGCTTCGCCGCGTTCCCAATCCAGCGCCACGCACGGGCCGCCGGTCCTCGGCCGCTTGAGGTTCCACGGGGCGAAGTCGCCGTGGAACAGGACCGGATGGACCCTGCGCGGCGCCAGCGCGGCGGTGAGGCGGTCCAGCAGCGGATGCGCCGGACACGCCGCCGCCAGGCGCCGCCAGGCCGCCGTTTCCACGACGGAAACCAACTGGTCCTCGCGTCGCCAAGCATCCAGAAGCGGAGCGACCGCCGTTTCATCGGACGAGCTGGGCGAGATGCCTTCGACAAAATCCAGACTGAACGCCGCGATCCGTGGGGACTGGAAATCGCCGCGCAGCGCCGGAACGCCTGGGGTGCCCGGCGCCACCGAGGCCAGGAAGGATTTTTCTCGGTCGATCAATTCGCGTCCGGTGCTGGTCAAGCCCGCTTTCACCACCGCCAACGGCTTGTGGTCCGGCCCGAAGAGCAAGACCAGCAAACGGCGTCCCGGCGTGCGGGCGTTGCCCGCCAGGACGGCCATCGGTGGGAAGGCGGGCGGCGCGCTGCCAGCCCGGCGTCGCAGGTACGAAGCAAAGTCGTCCTGTGCGGAAATGCGCAATGAGACCACCGGCAGCGGCAGCGGCAGCCGCGCCTGGAGCACCACGCGCAGAACGGCCTTGGCCAGTCGCGCTTTCGCGGTCTGCGCCGGATACAGACCCAACGCCTGCGCCGCGAGCCGGGGGCGCGTCGGCAGGAGGAGGAACGGGTGGCCATCCTTGCGCAACACCCACAGGCGCACGGATGCCGATGACGCCGGGCCGCCGGGCGAGAACAAATCCTGCCAGTTGTCGCTGTCCCGAGTCATCGCGCCAGCCGGCGGAGTTGCGGCGACGCCTTGCGCCGCAGTGATTCCAAGACGCGGCCGCAAATCTGGTCCACAACCACCTCGGCGTGCGGCGTGCAGTCCACCCGATGCGCGCCCCGGCAGAACACCGGCACCGATTCGTAGCGCGCCAGCGATTCGCGGAGCGTTTCCAGCGGCACCTCCCGCTTGCGCCGCTGGATCACCTCCGGTGCGGCGACCAAGACGAACGTGAGGTCGGGTTGCGGCGTCAGTCGGCAGAGCCAGCGCATGGCGCGCGGCGACAGGCCGAGGCGGTATCGCCGCGGGTCGCACCAGAGGTCGTGGACGTAGCGGTCGAACAGGACCAGGTGGTTTTTGGCTTTGCGCTTCCAGATGCGGCGCGGCCAGCCGAGCCAGTAATCCAGCCAGTAATAAAACAGGCGCGTCGCTGACGAGAGCGCCGCGTGCGGCGGTCGGCCGTGCGGATCGGTCACGGGTCCGCTGGCGTGGGTCCGCGCGCCCAGCAGCACGCCGACGTCCGGCAGCAGCGCCGGCCGCCAGTGACCCTCGACCGTTTCGCCGAAGTAGTCGCCGAGCCGGTCTTTCATCCCTGCCAGCACGGTGGATTTGCCCGCGCCGTCCGGTCCCATGACAGCGATGAACAGTCCCGGCGGCGCGAACACGGTGCTGAATTCCCGCGCCCAGAATCGCGCCAGGCGAAAGAGCGACACGGCCGGCCGGCGCGTCAGCGAACGCCGGCGAAAGGCCCGGCGCAACCGGCGGGCGTAACGGCGTTGCGCCTCGGCGCTGGGCGGAGCGGCGCTGGTGAAGTCGAACGGCGGCCGGCCCGCCGCGCCGAATTCACGGGCGAGGATGCGGTCGAACTCCTCCCGTTCGCCCGCCGGCTCGAGCAAGGCGCGGATGGTTTCGCCGTAGCGCGCCTTGAAGAAGCTGCCCCAGAGCAGGCTCGTCAGAAACAGATTCAGCGCCTCGTGCGCCGGGCGCGGCGCCTGGAACTGCTTGAACGGGCGCGCGCCGGCGAGCAACGCCTCGTCGCTCAAATACGGCAGCCCGTGCCAGGTGAGCGCGCCGTGGTAAAAGTCCAGGTGGATGGACTGCGGGGCGTCTCGCCGGACGCGGAACCACACCGCCAGCACGTAGTCGCGTTGGTGGACGTGCAGGACTTCGCCGCCGGACTGGCTCAGCGCCTCCTGAAAGACGGTGACGGCGGCGCGGAGGTCGGCGCGCCGGAAGAACACGTCAAGGTCGTGGCCAATGGCGTCCGGGAAGTCGGCGTAGTTGCGGAGCAGGACGGCGGCAACACCGGCGGCCGACAACTGGCGGAAGAACGCTGCAAAGAATTCGCGCTCGGCCGGCGAGAGCGGGCGTCCGCGTGGAGTCATGGCGCCAGGAGTTGCGGTTCAGTCGCCGTCCAGAATGGCCTGGGACGGACGGGCCGCCGCCGTGGGAGGTTTTTCCGCCGCGCCGCGTTTCAGCAACTGGCCGCGGACGCGCCCCAAGGCATAGCCGGGTTGCAGCAGCGCGGCCAGGGCGAACCAGCCGGCGCTCTGGATCATCCCGCCGGAAAGGTATCGCTCGCCAGCGCGGCGATAACACGCCTTGGCGACGAATTTCCTCTGCCGGTTCAGGCGCAGGCCGAGCGGGGCGCTGCGCCAGGATTGGAGAAAGGTTTCCCACGACGGCTCGGGCTGGCCGGCGCGGCGGGCGAGCAGGCAGGCGCGCGCCCACTCAAATTTCAGGCGGGCCTCCAGCAATTTGCGGCTGCCGATGGCGCCCGGATGCACGCGATATTCGATCAGGTATTCCGGCTGGACGAGAATGACGTGGCCCTGCTCGCTGATTCGCGCCCACAGGTCGATGTCGTTCGCCGCGCCAAACGCCTCGCGATAGCCGCCGGCCGCCCGCACCACGTCCCGGCGCATGAAGACGCCGGGGTGCAGCAGGCCGATGGCCGCGTTCCGCGCCCGGTACTCGCGGAACTTTTCCACCGTCGTCAGGTCGTGGAAAGTCTTGCCCTTGCGGACGCCGCCCTGGTTGATGTAGTAGGCGAAGCAACTCGTCACCGTCACCTCCGGGTGCTCCTGGATGAAGGCCCACTGGCGGTCCAGGCGGTGGGGCAGCGCGATGTCATCGGCGTCCATGCGCGCGATCCATTCGGCCCGGCACTCGGCCAGGCCGCGGTTCAACCCGCCGCTGTGACCGAGGTCCCGGTCGTTCCACAGCACCCGGACGCGGTCCTCGCGGGCGGCCAGTTCACGCAGATAATCGCGGGTGCCATCGGTGCTGGCGTTGTCCACGATGACGAATTCAAAATCGCGGAACGTCTGGCCCAGGACGCTCGGCACCGTTTGCCGGATGAAGGGCAGGCCGTTGCGCACGGACATCAACACCGAAATTTTGGGTGGCGGCGGCACGGTCAGTGGGCGGGCGTGAAGGTGGCGACCAGATTCGAGTCCCGCAGCGGCGGCCACCGGCGGACCCAGCGCGAAGCCGGGCGCAAGCGCCGTCCCCCTCCGCGTTCGCCGGCAAAATAGAGCACCTGGGTCAATCGCAGCCCGGCCTTCCGGGCGACGCGGAAGAACTCCCCCGGCGTGCGCCAATAGCCCCAGAACACGGCGTGCGGGTCCCGGCGCCGGCCCAGGCACATCTTGACCGCTTCCGCGAGCATCTGGCGGAGCGAAAGCACGTTGGCGCAGTACAGAACAATCTGGCCGCCCGCGGCCAGCCACCCGGAAATCCGGCGCAGAAATTCGGCCAGTTCGCGCCGCTTCATCACGTAGTCCACCGTGAGCAGGGTGATGAAATCGTAGTTCGTCTCCGGCGTGATGCGTTGAATCTCGCCGATGAGGCAGCGGGCGGGCGGATGTCGGCGGCGTAAGTCGGCCAGCGATGCCTCCTGGCAGTCGTGGAACGTCACGTCCGCGCCGCACTCCAGCCACACGCGCTCCGCGAAGGCCTTCCCGGCGGCCAGCGCCAGGACGCGGGGCGGCGCGCCGCGAAGCGGGCGTCCGAGGCCGAGGATTTCCCGGCCGATCACCTCGCCGAGCTGGCGTTTGCCTTCCAGCCAGCCCGGCTCGATGCGTCCCCGGCCTGACTCCAACGCGGCGTAGAACTGCGCGTAAAACTCCGCCGACGCGGGCGCGTGCCGGGCCGCCGCCGCCGGCAGCGAGGCCAGTTCGATGCCGTGCCAAGTGTGCTGAAACATGCGCATCTCCATGAGCAGGTCAGAAAATCCGAAGTCCGCAATCCGGAATCCGAATGGCAAGGAGCTTCACCCGAGGCGTCACGAACCGCGGCGCCCGCTTTGTGGTTCGGAGTTCGGTCATTCGAGATGGCTTCAGGTTTCGGATTTCGCGGTTCGGGCTCTCCGGAAAGGCGTTCCGACTCCGCGCCGTCAGGGCGTCAAACACCCGCGCAAGACCTCCACCACCCGGTCCTGCTCCGCGTCCGTCAGTTCGTAATGCAGCGGCAGGCTGAGCATCTGCGCGTACAATTCCTCCGCCACCGGCAGGCGTGCCCGTCCGCCGCCGTAAAACGAGAGCAGGTGACTGGGTTTGTAGTGGATGCCGGACTCGATGTTCTCCGCGCGCAAGGCTTCACGCACGGTGTCGCGGCAGCCGTCAGAAATGAACACCGGGAAGATGTGCGGGACAATCGGCCCGTAATCCAGATTCAGGTGCCGCAAACGCGGCAGGCCGTCCAACAACTCCCCGTAGCGGCGGGCCAGTTGGACGCGCCGCGGCGCAAACTCGCCCGGCAGCCGGCGCAATTGCGAGCGCCCCAGCGCCGCGTTGATATTGCTCATGTGGCAACGCCAGCCCTGCGCGATCACGTCGAACTCCCAACTCCGCTGGCCGGCGTAGCGTTTCTCGGTGTCCTTCTCCACGCCCAACAGCCGGGCGTTGCGGACGCGCTCGGCCACGAGCGGGTCGGACGTCACCACCGCGCCGCCTTCGCCGGCGGTGATGTTCTTGATGCCGTCGAAGCTGAAGCACACCACGTCGCCGACGGCGCCGACTTTCACGCCGTTGTGGAGGCAGCCGAAGGCGTGGGCCGCGTCCTCGATGACGCGCAGGCCGTGTTGCCGGGCCAGCGCGTAAACGTCTTCCAGCCGACCGGGACCGCTGGCGTAATGGACGGGCATGATCGCCTTCGTGCGGGCGGTGACGCGGCGGGCGGCGTCGGCGGGATCGAGACAGCCGCTGTCGCCCAACACGTCGCAGGCGACCGGCGTGGCGCCCGTGGCCGAGATCGCTTGAAAGGACGCCACGAACGTGAGCGCGGGCGCCAGCACTTCGTCGCCCGGCCCGAGGCCGCACGCCTGCACCGCCAGATGCAGCGCGGCGGTGCCGGTGCTGACGCACATCACCTGGCGTTCGCCGCCGAGGAATTGCGCCAACTCCTTCTCGAAGGCGTCCACCTCCGTGCCCATGCCGAGGAAGGCGCGGCGCAAGGTCGCGGCCACGGCGGCCACGTCCTCTTCATTGATGCTGGAGCGCGAGACGCGGACCAACGGCGGGGGGGGCGCGGCGGTGTTCATGGAAAGGACGCCGCGCCGGCCACCGGGTTCCAGGCATAAGGAATGGCCGGGTCATTCGGGGCCTTGCGCAGGACTTCGGCCGGATCGTGTGGCAGCGAGGCGCAGTTGGCCACGAGGGCGGGAAAGGATGATACGCCCGCGAAACCCGTCCACACGCCAGGCGGCACGGTGACCAGTTGGTAGTTGTCCGGGCTGAGCACGACCTCCTGAACTTGGCCGCGCGTCGCGCTTGGGTCGCGGTCGTCGAAGATCACCAGCCGCGCCGCGCCGTGGACGACGGCCAGGTTGAGCGCCATGCGCGTGTGGAGTTTCCAGGCCTTCACGGCGCCGGGGTTCACGCTGGAGAAATATATCTCGCCAAACTGTCGGAACCACGGGTCGGTGGATTTGAGCATGTGCATGACCTTGCCGCGCTCGTCCGCGACCTGCCGCAGCGGATGGATCAGGACGCCGTCGATCATGAATACGGGCGACGACACCAAGCATTCCTCCAGCCGGCGTCAAACCTGCGGCGGGCCTGCCGGTCGTGGGCGCTGGGCGTGAGAGCGTCAGGGCGCACGGAATTGCGGTTGTTGGTCAGCACAAACACCGGGAGGGATTTAGCCCGTCGCTGGCGGAATGTCACGCCGGAAGCGGGTTTGCCGGAGCGGGGGCGCGGGCGTCCGCGTTGGCGGACAGTCCCCACGGCGCTCCCGCCAGCTCGAACGCCGCGAGCGCCGGGCCGGCAATTCCGGAAGAGCGCCAGGATCCGGCGAGAATGGGCCGGCCCCGTTTCTCCTCGCAGAAATCGATTGACGAGGCCCGCCTGGGCGCGGAGGATGCGTCGGAGTTGAGCTTCTGAGGAGAGGCTCACGTGAGAGTAGTCAACCACAACCAAAAGGAGATTATGCCGCACAAGATCCAACGTTACGGCTGGGTTCCCGATCTGCCGGACCATCGCGACCAGCTTTATTCCGCGCCCGTCGCGGCGCTGCAAGCGCTGCCGCCCCGCGCGGACCTCACCCCGAAATGCCCGCCCGTCTATGATCAGGGCCAGTTGGGCAGTTGCACCGCCAACGCCATCGGCGCCGCGATCGAGTTCGACCACCTCAAGCAGAAGCTGCCGGATGTCGTCCCCTCGCGCCTGTTCATTTACTACAACGAGCGGGCGATGGAAGGCACGGTCGGCTCGGACAGCGGCGCGCAGATTCGCGACGGCATCAAGTCCGTCGCCAAGCAGGGAGCGTGTCCCGAGCCGATGTGGCCCTACAGCATCGCCAAGTTCAAGACGAAGCCGCCGCAGAAATGCTACGCGGCCGGCCTCAAGGACAAGATCGTGCTCTATCAACGCCTGGTGCCCACGCTCAACCAACTGCGCGGCTGTCTGGCCTCGGGCTACCCGTTTGTGTTTGGCTTCACGGTGTACGACAGCTTCGAATCCCCGGCGGTAGCCAAGAGCGGCCACGCGCCCATGCCGGCGCCCAACGAGCAGGCCATCGGCGGCCATGCCGTTCTGGGCGTGGGCTATGACGACGGCCAGCAATGGTTCATCATCCGCAACTCCTGGGGTCCAAACTGGGGCCTGAAGGGCTACTTCACTTTGCCCTACGCGTATGTGACCGACACCCAGTTGGCGGACGACTTCTGGACCATCCGGTTGGTGCAGTAACCGATCACTCCGCATCCCGCGCGGCGGACGCTGGCTTCGCCGCGCGTTCTTCTTTGGCGGTGACGTGGAGAACAAAGGTGCGGGCCGCACCCGGCACTGATTCCCAGGCCCGGCGGTAGGCCAACTCGATGGCCGCCACTCCCGCCGCGGCGACTTGGAATCTCCAGTAATGCATCCCCGGCTGGCCGGGCGCCTGGCGGCCCGGATCGAAGACCTCGTCCCGCAACGCGCAGACCGGCCCGCCGTCCCGCGCCAGGCGCCAGCGAAAACCGGCCGTGGGATTTTCTGGCAGGCCAATCGCGAACTCCTCGCCGACCCCGGTTTCAACGGTTCGGCCGTCGTCCTGTTCGTGAAAGCTGGGCATGGTCAGGTGCCGGCTCAGTTTCGCAGCCACGCGGCCCGGTCGCGCGGGTTGACGAACACCAGTTCCGCCTCGTGCGGCGTCCAGCGCACCAATGCCACCGGCGTCGGCGCCACCAGGGCCAGCAGTTCGTCGTCGCCAATCACGCGGAACGGGCCGCCGCCCGGCGGCGTGGTGACGAGGCCCGCCGTCCGGACCGACGTGACCAGACACTCCGCCGGGAGCGGCCGGCTCACGACCAGCGCGCCGGCGGGCAACGGCTGCGTCCGCACGATGGCCGCGCCGTCCGTCCCCGGGCGCGTCGTGACGTTCTTCCAGACCAACGCCACCAGCGCGGCGAGCACGGCGAGCGTCGCCACGGCGCGGCGCGCCTGGCGTGCCCGGCGTCGCCGCCGGACCAGACGCAGCGTCTCGCCGAGCAGCGTCTCCCGGAAGTCCGCCGGCAGGCCGTCGGCCAGGACTTCGTCGAGCAGGCGTTCGTGGTCAATCGGCAGGTTCATCATTCAATTCCGCCACGATGGCGTCCTTCAGTTTCCGGCGGATGCGCCCCAGCCGCGACTCGACGGCCTTCTCCGTCGTCTGGAGTTCGTCCGCCATTTGGCGGACGGGCTGCCGCGCGAAGTATTTCCGCTCCACCAAGTCGCGCTCTTCGGCCGGCAGGTCCGCCACGCGGCGCTCCAGCAGCGCGAACAGCCGCGCGTCGGCCGGGCCGTCGTCCGCGGCGGCCGGCTCGGTGCGGACGTGCCGGGCGAAGCGGTCCAGAAACGCCAGGTAACGCCGCCGTTTGCGGGTCTGGTCGCCGAGCGCGCTGCGGGCCAGCACCGTGAGCCAGCTCCAGAACGCGGCCTCGCCGGCAAAGACCCGGACGTGCCGCGCCACGCGCACCAGCGCCGACTGCAAGGCCTCGCGGGCCGCGTCTTCGTCGCCGGCGGTGACGACCAGCAGGTAACGCCACAGGCGGGGGACGTAGGCGTCGTGGAAAGCGCGGTAGGCCGTTTCCTCGCCGGCAAGCATCTGGCGCGTCAGCGCCGCCACGTCCGGCGGCGCCCGCGGGCTGGCGGACGCCGGAGCGGGGCGGGCGCCCGGTTGGTGCAAGGATTCGCCCAAGTCGGTGCATCGTCCGCGGGCGGGTGGCGCTCACTTCCCGGTCTTCGGCTTTTCGGCCGGCGGGGCCGCGGCCGGGGCCAGCGCCTTGAGCACCGCGTCGATGGTTTCCAGCTTGCTCGCCTCGCCCACGGCGATCAACAGCTTTGTCTCCTTGTGAAAGCTGATCGTTGGCTTGGGCGAATCGCCCAGCATCTTCCAGCCGGTTTCAATCGCCGTGGTGATGTCGTCCACCGTCAGGCCGCGCTCCAGGTACGGTGACAGCGAGTAGAAACGGCAGATTTTTGCAGGAAGTGCCGGCGAAGGTGTCGGATTCTCGACGACGGAGAATGTCCAGACTGAATCATCGTTTGGAGACGGATCCGTTGTTTGAAAAAAGCACATACGTACAAGCATGCCTGGGATACCTGTTCCTTCCCCGTAGGCGCGCGTGTTTGGATCACGCCCACTACCACTTGCCATAAAGGGGATGTCCCTTAACTCGACGTTGGCAGCCCTCATGGCAGAGAACAAGTGGGCGGTGTCCACGCCGTTCATCTTGAGCGCCGGCAACTTGAGATCCGCGAACTGATCCGGCACGATGGCATTCAACGGATGGCCCGAAGCCTTGCTGATGGCCGCCACCAGTTCCTTCGGCGTGCCGCCGGGAAAATCCAGGTTGAACTTGGTCAGACCGGGAGCGGCCGCGCGCGGCGCAGGTATCGCGTCTGGAGGCATTCCAGGCATCGCCGGGAAGGGTCGCGGCTGGCCCATCGCCGAGTTCAGGGCCAGTCCGGCCAGGCACGGGAGGAGGCAGAGGTGTTTTTTCATAGCGTGGTTCATTTCGTTTCGCGTCATCACCCAGAGACACGCCGCTGCCCGGCAAATCCTTCGCCGTAGCGCCGGAATCCTTGGCCGGGACGGCTGCGCCCTCCATGAACTTGGTAGGGCGACGCTCCCGCGGAGCCCTGATTTCGGGGGAAGTTGGGGCTCGGCTGGAGCCTCGCCCTACCGGATCGCACGAATTGGCTGACGATTGGGGGGCGCAGTTCTTCCTTTAGTCTCCGCCGCGCGCCGTTACTCTGCGCGCCATGCCAAGCCCGATCATCACCGTGGCCCAGATGCGCGCCTGGGAGCAGGCAAGCTGGGCCGCCGGCCAGACGGAAGCGGCGGTCATCCGCCGGGTCGGGGAACTCGTCGCGCGGCGGGCGCTCCGGCTCACCCGGAGCGGGGACTTCATTGCCGTGCTCGCCGGCAAGGGCCACAACGGCGACGACGCCCGCGCCGCCCGCGAACACTTGACGGATCGGCGCGTGGAAGTGCTCGACGTGCGCGACCCGGCGGCGGCCCTCGCGCCGCTGGACGCGCTGCTGGCCGCCCGGCCGGCCCTGGTCATTGACGGGCTGTTCGGCATCGGCCTGGACCGGCCGCTCGACGCGGACTGGAGCGCGTTGATTTCCCGGCTCAACGACGCCCACCGGCGCGTCCTGGCCGTGGATGTGCCGTCCGGCCTGAGCGCCGAGACCGGCGAGCCGCAGGGCGCGGCCGTGCGCGCCGACGTGACGCTGACGCTGGGCGCGCCCAAACACGGCCTGCTGCAAGCGGCGGCGTGGCCGTTCGTGGGCCGGCTGGAGGTGGCGCCGGACATCGGCCTGGCGCCCGCCCCGCCCGGCGACGACGTTTGGTGGACGCTGCCGGAGGATTTCGCGGACTTCCCGCCGACCCGTCCGGTGGCCAGTCACAAAGGCACGTTCGGGCACCTGGCAATCGTGGCGGGCAGCCTCGGCTACCACGGCGCCGCCGTGCTGGCGGCGCGCGGCGCGCAACGCGCCCGGCCCGGACTGATCACCGTCATCACGACCGAAGGCGCCTATTACCCGGTCGCGGGCCAGTTGCAGGCGGTGATGGTGCGCCCCTGGACGAATGATCTCAAATTCCCCGGCGATTATTCCGCCGTCCTGGTGGGGCCGGGGCTGGCCGCGCCCGATCTGCCCGCCGAGATGAAGGCGGGCCTGCGCCGGCTCTGGCGCGACACGTCCGTGCCGGTCGTCGTGGATGCGAGCGCGCTGGACTGGCTGCCGATGGACGCGGTGCCGCGCCACGCGCTCCGCGTCATCACGCCCCATCCCGGCGAGGCCGCGCGGCTGATGAAGGCGAGCGTGCCGCACGTCCAAGCCAACCGACCCAACGCCGTGCGGACGGTCTCGGCGCATTTCGGGAACACCTGGGTCGTGCTCAAAGGCCACCAGACGGTGGTGGGCCGCGCCACGGGGCCAGTCTTCGTCAACGGCTCCGGCAACCCGCACCTGGCCCAGGGCGGCAGCGGCGACCTGCTCAGCGGTTACCTGAGCGGTCTGCTCGCGCAACCCGCGTTGCAGGCCGACCCGCTGACCGCCATCCGGTACGCGGTGTGGCAGCACGGCGCCGCCGCCGACGCGCTGGACGAGCGCCAGCCCAACTGGGTCATCGAGGACTTGGCGCGGGCGCTGGGCGGCGTGCGGATCATGGATGGCCGCGAAGAGGCCCGGTCCGAGCAGCCGTGACCGGCGGGGCGGGCGCGCAGATTGGGTCACGCGCTCCGCGTTGAACCGGGCTGGCCGCCGGATCGGGATTGGAATTGATTCTCGGGATCGAAGGGAGACAATCTCCGCACGGCTGGTTCTGGCCGTGTGTCCAAACGCCCGGAATGGAAGGCTTGATCAAGATCGCCCTCGTGGGCGCCGGCATGTTCGGCGGGGACGTGCATCTGCGCACCTACGCCAACCTCCAGCATGCCGGCCTCGCGGCCGGACTCGCGCGTCTCGGCTTGGACGCCTGGGCCCGGGACTTCGCGCCGATTCGGTTTGAACTGGTTGCGGTCGCTACGCGCTCACGGCCATCGGCGGAGGACGCCTGCGCCCAATTCCGGGCGCGCACCGCCCACGCGCCGCGCGCCTTCTGGGGGGAGACGCCGTGGCTCGATCTGCTGCGCGCCTTCCCCGACCTCGACGTGCTGGCCGTCGCCACGCCGGATCATCTTCACACCCCGGCCATTCTCGCGGCGCTGCACGCCGGCGTCCACGTCCTCACGGAGAAACCGATGTGCCTCGACCTGCACGAGGCCGACGAGATCCTGACGCGGGCACGGGAGAAGAATCGCATCGTGGCCGTCGATATGCACAAGCGCTATGATCCCGACCATCTGCGCATCCGCGAGGAGTTGGCGCGGCGCATCGGCGAACCGCTTTACGGCACCGCCTACCTGGAGGAACCACTCGAGGTTTCGACGCGCACCTTCCAATGGGTCGAGCAGAGCGACCCCTTCAGCTACGTCGGCCCGCATTGGGTGGACTTGATCTGGCACTACTTCCACAGCAAACCCGTGTCGCTCACCGCCGTGGGGCAAAAAAAGCGGCTGGCGCGCGCCGGACTGAACGCCTGGGACGCCGTCCAGGTGCGCGTGGATTACGCCAACGGCATGAGCGTCCACTTTCACAATAACTGGATCACGCCCGCGGACTTCGAAGGGCCGGTGAACCAGGGCCACGAAATCGTCGGGACGGACGGCAAAGTGGAAAGCGATCAGCAATACCGCGGCCTGCGGTGGTGGGCGAACGGCGCCGGCAGCCGGACCGTCAACACGCATTTCCTCCGCGAAGTGCCGCGCCCCGACGGCTCGCGGGCCTGCGTGGGCTACGGCGTCGATAGTCTGGTTGCCGGACTGGCCGCCGCGTGCCGGGTGAAGTTCATCGGCGAAAGCCGCGCGACCGTGGCCGGCGTCTATCCGACGGCGGAAGACGCGCGGCTCACGGTGGCGATCATCCACGCCGCGCGGTTGGTGCGCGATCTGAACTTCCAGTACCTCCAGGAAGGCAAAGGCGCGACCGTATCGGCGCGGTTCGGCGCGGAGGGGATGAGCCTTGTCGATCCGAATCGGGCGGGCGAAGGAGCGGAGCGGGTCATCCAGCGGATTTATGAGAAACCGATTTAAGCCGCCTCCCGGGCGGGCGGCGGGTTCTCCGGCGCCTTCAGCAAGCCATACTCCTTGAGTTTGTACTGCAGCGCCCGCCGGCTGATGCCCAACACCCGGGCCGCTTCCTCCCGGTTGGCGCTGACGTGCGTGAGCGTCTGCCGGATGAGCAACTTCTCGGCTTCGGCCAGCGTCATGCCAGGCCGGACCAGGAAGCCGTTCGCGCTCTGATCGTGTTCGCGCAGGAACTCCGGCAGGTCATTCACGCCGAGGACCGGATCCGGGCAGGTGATGACGAGGCGCTCGACCACGTTGCGGAGTTGCCGGATGTTGCCGGGCCAGGGAAAGCGCTGGCACAACTGGAGGGCCTCGCGCGCCATCGTTTTGCGGCGGCGCTTGTGTTTGGCGGCGAACTGCTTCAGGAACGTCTCGATCAGCAACGGAACGTCCTCGGCCCGCTCCCGCAGCGGCGGCAGCACGATGGGCACGATCTGCAACCGGTAGAACAGGTCCGCGCGGAACTTGCCCGCGTCCACGGCTTCCTGGAGATTCTGGTTCGTGGCGGCGATCACGCGCACGTTGACCCGGACCAACTCCGTGCCGCCGACGGCGCGGAAGCAGCCGTCTTCCAGCACGCGCAGCAGATCTCCCTGTCCCTTCGGCGACAGGTCCCCGATTTCATCCAGGAAGAGCGTGCCGCCATCGGCCATTTGGAAGCGACCGGGCCGGCTGGCAACCGCGCCGGTGAACGCGCCTTTGGCGTGGCCGAACAATTCCGCCTCCAGCAACTGCTCCTGGAGCGCGGCGCAGTTGACCGAGATGAACGGGCGCTCGGCCCGCGCGCTCTTGGCGTGGACGGACCGGGCCACAATCTCCTTGCCCGTGCCGCTCTCACCCTCGATGAGCACCGTCACGTCGCTGCGCGCCACCTCATCCGCAAGCCGGACGATGGCGCGCATGCTCTCACACTCGCTGACCAGCAGGCCCGGCTCGGCCCGGCTTTGCAGGCGGAGGCGCAGCTCGTGGTTCTCCGTCACGAGCGACTGAAACTCCAGCGCCTTCTCCACGACGGCGCGGAGCCGTTTCATGTCAATCGGCTTGGCCAAGTAGTCGTAGGCGCCTTCCTTCATCGCCTCGACGGCGCTTTCCACCGTGCCATAGGCGGTCATGAGGATGAAGAAGGTGTCGCGGCTCCGGTTCTTGACCTGCTTGAGCAAGTCCAACCCGCTCAGGTCCGGCAGCTTGATGTCGGCAATGATCAGGTTGAACAGCCGTTCCTGGGTCAGCCGCAGTGTCGTCTGCGCATCGTGGGCCGCTGTTACGGTGTAGCCCTCGCGGCAAAGCGCTTCCTGAATGCCAACGCACAACCCGCGCTCGTCGTCCGTCACGAGAATGTTAACTCTGGCTTTGTCCATGGACTGCGGCCTGGCCGCGCGGCGGCAGGCATATCGTGAACACGGCGCCGCCCGCCGGCGCATTGGCGACCTGGAGATCGCCGCCGTGCGCCGCGACGATCTGCTGGGCGATCCACAACCCCAGCCCCGTACCGTCCGCCTTGGTGGTGAAGTAGGGATCGAACACCGCCGCGCGGTTCTCCACCGGGACGCCCGGGCCGCTGTCGTGGACCTGCAGCATCAGCGCGCCATCCGCGTCCACTCGGACGGAGACTTCGATGCGGCCCCGCCGCTCGACGGCTTGCAGCGCGTTGATGACCAGATTGAGCAGCGCCTGCGTCAGTTGCCCGGCGTCCGCGACGAGGGGGGGAAGAGGCTCGACCACCTTCACCACGAGTTGGATGTCCCGGTTCTCCGCATCGGGTTGCACGAGATCACACACCTGCCGGCAAATCCGGCCGACGTGAAGCGGTTCCAGGTTCAGCGAGAACGGCTCGGCGAGGCGGAGGAAATTCTCCACGATGGCCTCCAACCGGCGCAGCTCGCCGCGGATGATCTCCAGCCGTCCCACGGCTTTGGCCGCGACGCCCGCCGTCGGCTGGGCCAGGTCTTCCTCCAGCAACTGAACGTGGATGTCGAGGGAACTCAGAGGATTGCGGACCTCGTGGGCCATGCGCGCCAGCAGGCGCGACAGGAGCGTGCGCCGCTCCGCCGCCCACTGCGCGCTGTCCGAACCGAGTGCATTGGCAAGAATCGTTCCCATGCGAGCCCGTCATCGAGCCGCACGACCGGCCCCGCGCCTCGTTGGGATGAAGCTCACCGGCGCGGCGCGGCTCGCGATGCATGATGAGGTCTGGCCGGCGGATTTCAACGGATTTGCGTCGCGCGCCAACTGGAAGAGGCTGCGACTCCGGGGACGAAGGGCCAAAACGAGGACCCAAGGGCCTGGTGCGTTGCGAGCAATGGTGGACACGCCCGGCCCGCCGGGCTGGGTATTCGCGCTGGCAGGCCCTCTCTCCGCCCGCCAGGCTCGCGCATGAAAAACACTGTCGTCAGCTTCCGCACCGTCTGGGAACCCTTTGATCCGCCAAGAGATCGCCGTCGTGGAATCCCACTTGCGCATGTCCTTGGCCGCACCGCCACTCGCGTCCTATGGCGGGGCCGCCTCCACTACGAGATGAGCTAGGCCGCCCTCCGGCGCTCCGCTCCGGCCTCCTGATGTCCTGCACCTCCAGTCGGAGAAACAGAACAACGAAAGACATACAACGAAGGGGACACTACGAAGAGTTGTGCGGCTCTAGAAACCGCTTGACACGAAGTGAGGCTGTAGGTAATGTGCCCTCGTTAAACATCGAGAACTGAAATCTATGAAAAAGCTGTTGTCTTTGGCTCTGCTGCTCGCTGGGCTGGCAGTCGCGCGAGCGGACATCGCAAATTTCACCATCAGCTTGAGCGGCAATCAAGAAACGCCTCCGAACGGCAGCCCGGGAGCGGGGGGCGGGTTTGCCTCGTTTGACCCGGTTTTGCAGACCATCTCGGTTAACATCGTTTTCGGAGGGCTTACCAGCGGGCTTACGGCGGCGCATATCCACGATGGGGCGATGGGCGTGGCTGGTCCGATTATCGTGCCACTCCACCCCTTCCTCGGTATGACGGCCGGTTCGATTGCGGAGACTGATTCCACGTCGTCACTTACCGCCGCCAACATCACTGATCTGCTCGCGGGTCGCACCTACCTCAACATTCACACCACCGCGTTCCCTGGGGGCGAGATTCGCGGGCAGTTGGTGCCCGTGCCAGAGCCTTCAACGCTGGCACTTGCGGGTTTAGGAATTGCGGCGCTCGCCTTGCGAAGACGGCTGGTTTAGCGGAGGGCGTGCGGCGTCTGAGCGCTTTGATTGGCCGTCGGGTCGAACCCGGCGGCCTTTTCGTTGGACGGCAGACACACGATCCCATGCGCACACACCCTGACGGAAGAGAAGATATTCGACGGCTCTTTCGCGAGCAAGCGCCGGAGTTGGTGAGCGGCGTCGTCGAGATCAAGGCAATTGCGCGGGAGCGCGGTCAGCGGAGTGTGCTGGCCGTTTCTTCACGAGATCCCAGCGTTGACCCAGTCGGTGTTTGTGTGGGGCAACGAGGCGTCCGCGTTAAGTCGGTCGTGCAGCAGTTGCCGGGAGAGCAGGTGGATATTATTCGCTGGTCCGAGTCAGTTGAGGAATTCATTCGGAATGCGCTGGCCCCCGTCGTGGTCCGGTGCATCGCATTGGATGCGGCGGCTCACCAGGCAACGGTCACGGTTGATTCGCAGCGTTCCGATGCCCATGCGGTCGATCCGATCCGATTAAAACTTGCTTCCAAAGTGATCGGCTGGGAATTGCACTTGGTCGCAGACATGACGGAGCCGCCGTCTGACGAGGGCGCTGCCGCGAGCCGGCGCTGAGCATTTCAGTTTCGTGAGTCACTGGTTTGCAACGCCATCGGCTTGAGGCCCCGCCCGCGCCACAGGAAGAAGATCGCCGGATAGACCGCCAGTTCCATGATGGTCGAGGTGACGACGCCCCCGATCATCGGCGTGGCAATCCGCTTCATCACGTCGGCCCCGGCCCCGTGGCTCCAGAGGATCGGCATCAGGCCAGCGATGATGACGCAGGCGGTCATGGCCTTGGGCCGCACGCGCTTGACGGCACCGTGGTAGATGGCGTCACGCAGGTCGGCGGTATTCCGCATCAGGCCCCGCTGAATCCATTCTTCGTAGGCGAGGTCGAGGTAGAGGAGCATGACCACGCCGGTTTCAGCGTCGAGGCCGGCCAGCGCGATCAAGCCGACCCAGACCGCCACGCTCAAGTTGTAGTTCAGCAGATAAAGAATCCAGAACGCCCCGACCAGCGAGAACGGCACGGCCAGGAGCACGATGACCGTCTTGGTGGCCGAGCGGGTGTTGAGATAGATGATGAGGACGATGAGCAGCAGGGTGAGCGGCACGACGATCATCAGGCGCTGTTGGGCGCGCTGCATGTATTCGTATTGGCCGCTCCAGAAGAGGTTGTAGCCGCTGGGCACCTGAACGCGGCCTTGGGCGATGGCTTCATTCACGGTGCGCATCGCGTGCTGCACGTAGGTGCCGATGTCCACACCTTTCACGTCCACGTAGATCCAGGCGTTGGGCACGGCGCCCTCGCTCTTGATGCCCATCGGGGCGCGGACGATCTCCAGCCGGGCCAGTTGGCCGAGCGGCACCTGGGCGCCGACGGGCGTGGGGATGATGATGTCGCGCAGCGCCTCCAGGTTCTCCCGGAAATCCCGGTCGTAACGTAGGTTCACCGTATAACGCTCCAGGCCCTCCACCGTCGTGGTGAGCGGCATGCCGCCAAGCGCTACCTCCAGCACGTCCTGCACGTCGGCGACGCGCAAGCCGTAGCGGGCAATCGCGTCGCGGTCGATGTGGAACTCGATGTAGTTGCCGCCCATGACGCGCTCGGCGAAGGCGCTCAAGGTGCCGGGCACGGTCTTGACCACCGCCTCGATCTCCGAGGCGATGCGCTCCAGTTCGGCCAGGTCCGGGCCGGCGACCTTGATGCCCAC
>JAJXZI010000048.1 GCA_021780115.1 bacterium | reverse complement strand
GCTGTGGCCAGTTTTGGACCGAGCCCGGTCGCCGCCGTCTCATGGCGCTCGAAGTCGCCCGCCGCAACCATGACTGGTCCCAAGTCTGGCAGCTAAATTAAGAACAGTGTCAAGATGCACCCTCGCGACTGACGGGCGAATTCTTCTGATTGTGCGGCTGGAAGCGTTCGGGTTACTCTGGGCATTGCTGCTCAGGGTTATGAGTGACCAGGATGCTTCCATTGAATCGGCGCGCCAGAGTCCGCGCACCGAAGACCTTGCCGCGGAGACTTCAACGGATCGGCGCTTGGCGGCGCCGGAAGAGAATCGCGCCGCCGCCATTCGCGTCCGGGCCTTGGAAGCGCTGCGCTGCGAGGAGACGGCGGAAAAGTCGGAAGGCCGGAGTGCGAGGGGCGAAGGCGCGGCGGTGGTGGCTGAGGCGCAGGACGGCAGGTTGTTGATCAAGGTGCGCTTGCCGGGGAGCGAAGGCGGCAAGGTCGAGGCGCCGACCGGGGCGGCAGTTCAGAAGCTGCAATCCACGGCCGAAGCAGCGGCTCCAGCCGGGAAGAACCTGTTTACCGAGCCGATTCCGGCGCGGATGCTCAACGAGTTCGTCTATTGCCCGCGGCTGTTCTACTACGAGTTCGTCGAGGGGGTGTTCGTGGAGAACGCCGACACGGTGCGGGGCAAACATCTGCATCGGCGCGTGGACACGGAGAACGGCGGGGCGTTGCCGCCGGCGAAGCAACCAGAAGACGGTGGACAGAAGACTGAAGGCGGAAGTCAGAAGCCCGAGGGCAAGCGCAAGAAGATCGAGGCGCCGGGGCAGCAGAAGTTGTTTGGGGCGGCGGCGGAGAATTCTGAAAACGGTCAGAGCCTCGTTACCTCGGCTGCAACAGGTCAAGGCGGTGGCGATAAGAGCCCCGTTGCCTCGGCCCAGGTGGAAGACGACATGATTCATTCGCGCTCCGTGCAAATGGGTTCACAGCGCCTCGGCGTCACGGCCAAGATGGATTTGGTCGAGGTCCGTTCAGGCAGTGACGAGTTGCTCGGCGAGGTGGAGGTGTGCCCGGTGGATTACAAGGCCGGGGCGCCAAAAGACGGCGAAGACGGCAGTGAACTCTGGGATGCGGACCGGATGCAACTCGGCCTGCAGGCGCTGATCCTGCGCGAGAACGGCTATGCCTGCCGCGAGGGCGTCATCTACTACCGGGCGACGAAACAACGCGTGCGGTTGCCGATCACGCCGCAGTTGGAGGCGTGGATTTTCGAGCAGGTGGCTGCGGCGCGGCGCACGGCGGCCGGCCAGATGCCCGCCCCGCTCTGCAATTCGCCGAAGTGCCCGCGCTGCTCGCTGGTCACGGTCTGCCTGCCGGATGAAACGCGGCTGCTGGCGGAGCCAGCCAACGACAAAGCGGCGGTGACCTCGCCCCGGCGTTTGATCGCGGCGCGGGACGATTGTCGGGCGTTGTATCTGAACACTCCGGGCCTGCGCATCGGACGCAAGGAGGAAGTGCTCCAGATCAAGGAGGAACGAACGCTGGTGAACGAGGTGCGCATCAACGACGTGTCGCACGTCGCGCTGTTTGGGAACATCCAGATTTCGACCCAGGCCATTCAAACGCTCTGCGAGGCGGAAGTGCCGGTGACCTACTTCTCGATGGGCGGCTGGTTCTACGGCTTCACACGCGGACACGAGTTGAAGAACGTCTTCCTGCGCATCGAGCAGTTTCGCCAGGCGCAAGACCCGGTGGTGTGCCTGCGGCTGGCGCGGCAGTTCGTGAACGGGAAGATTCGCAATCACCGGACGATGCTGATGCGAAATCATCTCGAACCGCCGCCAGCGACGCTGCTCCGGCTCAAGCTGATGGCGGACGCAGCAATCGAGGCCAAAGCGATGGATGAATTGCTCGGCATCGAGGGCAACGGGGCGAGCGCGTATTTCGAGCAGTTCGCCGGGATGATCAAGGCGGAGGACGACCTGCCGGCGGGCGCGGAGGGCGCGACGACGGCTTCGGCGCGGCAGCGGCTGTTCAACTTCAATTTCACGCACCGGAACCGCCGTCCACCGACGGATCCGGTCAACGCGATGCTTTCTTTGGCCTACAGTCTCCTGGCGAAAGACTGCGTGCTGGCGTTGCTGGCGGTGGGATTCGACCCCTACGTCGGTTTCTATCACCAGCCCCGATTCGGCCGGCCGGCGCTGGCGCTGGATTTGATGGAGGAATTCCGCGCGTTGGTCGGCGATTCAACCGTGCTGAGTTGCATCAACAACCGGGCGATCACGGAGAACGACTTCGTTCGCGCCGGGCAGGCGGTCAACCTGACGGCATCTGGACGCCGGCGTTTCTTTGAGATGTACGAGCAGCGCATGAACTCGGTGCTGACGCATCCGGTGTTCGACTACAAAGTGAGCTACCGGCGGGCACTCGAACTCCAGGCGCGGATGCTGGCCAAGGTGCTCACGGGCGAAATCCCGGAATACGTGCCGCTGACGACGAGGTGAAATGGAGAATGGAAAATGAAAAATGGAGAATGCCCGAAGCGGGACTTGCGGGAACGGACGTTCAAGTTTGCCCGGCAGGTCATCAAGCTTTTCGTCGCGCTGGATCGAGGCGTGCTGGCGCAGACGCTCGGACGCCAGATCCTCCGGGCCGGCACGTCGGTAGGCGCCAATTATCGTGAGGCGGATCAGGCGCGAAGCAAGCCAGAGTTCATCGCCAAGATCGGCGACTGCCTCAAGGAGGCGGACGAAACCGCTTACTGGCTTGAACTGATGGCGGCGGAGAAGATCGGCGCACCAACCGATGTTGCGTCGGCACGGGACGAAGCCGGGCAGTTGGTCGCGATTCTCACCACCATCAAACGCCACGCTGAAGGCAAGGACTAAGACATTCTCTATTTTCCATTCTTCATTTTCCATTTTTCCTTCCCCCCCATGCGCACGACGTACCTGGTCTGCTATTACATCGCCAACGACAAACGGTTGCGGCGGGTGTTCCAGGTGTGCAAGAATTTCGGCGAGCACCTGCAATTCTCGGTGTTCGAGTGCGACTTGACGTCGCAGGAGAAGCTGGAGTTGGAGCGCGCCCTGGGTGAATTGATCAAGAACGACGAAGATCAGGTGATCTTCGTGACGCTGGGGCCGGCGGAAGGGCGCGGGGATCGGGTGATCACGTCGCTGGGCCTGCCGTACACCAAGCTCGACGCGCCGTGTTTCGTTTTCTGAGTGAGATCTTTGACATCTTGACCCGCGAGCGGCGGGGTGACGCGGAAACCCCGGCCACCGCTCGCAGAACGCAACGGACAGACAGACAGAAACATGCGGTGAAGATGATGGTTGACGACCGAACATCCTGGATGATCTGCTGGGGCCGCTCGCAACTGAAAGCGAGCGGCCTTGGGAAATGCAGTCGGGACCAGGGTGCCCCCCCTTCCGCGCTCAATTGAGCGCGGCCCTGTTGACATCTGGATGACGGCCTCCCCCAGCGGCAAGCAGGGCCCCCCTTCCGCGCTCAATTGAGCGCGGCCCTGTTGAACGTATTCAGACGGTGTCATGGGGGAGGGTGGCGATCTGCCCCCTTCCGCGCTCAATTGAGCGCGGCCCTGTTGAAGCATGCCTGCCGCTCATCTGGCCCCTCCTCATCTCCGCCCTTCCGCGCTCAATTGAGCGCGGCCCCGTTGAAGCTCCGTGGCAACCTTCACCGGAGGCCATCCGACAAACAAGTCGCGGAGAAACGTCGATCTGAACTGGTGAGGGAGCGGGAACACGAGCGGGCGGGATTTATTCCGCCTAAAGCCGTGAGGGAAGCCGCACGGCGGAAGCTCAGTGAACACCTGGCGGACTTTGTTGGCGACCTGCGGAGCCGGGGCAAGGCTGAGAAGTATCTGGCCAACATCGAATACCGAGGCGGAAGGCTGATGGAAGAATGTGGCTGGAGCCAGGCGCAAGACGTGACGGCGGATTCCTTTCAGGGTTGGAGGCGGAAGCAAGACTTCTCGGCGAAGACCGCCAACGACTATTTGGAGGCGATTCGGTGCCTTTTCAACTGGATGATCAAGCAGGGGCGTGTCGGGTCAAACCCGTTGAATGCGGTGGAAAAGGTCAACATGCAGGGGCGCGAAACCCGTCAACGGCGTGCATTCAGCGACGGCGAAATGCGACGGCTATTGACAGTGGCTGGCGAGCGGAAGGCCGTTTATTTGATGGCAGTCCATACGGGCCTGCGACGGTCGGAACTGAGCGAACTCAAGTGGAGTGATGTGTTCTTGGACTCGGAAGCACCATTCGTCCAGGTCCGCGCGGCGACAACGAAGAACGGGAAAGCA
The DNA here is from genome assembly GCA_021780115.1 of bacterium. GTDB lineage: Bacteria > Verrucomicrobiota > Verrucomicrobiia > Limisphaerales > JAJXZI01 > JAJXZI01. The sequence goes on along the minus strand of JAJXZI010000048.1, from coordinate 3,529 downwards.
GCGGCGATGCGGCTGCATCCCGAACTGGTAAATGCATTGCGCGAACTGCGCGGGTCAAATGGTCGGAATGAGGAGCAAGTGTTTCCGCGTTTCCCGAGGATCGAGCGACTGCGGCGGGACCTAAATAAGGCGGGGATCGCGTACCGCGATGCGCTTGGCCGGGTAGCCGACTTCCATTCGCTACGCAAAACGTTCGGGACGAATCTGGCGCGAGGAGGGGTGCCCAGCCGAGTGGCGATGACCCTGATGCGACACAGTGATCGGAGGCTCACGGACAAGATTTACACGGACGAAAACCTGCTCGGCACGTGGTCGGCGATTGACGCGCTGCCCACGTATGGAGAGCAACCCTCACAAGGAGCCTCACAAAATTTAGGCGCGGGCAGTCAGAACACGGCACCCGGAGGCACAAAGTCCTGCCGATGGCAAACGGGAGAATACCCTTGTCAATACTGGAGAAAGCGACGTTCTGACACTGCCTGTCACGGAGGGGCAGAATAGTGGAAATGGCGGGAGCGGCGGGGCTCGAACCCGTAACCTCTGCCGTGACAGGGCAGCGCTCTAACCAATTGAGCTACGCCCCCGCGATGGGACGCGGCAGAACCTACGAAAGACCGGTTCCGGCGTCAAGCTGGAGCGGCGAAATCTCGCGGAGCTTTCAACCGGCTGGCCGGGGAGGCGTGCTCTGACCGCGGGTCAGGGCACGACCACGCGCAACGCTTGTCGCGCCACGGAGAAGGTGGCCGGCAGGTGTCCGACCAACTCGCCGTCCACCTGGAGAGGCACGGACGCCGCGCTGTGCAGTGTGACGGTGGCAACTTGCACGCGGCGGACGGCTCGCGCGGGCAGAGTGCCCAGAACCATCGCGCTCGGCGTACACCAGAACAACGTCCCCCAACGCATTTGCGGGAAGACGCAGACATCGAGCAGCCCATCGCCCAAGCCGGCCTCCGGGAAGACGCGAAAGTTGCCGCCGTAAAGCCGGCCGTTGCCGAGCAGGACCGTTTCCCCCATCAGTTCGCCGTGACCGGTCTTGACGGTGATTTTTGCCGGCGCTTGGCGCAGCGCCCTCAGCCCCGCCAGCACGTAGGCCAGGTAGCCGATCATCTTCTTGGCATTCCAGTCCACCAACTCCACCGCGCGGGCATCCAGTCCCGCCCCGGCGAGCTGCGAGAAGTAGCGGATGGCTTTGCCCTGCGCGCCGGCGAACTCGACACACGGCAGGTCAATCTTCTGCTCCCGGCCGCGCCGGATCGTCTCCCAACTGGCGCGCAGGCCGAGCGGGAGGCGCAGTTCGCGGGCGAACACGTTGACGGTGCCCAGCGGGAGCACGCCCAGGCGCGTCCGCTCGCACCCCGCCGGCTCGCCCGTGATGCCGTTGAGCACCTCGTTCAAGGTGCCATCGCCGCCGGCGGCCACGATGAGATCAAACCCTTCGCGGACGGCCTCGGCGGCGAGGGCGCTGGCGTGGTTCGGCCCGCGTGTCTGCCGTAGCGTGGCGTCGGCGCCGATCTCCGCCAGGTGCCGGCGGAAGCGGCGCGCCTTGTCCCCCTTCGCCGTGGGATTGAAGATCACGCAGATGCGCACAGCGGAGTGTGTCTGCAGCCGGGTGCGCAGAGTCGAGCAGAAAGCAACCAGCGTCGTCAGGTGAACCTCCGGGGCGCTCCTGGCTGGCGACTCGACGTCCGGCAAAACTCTTCTAAATTCTGTTCCGCAATCTGCATGAGCCACGCCCCGGAGTCATTGGAATCCACCGTGCCGCCACCCATGAGTGCGGCCGAGGAGACCTATGCCGTGCTGCGGGACCGCAACTTCGCTCTTTACCTGGCGGGGCGCTTCGCCGCGTCGCTGGGGCAGCAGATGCTCATTGTGGCGGTGGGCTGGGAGCTGTACGAGCGGACCCATTCGGCGCTGGCGCTCGGCTTGGTGGGGCTGAGCAATATGGCACCGATGTTCCTGTTCACCCTGCCGGCGGGACACTTGGCGGACCATCACAACCGCAAGCACATCATGCTCTGGATGACGGCCCTCTCCGCCCTTGCCAGTGTCGGCTTGGCGGTGGTGTCCGCCCTGCGCGCCTCGCCGGGCTGGATTTACGCCTGTCTCTTCGTGGCCGGTACCGCCCGCACGTTCATTTGGCCAGCGAGCGCGTCCTTCCTGCCGCAACTGGTCTCGCGCGAGTGGTTTCCCCGCGCGGTGGCCTGGAGCACCGGCAGTTTTCAATTGTCCTCTGTGGCGGGGCCGGCGGCGGGCGGCGCCCTGATCGCGCTGACTCATCATGCCGCCACGGTCTATGGGTTGAATGCCGCCGCGGCGCTGACGTACCTGACCCTGCTGGGCCTGGTGCGCTATGAGAAACAACCCATGGTCCGCGCGCCGATGTCCGTGGCCAGCCTGGCGGTGGGGTTCAACTTTGTCTTTGCCACCCGGCTCATCCTCGGGACCATCACGCTCGATTTGTTCGCGGTGTTGCTGGGCGGCGCGACGGCCCTGCTCCCGATCTACGCGAAAGACATCCTCCACGCCGGGCCCAGCGGACTCGGTTTCCTCCAGGCCGCGCTGCCGGTGGGCTCGCTGCTCTCGGCGCTGATTGTCGCGCACCGGCCGCCGCTGCAAAAAGCCGGACGCACCTTGCTGTGGGCGGTCGCCGGCTTCGGCCTGGCGACCATCGGGTTCGGTTTTTCCCGATGGTTCTGGGCTTCCTGGGCGATGCTCTTTCTCTGCGGCATGGCGGACAACGTCAGCGTCGTCGTGCGGCACACGCTGGTGCAACTGTTGACGCCCGACGAAAAGCGCGGCCGGGTGTCCGCGGTCAACAGCCTGTTCATCGGCACGTCCAATGAACTGGGCGGCTTCGAATCGGGCGTGGTCGCGCACTGGTTTGGGCCGGTCTTCTCGGTCGTGTCCGGCGGCGCGGGCACGCTCCTGGTGGTGCTCGCCGTGGCGTGGCTCTGGCCGGAGATTCGCCGTTACGGTCGGCTGGGCGGTTGAGGCAAAGCGCTTGACTCATGGCCGTCAGGGAGCAGAGTCCCGGAGTCTGTTGTCCCAGGAGTTAACTTCACTATGTCTCCAGAGCGTGATGTCACCTTGGGCAACCAATCGTCCACCGCTCACTAACGACAAGGATGAGTGACCCTGCGCCTCTGGCTCTCACATGTCAACTGAAGCGTCATCGCAGGGTTCACTCCATCCTCTGGTTAGCCATCGCCTTTCGCTTCTTCAACTCTTTTGGCAAGTGTCAGAATCAACTGGTTCGTAGCGCTTCCTCGCCATCTGCTGACGAGCTGAATCAAAGCTACCGGCGTGAGCACGTACAAAACACGCGCAATCGAATAGCCCACAACATCCGTAAGAAAGTAGCCGAGAACGGGCATTCCTCAGCGCGTGTTTTGGAAAGGGCAAAACATTACTTTAGAGCACTTCCATAAATCATATAGCGTATTGGGCGTGTAAAAAGAAGCCCCGGCAGTCGGCGGTGGAGATAGTGGCGAAAGCGGTGGCCGCTGCTTGGAGCAATTGTGGCCCCGTG
>JAJXZI010000180.1 GCA_021780115.1 bacterium | reverse complement strand
AGCCGCTCCTCATCCACGCAGATCACCGCGATCTGTGGCAGCCCGGCCTTGAGGCATTTGGCCACGTTGCCGACCTCGTGATCGATGGTTGTGGTGATGGAAATCTCGCACGCGATGATTTGGTCGGCCCGCTCCAAGAGCAAATCCACGCTGCCCTGGCCGCCCAGGATTTCCTTCTCAATCGTGCCGCGGAAACCCAGGGCTTCGGCAGCCTCTTTGATCCGGCGCTGAATGGCCTGGTGTTGCGCGCCGCCCCGGCCCAGGTCGGCGGGCTGCTTAAGCGGCGTCTTCGCTTCGAGCACAGGCTTCGCTTCGATGTGCGGCGCGGGCGCAGCCGGTGCGACCGGCGCCTGATCGCGTACCGCCTCGGTCGGCTTCGCTGGCGCGAGTTGCGGCGGTGCCGGTTCGACCTTCGGTTTTCCTGTTTCGGGCGCCCCCGGTCTTTCCTCTGCTTGCGCCGCCTTGCAGAGGGAATCCTCAATCTCGCTCCGCGGCGTCCCATACTGCTTCCGCGACGCGGCGATGACTTCGATCCGCCGCTGGGCGGCCTCCTCCTCGGACGGCTCCTCCGGCAACGGCACGGTGAGGTTGAAATCCCAGTCGCTCCGCGCGACCCGGCAGATCGCCTGGCCGGTTTCCAGGTTTTGGAGATCGCGCGCTTCAAAGAAGGCGAAGCCGTCCCCAAGCTTTCGGGCGTCATCATCGCCCGCACGGAAACAGACGCGCGTGCCGGGATTGGACATGACCGCCCCCGCCACTTCCGAATCCCGCTGCAACTGCCTCAATTCCTGGTGCGCGAGGATCAATCCCATCCGATACTTGCGGGCGCCCGTGAGAATCTCCGCCATGCTCGGCGTGATGAAGTTGTGGAATTCGTCCACATAGAGCCAGAAGTCTCTGCGGACGGCCGCTGCCTGGGCCTGGCGCGCCATCGCCAACTGCTGCAACTTCGCCACCAGGAGCGTGCCCAGCAGGTAGGAATTCTCCCGGCCAATGAGCCCTTGGGCGAGCTTGGCGAGGAATATCTTTCCGGTATCAAGGATGGCCCCGAAATCCAGCCGGTTCGCCTTCTGCGAGACCATGTAGCGGATGGCTTTGGGGCTGAGAAAGGTTTCGAGCCGCGTCAGGACCGGCCCGATGGACTTGTTGCCCGCAAGCTGCGGGAAGCCGTGCTGCCAGTAATACACGATCTCCGGGTCGGTCACGGTCTGGAGGAACCGCTGCCGGAAGCCCGGTTCCAAAAGAAACCGTCGCAGGTCCGCGAGCGTCCCGCCCTTCGGGCTTTCGAGGAAGGCCAGGATGGCGTTCTGCAAGACGCTCCCCATCTGGTCGCCCCAGGAGGTCGAGAGGCGTTGGAAGACGGACACCAAGTCCGAAGCCAGGAGCCGCTGCTCCAACTCCGAATGGGCCGAGAGGATGTTGAACCCGATGCAGCTTTCTTCATCCGCCGGGTCCAGCAGCACCACGTCTCCAACCCGGCTTTCGGGGATGATCCCCAACACCCGGTCCACCAAATCGCCGTGAGGATCGAGCACCGCCACGCCCTGGCCGCTCTCAATGTCGGCCCGGATCAAGTTGAAAAGGAACGTGCTCTTACCGGTCCCGGACGCCCCCACGACGTGGATATGCCGCACCCGCTGTTCCGGCGTGAGGACGACAGGCACCGTTTTGCCGGCATGGACGTTCTCGCCCAGATAGAGTCCCGCATGGCCCAAGACGGCCTTGGGCGCGGCTTTGGTCTTAACTGCCTGGCGCGCCAGCTTGGGCGAACGCACTGCCGCCTGCGGGATATGGACGAAACCGATCAGTTCCTCACTGTTGAGGAGCATCCCGCAGCGCCGGCACTGGCGCCGTAGCACGTCCGCCACGTGGTCTTCGAAGGGATAGTCGTCATTGCTGAGCGGGATGAGTTCGTTGCCGTTCGGCAGGGCAAAGACGCGCAGCGACCCGGCCAGGTTGCGGGCGATCTCCCAGGCTCGGTCAAAGTCCGGGCTTTGCGTGGCCATCCGCACCACGGCGGCGTAGAGCGGCCCGGCCACCTTCGCTTCGGCATGGCGCACCAACTCCGGCGCGTTCATGAAAAACGGCGCGCCGGCGTCATCCGTCACCGCCCGGAGGATGCTCTCCGCCCAGGGATGGCGTGTCGGCTGGAAGAGGACCTGGAAGAGGCCCAGTTCGCCCGCGCGCAGTTCCGCGAGCGCGCCGGTAATCCCCACAAACGGGTCAAGCCGGACCGAGGCCAGCGGCAACATGAACTCCTTGCCAAGACCGAACTCGACGACGGCCGACTCGCCGTCGTTCCAAGCCTTCTCCAAGCTGCCCTCCTGTTGCAGAAAGCCGGCGTCGGGGAAGAACGCTTGGAGTTGCTGCTGCACGATTGGGGTGTCTTTGGGATGCGCGACGAATTGAGCCGCGATGCGGTCAGGTTGACCCAAGATTTCGAAGGCCACCGGTTCGCGGCACAAATGGAGGCTCCCCAGAAATTCCTCAAAGGCTTCGCGCGGGATGTCGAGATCGGCCGGCAGGAGCGTTTGCAGTTCGACAAGCGGTTCGCGGGTGAGCGGCTCCGGTTCCGGCTCCTCGTCTTCGGGCGGCAGGACCGGCGGCGGCTTCGGTCCGCCGGTCAACCCCTCCCAGAAAGAACTGAGCGCGGTCGGCTTGCGGCCGTCGTCAATCGGGGGTTGCGGAGGAAGATAATGGCCGAGAAAGGGGCGGAACGGCGGTTCCGGGGCGACCGGTTCGCCATACACTTGCCAGCCCCGGCCCCGCGTCTCCCAGCGGTGGAACTGTTCCGAAAGCTTTTCCTCGACCCAGGACATCGGATCACTGAACGGGCACCTGTTTGTCGCCGAGGCTCACCGGGCGGGGCTTGTAGAGGTCGCCGAGAAGCGGGCTGCGCTCCTGATACCGCAGGAGCTTCACGCCCCTGGCGGCGGTGATCGCCTCGACCTTCTCTTTCACAACCTCGGTGACGGCCGTTAAATACATGAGGCGGGTGTCCTCGCGGTAATACGTCTCCCGCCGGAACCAGGCCCGATACACGGCGCCCAGAATCGGGATGTTAAGGAGCGCGGTATCGAGGTCTTTGATACCCATCCCCTCGGCATTGCGCATGGCGTAGAGGGCGAGCAGAAGCATCGCCAGACAGGCAAACGGAAAAAGCACCACGCCCATGAAGCCGAACACCTGCTCAAACAAGGCCAGGCCCGTGAAGAAAACCACGAACAGAACGCCCAAGAGGACCAGCAGCATCCAGAGCGGGACGACGGCGGGAAACTCGGCGAACCGGCAGGAGAAGAAATACTCCGTGCCGAAGGGCGCCGCGCAGATGTCGAAAACCAGGCGCTCGCGCGTCAGCCGCAGGTAGGTGCGCTTGGCCGAGAGCAGCCCGCCTTCGGCGAAATCGACGCGGGCGGTGGCGAGACCCGGGACCTCGCGGGCCTTGAGTTCCGCTTCAATCCCCGCATAGAAATCCTGGGCGGGCGTTTGGAAGCCGGGAATGGGGACGTACCAGTGGTCCAGGACGTGGGCCGGTTTGGGGCGGAGGAATCCGAACATACGCGATTAGTAGTTGACCGCTGACTGGACGGCAGCGTTACGGCGGCCAAGCTGGAGGTCAATTTGAAAATGCAGTTTGCATCCAGCCCAGGCGCACGACGGCGCCGCCGAACCCAGCGGCGACGGACCAAGCAGGAGCACGCGCGAGCGCCGCTTCCTGACCGTCGATTCGTCCGGAGCCGAGGACATGGCAGACTGGCCGCTGAGTTCGAGGCGTGATCCTACTCGCCGTTTTGCCAAAGGCAATCGCTGATTCACGAATGATTTCCACCAAGAATAGTAGTGTTGACTTGTCGTCAGGAATGGAGCGTATTTGACGAAGCTTTCGTGTTTCAATGGGGCCAGATGGATCGGGAACGAATTCATTTTTGGGCGAAGACACTGCCGGACGGGCGCCCCGGAATCAGCGTCCGAGACCATTGCCTCAATGTCGGCTGCGTGGCGGCGGCGCTGATTGAGCGGCTGCCGAAGTCGCTGCAAGAGCTGCTGCCGCCCGGCGCCGCTGCACTCGCCGCAGCACATGATGTCGGGAAAATCTCCCCGGGATTTCAGCGCAAATGTGAATCCTGGCTTGTTCTGAACAAGCTCGAAGACTTGGCGCGCAGGGAGGATTGGGCCAACCACGAATCCGATCATGCGCGCGTCAGCCAGTGGGCGTTGCAGAAGAAACTGGGCAGCTCCAAGCTCGAGCCTTGGGCCGCCATCGTTGGCGCGCATCACGGCCGCATCAAGGGCAGGCGCGTCAATGCTCCAGTGGGCGACTGCGAATGCAGCCCGGACTGGCAGAAAGCCCGCCTGGAACTGCTCGACGAATTGATCGCTCGCTTCGGCCTGCTGCCCGTTCAGCCGTCGCCCTTCGAGGCACTGCTTTGGTTCGTCGCCGGTCTCATCACGGTGGCCGACTGGATTGGCTCGGACGAGAACTTCTTCCGCGCCGAGGGCGGGCTGGCGGACGCCGCGGAACGACTCGCCCGCGACGCCGTGCAGCAAACCGGATGGCATCCGGCCCGTTTCCACAAATCACTTCAATTTGACGCTCTCTTTCCAGCCTGTCCCCGGCCGCGTCCGCTCCAGGCCGCCGCGATGCAACACATCACCGCGCCCGGCCTCTACCTCATCGAAGCCCAAATGGGCAGCGGCAAGACCGAAGCGGCTCTCGCTGCCGCGTATCAACTCATAGAGCGCGGGGAAGCCGGCGGGCTTTACTTTGCGCTCCCAACCCAAGTCACGAGCAACCGCATTTACGAGCGCGTCGCGGCCTTCCTCACCTGTGCCGATGCCGAGCCGGACGCCCGGCGTCTCCGCCTCGCGCACGGCACTTCCTGGCTCCACAACCAGGAGCCGCCGCCGGCCTTGCGCGCGTCCACGTTCCGCGATCCGAAAGCCAGCGATCAACAAGAAGCCGACGACCACGCCGTCGCAGGCCGATCCTGGTTCGCTTCCTCCAAGCGCGCTCTCCTCGCCTCTTACGGCGTCGGGACGATTGACCAGGCCCTGCTTGGCATCGTGGCGGCGAAACATTTCTTTGTGCGGCAATTCGGGCTGGCCGGAAAGGTGGTCATCCTCGACGAGGTGCATAGTTACGACCTTTACACGGGCACGTTGCTCCAGGAACTGGTCCGCCGCCTCCGTGAACTTCGTTGCATCGTCATCATCCTGTCCGCTACGCTCACAGCGGCCCGGCGGCGCGAACTCATGGAGAGCGCCAGTGAAGTGCCGCACTCGCTCAGCGGCGCCTATCCGCTGCTCACCGCCTGTCGTGAAGGCCAGCCTCCACAAGAGCTTCACTTTCCTGCCGAACCGCCGCGCTCGGTTCGCGTGACAACCTCGGCGGAAGAACCGGTGGCCGTCGCCGAGCACGTCCTGTCGCGGGCCGCTGCCGGACAATGCGTGCTGTGGGTGCGGAACACGGTGCGCGAAGCCCAAGACACCTGTCGTGTGCTCCGCAGCGGCAACTGCGAAGGCGGCCCGCCGGTGGCGCTGCTCCACTCGCGCTTCCCGCTTTTCCGGCGCGAAGAACTGGAAACCGATTGGCTGCGTCATCTTGGCAAAGACGGCGCCAGCCGCCCTGCCGGCTGCGTGCTGGTCGCCACGCAAGTAGTGGAACAGAGCGTGGACATTGACGCCGACTTCCTGATCACAGACCTCGCCCCCACCGACATGCTTCTGCAACGCCTGGGCCGGTTGTGGCGACACGACCGCCCCCGGCCACGCGGCGCGGCGGCGGAGTTCATTGTTCACCTTCCTGCTCCGCTCGCAGTGTTGGATGTCAATCAAGCCGATGCCGCCGAGTTGAAAGCCGCGCTCGGTCCGAGCGCCTATGTCTATGCGCCTTATGTCCTGCTACGCTCGCTCGAAATCTGGCGGGACCGGACGCACATCACTCTGCCCTCGGACATCCGGCCGTTGCTCGAAGCCACCTATGCGGAGGGACAAGACGAGCCGCCGGGTTGGCGGGCCCTGCGCGAAGAAATGGAGCATTCCAAGAACCGCCTCCGGCAACTGGCCCTGAATAACACCAATGTGTGGAACCAGCCCGCGCTGTCGGATGAAGAAGGCGTGCAAACGCGAATCAATTCCCGCCCCTCCGTCCCGCTCCTCCTCGCCAGCCAAGTCGAACTCTCCGTCAAGGGCCGCACCCGCGCCACGCTGCTAAACGGCGACACCATCGACGCTGACGACCGTGAGTGGAGTTTCCCTGCTGCCAAAGCCATCCACTGGAATCTCGTTCGCGTGCCGCGTTATGCGGTGGCACCCGCCCTGCGCGCTACGCCCGCGTGGCTTCGTCTCCACGTTGCGGGCGAATGCGCGCTGGGGCTGGTCCGCGACGGCGACATTTTCTGGCCCGGTCAGGGCGAGCCATCGGGCCTGAAGTGGCACCCGGATGAAGGCGTGACCATTCCTTTAAAACCGAAACCCACCTACCAACGAAACCAGGAAGCGGATTATGAATCTTTCGAGTGACCCTTGGATTCCGATTGTCTGGAGCCACGGCGCGGCTGGCTCCGTCAGCCTGGCGGACGCATTTCTGCGGGGCCGCGATATCCGCGACCTCGCCGTGCGCCCGCATGAACGCATCGCCCTCATGCGGCTGCTGCTGTGCGTGGCCCATGCCGCTCTCGATGGCCCAGCGGACCGCGACGATTGGGCAACGTGTCTCGACCGCTTACCCGCCGAAGCCGCCAGGTATCTCAGGAAATGGAAAGCTGCCTTTGAATTGTTTGGCGATGGCCCGCGGTTTCTTCAGGTTGCGAACTTGGTCAGCACGAAGGCTGGCGATGACGAAGGCAACTCCGTGAGCAAACTCGATCTGGCGCTGGCCACGGGAAACAATCCCACACTCTTCGACAACTCCGGCGGCGGGGACCGCCGGTTCACGCCACAGCAACTCGCCTTGATGCTCCTGACGTTTCAGTGTTTCTCACCGTGCGGGACCATCGGTGTCGCCTTGTGGAACGCAATACCCACCATCGGTTGGACGAAGTATCCGAAGCCGGCACCGGGTCAGAGTGCCCATGCGCCCTGCCTTCCATCCAACATGCTCCACGCTTTCCCCCGCGCCGCACACCTGCTGGCCACAAGTGTCCTGAACCTCTGTCCGCGTGACGAGGTGGTGCAGTTGCCAGGCATCAAAGGCTGGGGGAAACCCATTTGGGAAAGCATGCCCACTTCACCCGAAGACCAAGAAGCCGTCGCAGAAGCCACTGAAACCTACCTCGGCCGACTCGTTCCTCTCAGCCGTGCAATTCGGCTCGACGAGGACCAGGGTCTGCTGCTGGCGAATGGCTTGGACTACCCGTCGTGGCCGGAGGTTCGTGAATCCAGCGCAACGGTGGTTGTCCGCGAGCTGAAAGGCAAACCAGAACGCTTCCTGGTGAGCGCCTCAATTGAGAAATCCCCGTGGCGAGAATTGAACGCCGTTACCGTCAAGACTGTGGCCGCGAACTCCAACGGCGGGCCACTCGCCCTCAACAACCTCGATGCGGACACACCATTCGACCTGTGGGTCGGAGGCGTGGTTGCTGCGGGCAACAACAAGATACTCGACGTCATCGAAGCCGTTTACCCCGTTCCTGCCGCCATGCTCCAATCTACGGGCCAGCGGTGCTACGAAAAGGGCGTTAAGTTCGCTGAGGATGCCGCTTGGAATCTGGGACAAGCCGTTTCCGCCTATCACCGTGAGTTGGGCGACAGCCTCGACCGCGCCGAAGTTCGCGACCGGCGGGACAAACTTCGCGCCAAGGCAGCTTTCCAGTTCTGGACCCAAGCGGAACGCAGCGTCCCCCTCCTGCTT
>JAJXZI010000196.1 GCA_021780115.1 bacterium | reverse complement strand
TCTACGGCACGAACAGTTTTATCGGCGACGGCGCGCTGGCAGCGGTCTTGTCGGACAGGCTCCGCCGGAGCTGCAGCGGCTACGATCCGGCCGAGCATACCCTGAAGTTCTGGGAGCGGACGAAGGGGGCGGACAATGCGAGCCGCATGCTCTACACCGACATCAAGACCTATCTCCCCGGCGACATCCTGGTGAAGGTGGACAGGATGAGCATGGCCCACTCCCTGGAGGTTCGCGCGCCGCTTCTAGATTACCGTGTCATCGAATTTGCCGCCTCCCTGCCCCAGGAGTTCAAGGTGAAGGGCCGGGAAACCAAGCGCGTGCTCAAAGCCGCCTTCGCCCGGGTGCTGCCTGAAGAAATCTTGAGGAGGAAGAAAGCCGGATTCCCTGTCCCTTACGGCAGTTGGCTGCGCAACGGACTCAGGCAACCGGTGGAGGACGTTTTGCTTTCTCCCGAGGCCCGGTCGCGGGGCTATTTCCGGAAGGGCGCAGTCGCGCGCCTGCTCCACGCCAACGCCCGCCAGGGCCGACATTCCCGCGAAATCTTCTGCCTCCTCACCCTCGAGTTGTGGCACCGGTCCGGCCTCCTCTGGCCGCGTTCGTCATTGAACGCGATTCCTTGCTTGTCTTGCGCTTGAAATCCGGACCTGCGATGACAGCGGGTACCGCCAACAACGCCCGGAGGCCCGTAGTATGCCTGCTGGGTGTGAATCCCCAAACTCCGAATTTTGGTGTTCGGGTGCTCCTCAGCGGCGCCGTCGAGTGTCTGCTCCACCAGCACCGAGATTTGGAAATTCGGGTGCTTGACTATGCCCGCGACCCGGCCGCATGGATTGAGGCCACTTCGTCGGGCATGACCACACTCCGCTTGGTTAACTTGCGCTTCAGTTGGCGCCTTTACCTGCGCAACAACATCTTTCGCCTCCTCGTCCTGGTTGCCCTGGCCCGGTTGGTTCCTTTTCCCGGGCTGCGCTGCAGGCTGCTGGCACGGAACCCGTGGCTGAAGGCTGTGCTTGAATCTGAAGCCTGCCTGTCCCTCGCGGGGGGGGATAGTTTCAGCGACATCTATGGCCTGAGGCGAATGTTGTACACCGCCCTGCCTCAAATCTTGGTTCTCTGGTTGGGTAAGCCCTTGATCTTGCTGCCGCAAACCTACGGACCCTTCAAGCGTCGGCTCTCCCGCTGGCTTGCCCGTCACATACTCAGACGAGCCCGGTGTGTGTGCTCGCGGGACACCGAAGGAGTCAGTACCGTCCGGCGCCTGACCGGGCCGTCATACTTACCCGTTGAAGTGCTGCCGGACCTCGGTTTCACCATGACTCCGGAACCGCTTGATCCAGCGATCCTGTCATCCCTCCGAGCGCTCCAGCATCCGCGCCCGCTGCTGGGCCTGAACATCAGCAAGCTCCTCTACATGGGAGGCTACACGGGCAGAAACATGTTCGGCCTGCGCGAGGATTATCCGCGACTCACCCATGCCCTCATCACCTTCGCCATAAACGATCTGCATGCTTCTGTGCTCTTGATCCCCCATGTGGGGGGAGAGTTGGCTAACGAGGAGAACGAGACTACTCTCTGTCGTCAGCTTCAGGCTGAATTCGAACGGACCGATCCGGGCCGGGTCCTGTTCGTGGACCGCGATTTCACCCACCGGCAGATCAAGTCCCTCATCGGGGCCTGCGACTTGTTCGTTGGATCAAGAATGCATGCTTGCATTGGCGCCGCTTCGCAGTGCGTTCCGACGGTGGCCCTGGCCTACAGCGACAAATTTGCCGGGGTCATGGAGGTAGTCGGGGCGGCGGTCCGAGTGGTTGACTTGCGTGTCGCGGATGGAGCCGAAGTTTGTGCTGCGGTCCGGGACGCAATGACCCACCGCGCAGCCCGGCAGGCGGCCCTTGGCCAGCGCCTGCCCTCGCTGGTCAATTCGATCCGCTCGCTGCTGGCATCTGGCTTGGTTGGCGCTTTGCGCGGGCCAGCCCGCGCCTGAGGTCCATGTCGGACGATCTCAAGATTGTGGTGGCCGACCGGTACGAGCAACTCGAACTGTACCGCCCCTTCTGGGAGAGCCACCAGTGGCATCCGAACACCGACTTGGACGCGTACGTCGAATGGTGTCAGAGCCAGCCGGACGTGCTCGGTCCGTGTGTTCTGATTCTGGAACGCGATGGCTCGCCTGAAGCCATGGTCCTGGGGCGGATCGGCGAGCAACAATTCCGATGTCGGCTCGGCTACCTGACGATCGGCCTGGGCCAGGTGCGCCAGTTGAGTATCCTGCACGGCGGGGTCTTGAATTGTGCTTCTCCCGATTTGGCGGCGCTGGTCTTCAGCGAGCTGGTCCATTTGCTCAAGCTCAAGAAAGTGGATGTGGCCCTCCTTAACCTCCTGTCCACCGATTCTCACCTCTTTCAGTTCGTAACCCGCTCTCCTGGATTCTTCTGCCGCGACCATCTAGTCTCACCACAACGGCACTGGAAGACCGCGTTGCCGGCCACCCAGGCCGAGTTTCTGCAACGCCTGAACAAGAAACACCGCTACTGGGCGCGTCGGATAGAGAAGCAGCTTGAACAGGATTTTCCCGGCCAGGTCTCGCTTCGCAGCTTCGGCCCCGCGTGGTCTCTCGATCAGTTGATGAACGACGTCGAAGCCGTGGCCAGCAAGACCTACCAACGCCGGCTGGGGGTGGGGTTCAGGAACGACGCCGCGGAAGCGCGCCGTCTGGCGCTCGCGGCCGGCCGCGGCTGGCTCCGCGCTTATGTCTTATACCTGTCGAACCGGCCCTGCGCCTTCTGGATGGGGCGACGCTACAAGGATGTGTTCTTCTCGGATGTTACCGGATACGATCCGGCCTATCGGGATTACGAGCTGGGGACGGTTGTGTTCCTGCGGATGGTGGAGCAATTGTGCGCGGAGCGAGTCCAAGCGGTGGACTTCGGTTTGGGGGACGCCCTCTATAAACAGCGCTTCGGAGATCAATCCTGGACAGAGGCGGAGGTGAGGATTTTTTCGCCGTCTTTGCGCGGACGGACATTGAACTTGGCGCGGACCTCCCTCGAGGGGCCGGCCCGGCGGCTGAAGTCGTGGCTCGGTCGGACGCGTTGGGAGCAACGCCTGAAGACCTCGTGGCGCAAGCGGTTGCTCCAGCACGAAAAGCCCTTGAAATGAAATCGGCCTACGTCTTGGTTTCGCCGGCGCGCAACGAAGCCGCCTACCTGCCCGGTGTCATCGAATCGGTGCTTGCCCAGACGATCCTGCCGCTTGCTTGGGTCGTCGTCAGTGACGACTCGACGGATGCCACCGACGCCATCGTCAGTGAAGCTGCGGGCAAAAACCGCTTTATCTGTCTGCTCCAGGTGGACGGGAGTCGGCAGCGAGGGTTCGGCTCCAAGGCCAGGGCATTCCAGGCCGGCTACGAAACCCTCCGCCACCTCGATTTCGCCTTCGTGGGCAACCTGGACGCCGACGTGACGTTCGAGGCGGGCTACTACGAGCGAATGCTGCGGGAGATGGGACGCAACCCGCGACTCGGCGTAGCTGGCGGCGTCTGCTGGGACAAGACCCCCGACGGTTTCAGGATGATCACGATCAACTTGAACCATGCCGTCGGCGCTGTGCAGTTTTTCCGTCGCGAATGTTACGAAGCCATCGGAGGGTATCATCCGGTCTCGGTGGGCGGGGTGGATTCCCTGGCCGAGTTGACCGCCCGGATGAAAGGCTGGGAAACCCGGTCCTTCTCCGATCTCCCATTCTATCACCACAAACCCGTGGACTCAGCCAGCGGGCGGACGGCCGTTCGGATATGTTATCGCGCTGGCCTCACCGAATACCACACCGGCACACGTCCCCTGTTCGCGTTGGCAAAAGCGGTGCGGCGCTGGCACGAGGCGCCCTTGGTTCTCAGCGTGTTCATCCGGTTGTTTGGCTACGGGAAGCTCTGGGTTTCCGGCGCGAAACGCGACGCCTCCGATGAACTGGTCGCCTTTCTCAAGCGAGAGCAAATGGCCCGGCTAAAACAGGCATTGTGGAGCCGACGCGCTTCTCGGCTGCATACTTCGGCGGACTTCATTTCAGACCAGACACCTTCGTCATGAATCCCTATGCGGTAATCCTGCTCCTCCTGATATCCGCCTGGGTAACCTACAAGTTCCAAAAGGATATATCGGCCGGCGTGCATTGGGTGCTGGGATTACTCGTCTTTCTCCCCACCTGGATCAAAATCGAGACGGGGATCGCGTACTTGAATGTCCATCGGATCCTCATCCTGATCGCGTTCGTTTTCTTGATCCGGTACAGGACTCCAGACTGCAAACCCCGGCCGATTCCAAACCTGGGACTGCTTCTCCTGTTTGGCCTGTCTCAACTTGTTTCCGTTCTCCTTGGAACCGAGTTCGCCTCTGGTCTCAAAGGGATTACCTCGTACGGCATCGAGGTCGTCCTCTTTTACGTGATTATGAGCCGGTTTGTGCAGGCGGAAACCAGCATCGTCCCGTTGTTGACCAGCTTTTGTTATGGACTGGGCGCGGTTGCCGTTCTGGCCGCTGTCGAGAAGTATCGCGGCGTCAACATGCTGGGAAACATTGTCCCCCCCAGCCAAGTGCATCCAGAGCAAAGCAATATGATCACTTCCACTTACTCGCATCGGATCATGCTGGGCTACGCCATGGTCATGGGTGCCGCGCTGGCCCTCCCGCTGTCCATCTTCCGCGAGGGCGCAAGACCGCGGCGCGTGATGTTTGCCATCCTGCTCTTGCTGGTTGCCGCGGCTTACTTTTCCACGAGCCGCGGCCCGTGGTTGGGGCTGGCCATCGCCGTTTTAGGACTCGCCGCACTTGGCGGCCCCAGCCTGCGTCGCAAGCTCCTGGTCACCGCGCTGCTGGCTGCTGCGGTCCTGATCTGGCGTCCTGGTGTCCGAGAGTCCATCAGTGACCGGATGCTCTCGACTTTTGTCGAGGATTCAGTCGAGGCCGACTCGTACCAAACCCGCTGGCAGCTTTGGGACATCGCTTGGACGGAGATCCAAAAGTCACCCGAACGCCTGCTCTTCGGCTACGGCCCGATGAGCACCGAACACATGAACCTGGAGCACTATTTCTATGGCCAGGAGGGCTGGAGTTCGAGCGTGCAAGCCTTGGGTTATACGAGTTGGGACAACAACCTCGCCTGTGATCTGATCGAGTTGGGCGTCGTCGGGTTGGCTCTGGAACTCGCGCTCTTCGCGACCATCATGGCTCAGTTGTTGGCCAATTACCGCGTCAGCCTCCCTCAGCAGCGAATCCTCCCGGCTGGCATCATCGTGGCCTGCTTGGTCTTCATGTTCGCCACCACCAACGTCTTCATCTTCAGCCCCCAACTCAAATTCCTCTTCTGGGCTTTGGTGGCCATCGGCAGCAACCGCGCTGAACCAGAGCCGGCGGCCGCCTTGGCCGAGGCCGCTGCCGACCTCGACCAGGAACCGCAGCCCACGCCCGCCGAATCGCCGTCTGCGGCCCATGTGACGTCGGCTCGTTCAAGTCTGATCCCTTGTCGCTGCCCGCAGCCTACCGAAGCACGCCTCGCTCACCGCCTTATTTGTTGACAGCACGGCCAGATTCTGGACGCTGTTGCGCATGTTTGATCAATCGATAGTTGCTTGCGTCCGCGGCGCGTGTTGCCTGTTGTTTTATGCTGGCCGTTCCTGCTCCAACTGGCATTCGCAAACCGCGCTTTGGGCCTTCCGTTGGCCGTCGTCGCCTCCTCGTGGGTTTCGCTTTCGTATTGACTGTGGCATACGCGGTGCTACCCGTGACGCCATGCGCCATTTGAAACAGTTGCTGTTCCCGGGAAGACTTAGCGGAAGATGCAAACATGGCTTTGCCCTCCTCTCCTTGGGTTTGTTGCTGCTGGCTGCTTCCACCCAGGCCGCGACCTACTACGTTGATTTCGTGGGTGGTGCGGATTCCAACAGTGGCACGGCCACCAATGCCGCCTGGCAGCATTGTCCGGGAGACCCCAACGCGACCGGCACGGCATCGGTCACCACGCCCGCGCCCGGTGACACCCTGCTGTTTCGGGGCGGTGTCACGTATCGCGGCGCGATCCGCTGTGATTTCGTCGGCACGGCCGCTCAGCCGATTGTCTTGCGGGGGGATGGTTGGGGCAGCCCTAATGCCCTCCTGAGCGGAGCGGAACTGCTGACGACGCCGTGGACCCAATGCACCAACGCCGCCGATTGCCACGGCAACACCAATTATGCGAACGTCTGGTGGACGACACCCGCGCCGAACATGGATTACTGGACGCTCCTCTACAGCGGAACCAACCAATTTTTCAACAGCCAGCAGCCCAACCCCAGCGACTTTGTCATCTGGCAACAAACCAGCGAAATGCGCACTGTGGCCAGCGCCAATTTCACCGCGAACCAGGTGACGGATCCGGCCTTCCTGACGCAAAGCGACTCGAACTTCTACTCCGGCAGTCTCATCTGCGCCTGGGTCTGTGGCAATGAGTTTGAGATCAAACCGATCACCGGTTACAACCCCGCCACCGGGACGATCTCTTTTAATCTCACGACTCCAGGCGGACTCAATTCGCTGAACAACCAGAGATTCTACAAGATCATGAACCATCCCGCCTTTCTGGACGTGGCGGGCGAGACGGCCCTGCAGACTAACGAGAACCGGCTTTATTTGTGCTGGCCAACGACGCCGGTCAACGTGGAAATCTCCCGGCGCGCCGGCGTGTTGATCGTGGTGAATGGGCGTAATCTGGTCTTCCAGGGGTTCACCATCCAGGGGGCGTCGTACGGCCAGAGCGGCTATGGCGGCGGCAGCGGATTCGCATCCATTCCTGACGGCTACGGCCTTGTCACGAATTTGACCCTCTGCAATAACGAGTTCCGTTTCTGTCGCGGCCCGGAATCACTCACCGCCACCGTCAGCTTCGGGATGTCCGATAACCTAACTTTAAGCAACCTGGTGATTCACGATTGCCTGAATCGGGGCATTGTCTCCAGCGGCACCAACTCCATCTTCACAGCCAACTCCATTTATCACCTGCCCGGCGCGGGAATGTATATCTCCGGCTTTGGCCATCAGGTCACCTACAACCGCCTGCATCACATCATCGGTATTCATTCCAACGGGCTGGCGGCCTACAACGACACCTCGGCGACCATTGCCTTCAACCAGTTTATCCTGGGCTACCGCCCCTTCTCCTTTTCCGCATCCACGAATCTGCTCATCTACAACAACATCTTCGATTGCACCCCCTACGGTGGCGTGGTGAACGACTGGGGATCGTCGGCGGGCGTCATCCAATTCTACAACAACGTCATGATTGGTGACCCCGGCAACGCGAGCGTGCAGGTGGGGAACGGGCCGACGTTCTACTTCTACAACAACATCATCGGCGGCGGTAACATTGGCGGAAACATTCGCACCAACGCGGTGGAGGGGTGGAATCTGTGGACGGGCCTGTGTTGGGCGCAGGACCCGAGAACAGGCTATACCTTTGGCCCTGGGGACGTCGTCCAAAGGAATCTCTCGGCGGTTTTCGTCAACGCCGGGGCAAATGACTATCGGCTCGCGGTTGGTTCGCCCGCCATCGGAGCCGGGACCAACCTATCCGCGCTGGCGATCAGTAATGATTTGGCCGGCAATCCCAGACCAGCTATCGGCCCGTGGGATATTGGGGCGTACGAAGTTTCGAAAGGCGTGAACCCGACCGGACTGATCGGTCCGCCTACCCGCTTGCGCGTCGCAGGTCCTTGATCCGGGAGGGCCATGAAGGATGGCCCTCCTGCTTTATCGCACCAGGTCAACAACCTTGAACCGGCCGCGGCGTGACATTTCCGCCATTTAAGCTGCCACATCCCAAGGTATTGCTCGATGACCAGAGTATGACTGGCACACAAATCACCGGTCGTTCCATCGCCGGGCTGGGCGTGGGCGTTCACCAATTCGATGCGAGTTTGCTCGTCACCGTGTCGGACGCCTGCGAACCATGAATCTCTCCATGATCAGCATGGAGACGGTGCGTGCAGTCACGTAAGCGGCTGGTTTTTTGTCTGCAAATGCAGCGTGCATTGCAAAGGCTACTCCGGAAGACGGGCTTAACAGATCTGCTGAGTTCAAATCAGCCGTTTACCAACCAGAAAGGGGAATACAAAGAATTTAATATCGGCGATTGGACCTATGGCAATCCCGAAATTATGAAGTGGAATGGGGGCACCACGCTCAAGATTGGGCGCTTTTGCTCCATCGCCAAGGGCGTGCGGATTTTGCTCGGCGGCGAACACCACATGGACTGGGTCACGACGTATCCGCTTGACCTTGTCCTCAATGAGTCAGGCGGCGCAGTAAAGCAGCCGGCCACCAAGGGAGACATCGTCATCGGCAATGATGTTTGGATTGGGGTCAACTCCATCATCCTCTCGGGCGTGACGATTGGCGATGGAGCCGTGGTCGGGGCCGCCAGTGTCGTGACGCGCGACATATCGCCCTACACCATTGTCACAGGCAATCCTGCCAGACCTATTCGCAAGCGATTCGAGGAACAGGTGATTGAGGTTCTCCTTTCGATCCGCTGGTGGGACTGGCCCCTCGAAAAAATCAAGCTAGCCACGCCGCTGCTGATGTCAGACGACCTGCAGGGTTTCCTGGCAAGGTATGGTCCTCTTCAGGAACGGCCCGGCCAAGCAGCGGGGCATGGGATCTCGGAGAATGGTGGCTTACGGCAGGCTGACTGAATCGGTGGGCGCGGACATTTGAATGAAAGTCGCCCTGAAAATGCTGGGGGGTTCGTCGCTGTTGGGCAGCGCGGAGGTGATCAACAACGGCTGCGCGTTCTTGAGGAACATCATCCTGGCCCGGCTTCTAAGCAAGGAGGATTTTGGCATAGCAGCCACTCTCGCGCTGGTGGTTTCTCTCTTTGAACTGACCGGGAAAATGTCCTTCGGCCAACAGGTCATCCAGTCCAAAACAGGCGATAATCCGGAGTTCTTAGAAACCACGCAAGCACTACAGGCGCTAACGGGACTGCTCGACGCTGCTCTTATCGTGATCCTCTGCTATCCCTTGGCGCGGTGCTTTGGCATGCAGGACCATTTGGGCGCGCTGATGCTCATGGCAATCATTCCCCTCTGTGCGGCTTTCGCCAGCTTGGAGAACTACCGGCTGTCGAAGCACATGAAATTCCTACCTTTGGTGATGACCGACACAGTCCCCCAGGTGGTGATTACTCTGGCCGCCTGGCCGGTGGCGGCCTGGCTCCGGGATTACCGCGCCATCGTTAGTTTGCTCCTGCTGAAGGCCGTGTTTTCGTTGGTGACCTCGCACTTGGTGGCAGAACGGACCTACGGGCTGTGCTGGGAGGCGCGGCTTGTGAGGCAAAACCTCAGGTTTGGCTGGCCATTGGTTGTTTCGGGTTTCCTCTTGTTCGGGATTTTCCAAGGCGACCGGGCGCTGGTCGCCGGAGCGTATTCTCTTTCAGATCTGGGCGTTTATGCTGTGGCCTCCACCCTGGCAATGACGCCATGCTTTGCCATTTTCAAAATCTTTGGTACGGTGGGTCTGCCTATCTTTGCCGGCGCTCAAAACGATCCGGTAAGGTTTCGGAGATACTACGCGCTATTTCACCAAGGGTTAGCGGCCTACGGGGCGGTCTTCATCGTTGGCATGATTCTGGGGGGAGAAATGTTGATCACGTTGCTTTTTGGAGCCAAGTACCGGGACGCCGGGTCTCTGGCTGCTTGGTTAACCATCGGCCAGGCCTTTCGGATTCTTCGCGGAGCACCCAACTGCGCCGCCTTGGCGCTTGGTGACACCGTCAACACCCTGTCGGCGAACCTGTGGCGCCTCTCGGGACTGGCCCTGGCGGTGCCGATCGTTCTCTTCAAACTTGACCTTTGCTGGGTCGCCATAGCTGGTGGAATTGGGGAAGCCCTGGCTCTGAGTGCCTCGCTCGTCCGCCTGAGGCGGAAACAAGGATTGCCTGCCCGTGACTGTCTCTACCCAGCCGGTCTCATGGTGGCCTTGGCGCTGGCTGCCTTTGGGGCAAGGGAGGCGTCCTCCGCAATTCGCCCAACAAGCACGCTCGCTTTGGCAGTGCTCGGTTGTGCGATTTCGCTGGCCGTCTTCAGCACCGCTTTTTCAGACCTCCGACGGGCATCGGTTTCGTTGCTTTCCGCGGTTGCGCTGAGGGCGAGGAACATCCTTAAGATCGGTGGCATCAGCGGCGTTCCCGCCGACGTTTAGCGTGTCTGCATCTCATTCCAAAACCAGTAAGCCGAGCGAAGCAGTGTCGGTTGGGAGCAAGGACAGATTGAGCACGCAGGAGCGCTGGGAAGTCTCCTACCAAGCTGAGGCGCATTCGCTGGGTCCCAAGGCGTGGGCCCACGGCGTGTTTGGCCGGCTACTGGGCGCGCAGACGATCAAGCTGTTTAGAGACTACGATGAATGGCTGCTCTGGGAGGTTCTTTATCCGAAACATCTCCCACCAGGCATCGGTCGGAAAGCATTGGAAATCGGCAGCGCGCCTGGCACAAATCTGATCGAGCTGCACCGGAGATTCGGATTCGAGCCGTACGGCGTGGAATACACGCCGTCAGGAGCGGAGAAGAATCGTGCGCTGTTCTCCGCGAACGGTCTGAAACCGGAAAACGTGGTTGAGGCGGATGTCTTCTCGGATGAGTTCTGCAGCCGCTTCCGGGACCAGTTCGACGTGGTCCTGTCTCGCGGTTTCATTGAACATTTCAAAGACCCCGGCGCGGTGGTGCGGACACATTTGGCGTTGCTCAAACGAGGCGGGACGCTCGTAATTGAGGTTCCAAATTTCCGTGGCATTTATTACGCGTGGTATCTTTTCTTCCGAAGGTCAGTGCTCACTTGGCACAACTTCGAAACGATAAAGTCTGGGAACTTTCAGCATCTGTTCGACCTGCCGGAGTTGGAAGGGAAGTTTTGTGGCTCCTACGGGACGCTATCGCTGAACATGTTCATACCGCCGCAGAATGCGGTGGGGCGGGTGTTGATGGCGATTCGTTCTGTCCCCCAGGCCATGATTAATTGCGGCCTCCACGTCCTTTTCAAGCGGGGCGGGCCTGAGACGGCACTATTCAGCCCGCGCCTGCTTTACGTCGGTGTAAAGAAATGAAACTCTCCCAGTCTCCCGCACGGGGTCAATGCGGCCGGCAGCGGCGCTATGACGTGGCGGCATTCCCTCAATACGACTGTGGTTTGGGCAAGAGGTTCCGCTGATTTCTTCCAATATGACAACGCCACTTACGTTTGTCGTGCCTGTGGGTGACGATACTATCTACGAGCGGTATTTCAATAGTTCTCCGCTGTTTACTAACAGAAGCAATTTTGAGATCTACTGTCAGCGTGGCTTTACAAGTGCCGCGGCCGCGTTCAACGCGGCCATTGATACCGCCCAAAACGACCTCTTAGTGTTTTGCCATCAAGACATCGTGCTTCCGGCCGCTTGGGCGGTGAACTTCTCTCAGCGGATCGACGAGTTGGAGTATTTAAAGCCACAATGGGGTGTCGTAGGCTGCGCTGGCCAAACCAGAGAGGAACAGTTGGCCGCGCACCTTTATCGGCACGACCGTGAGTTATGCGGAGTCGTTCCGCTGCCGGCCAGCGTTCGTACCTTGGATGAGTGCATTATCTGCTTCCGGCGATCCTCCGGCCTGCGATTCGATGAGAGCCTGGCATGGTTCTTCTTCTACGCCGTGGATATCTGTATGCAGGCCGAGGCCAGGGGGCTGCAGAGTTACGTCGTGGATTCCCCTTGCTTTCACCAAGCCAAGAATCGAATATCGCTGCCTGCATCCTTTTACCGGGCGGAGCAACTGATCATTCGGAAGTGGAGGGACCGGTTGCCGATCCAGACCCTGTCCGGCCGTGTGGCGGGCAACGGCCATCTGGCCCGTAAGAAGCTGCGGAATGCAGGGGGACAATTCCTGGCTACCTTTGGGTACCGCCGGCGCCCTTGGTGGGTGGGGTTGCCCAGGATTTTGCCGGAGAAGCTTGTGGAATGCGGTGGGGCAGCACTAGGCTGCCCGGAGTCCGATGCACAACGCTCCATCAACAACGCCAGCAGACAGTAAAGGAACATCGAAAAAATGATTAACGTATTCAAGCCCACGATGGGCGAGGAGGAAGTCGCAGCCGTAGCCGCTGTCTTACGCAGTGGCTGGATTGGGTTGGGCCCGCGGACTGCTGAATTTGAGAATCGATTCGCGGAGTTTTGCCAAGTTAAGTACGCCGTCGGCGTTAACTCGGCCACGGCGGCGCTCGACCTCGCCATGCGACTCTTGCACATCTCCCACGGGGACGAGGTGATTGTGCCGACGATGACCTTCGTCTCCACCGCCCACGTTGTGGCCTACAACCTCGCCACGCCAATCTTCGTGGACGTGGACCCCCAGACGCTCAATCTTGATCTTGACGAGGTGAAGCGCAGAATCGGTCCCCGCACCAAGGCGATCATCCCTGTGCATTTTGGCGGGCGTCCGGTGGACATAGACGAGTTGAAGAAGATCGCGGGCAGTATCCCCATCGTGGAAGACTGCGCGCACGCCACAGGGGCCTTGTACAAGGGCAAGCCCGTGGGCGGCCTTGGTGCCATCGGTTGCTTCTCCTTTCATGCCGTAAAAAACCTGGCCATGGGTGACGGTGGAGCATTGACGCTGGACTCCGCGGAGTGGTACCAGCGCGCTAAGCGCCTGCGGTGGCTGGGCATCGACAAAGGCACTTGGGACCGTACCGAGGTGGACAAGTCGTATTGGTGGCAGTACTACGTGGACGAGATCGGGTTGAAGTGCCACATGAATGACATAGCGGCAAGCATCGGCCTCGTCCAACTCAAGCGTCTGGAGCGATTAAACGGCCGGCGCCGGCAAATCGTGTCGCGCTACTTCGAGGAACTGGCTGGCATCACGGAAATCGAGCTACCGCTGGAGGATGATGGCACGTACCGGTCAGCGTGGCACATTTTCCACATCAAGTGCGAGCGCCGGGATGATTTGAGCGTGTTCCTCAACGACAAGGGTATTGCCACAGGCGTCCATTACACGCCCATTCACACCTATCGCTGCTATGGCAACCGGCCGACCCTCAAGACTGCGGAGCAACTACAGCATCGGATTCTCACGTTGCCACTGTATCCGACGCTCACAGAGGAAGAGGTGGGTTATGTTGTGCGCACTATCCGGGAGTTCTACGGGAGGGTTTAAACTATGCTGGTGGGCAAACGCATCAAATTGCGGCCGGTTGAAGAAGCTGATCTTCCGCTGCTGGTGGAATGGCGGAATCAGCCGGACATTTGGGCCTGCTTTTTCAACAAGTTCCCGCTCTCGCAGAGCGGACAGCGCGGCTGGTACAAGGGGTTGCAGGAAGACCGCCAACGGCTGCTCCTGATGATTGAGGCGCTCGACTGCCATGAAACCATTGGTACCATCGGATTTGATCGGGTCGATCCCACCAACCAGGTGGCCGAATATGGGAACATTGTCATCGGCCCGGAAAGATTCAGGCGCAAGGGGTATGCACTGGAGGCCACCACCCTGCTCTTGGCGTATGGTTTTGAGCGTCTGAATCTGAACCGCATCTTCTTGCATGCGCTCGCCCACAATGCTAAAGCCGTGACGTTATACGAGCGTTGCGGTTTCAAGGCGGAAGGTCTTCTGCGCCAGGCCGTTTTCGATCAAGGACGATTCAACGACATTATAGTGATGAGCATATTACGATCTGAATTCAGATAGAAGGAAATTTCGCAGCTATGATACGACTGCGAACTTCTGGTCGGATTTCGTTTCGCCGCTTTCCTCTCACCTGTACTGGGTATCAATAGCATGGGATCTCCAACTTACCCGCGACAAAGTAGAGCATGGCAACCTGATACTCGCTGGTGCGATAGCCCCGGGCCTTGCGTTGGGTGGCCGAGAACAGACTGTTGAGTCCTTCGAGAAACGCGGTCGTCAAGCCGGCCTGCCAATGATCCAAGATGCCCTCCAGATGCCGGCTCACCATCTCCGCGGCCGGCCGCATCGGCGCCAACAGCCCGCTCTCCAGCGCGTCGGCCTCCGCGCCCACCCACGCGCACCACGCTTGGAATTTCTCCCGCGCCCCCGCCCCCGTCTTCGACGCATCCGCCCGCTGCAGCTCCAGGCGCATCGCCTCGGCCAGCCCTGTCCCCAGCGGCTTGTCCCGCAGTTGCTCCCAGCGCTCAATCTCCCGCTCGGTCCAGCGTTCCGGGTTCTTGCGCCACAGCCAGTGCGTCTTTTCCAACTCCGCCCGCGCCCCGGCGTCCTGCCGACTCTCCGCCCGCCGCACTTCCTCCACCGCCTGCACCACCGCGCTGACCACGTGGTATTTGTCATACACGATCGCGGCGTTGCCCAGAGGCTCCCGCACACCTTTGCCGTAGGCCGGGCTCATGTCGATGGCGACCTGCGTGAGCGCCTTGGGATGCCCGTTGTGGGCCAGCAATTGCTGGGCGAAGCGCGCCCACACCCCGGCGTCCTTGCCCTCCACCGCCAGGAGCACCCGCTTGGCCTCCAGGTCCACAAACACCGTCAGGTAGTCGTGGCCCTTGCGCCGGTTCATCTCGTCGGCTCCCCCCCCCACGACGGTCTCCCCACTCAGCGCCGCCCCCGCCGCGTCCCCATGGGCCAAGAGCATCCGCCACAGGCGTTGATCGTCGGCTCCCAGAATCTCCCCGGCCTTCTGCACCGGCCTCTCCCGCATCAAGGTCAGGGCGAAGGCCTCGAACTCCTGGGGGAAGCCCCGGCTGCGCCCTTCCCAAGGCGCCCGCACCGTGAAGACCTTCCGGCACTCCCGGCACTGACCGCGGGGCAGCGCACATACAATCTCCGATTCCAACTGGCACACGTTGAGATGCCGCCAGTGCCGCTCCGCCGCGCGCAATGGGGACAGTTCTGCCCGGCCCACAGGCCAGGCGTCTCCCCCCCCCGGATGAGCACGCGCCGCTCCCTCTCGACATAGTCCACCGCAGCCACCCGCCAAGCTTCGCCCAGCGCCAGAATTTGATGAAAGACGTTTTCGGGAATCATGCGGCCCCAAGTTGAACCGAACCCATCCTATTTACCCACTCCAAACAAGAGGGAATCGTTTCGTGCGGTGCTGCGGGTGGTTTTTGGGGTAGCAACGAATATCACCACATGGTTATGCACCTTACTCAAGTTTCCCCATTCTTGTGGCCTGAGTGGCCGGGGCACCACTGCCGCCGGTGGTCGCTGGAGTAAGGTGCTTGGGCAGATACCACCAATCAGGCTGATGAGAGGTAAAGCCGCTGTCCAAGGTCGGAGCTCGCTTGGTCGCAGACATCGGGCAGGTGGGCATGAGAAGACATTCCAGGCAGCACTCGGGCATTGGCTAGCCTGACCGGGGATGAACGATTTCATTCGGCATGGGTTTCGGGGACTCGTGAGCATGGGCTATAGAGGATATGGACTTGATGTCTTTGGTCGATTCAAGTGGCTCCAGGAGACAATGTCTTGGCCGGCGGGAAAGCGCTTGGAATGGCGGTTGCAGCGGCTGGGTGACATCCTGGAGTTCGCCTGGACCCATGTGCCGTTTTATCGTGAGTATTGGGGCGACCACGGGGTTTCGTTTTCGCGACCGCGTGCGCTTGAGGACTTGAAGCGCTACCCGGTGCTGACCAAGGCCGTTTTCCGGGCGAACGTGCAACGGTTCGTGCCGGACAACCTCGAATCCATCCGCCACATTCATAAGAGTACCGGCGGCACGACGGGAGAACCGGTCCGTTTCTTGCAGGACATGGAACAATGGGCCCTCATCCAGGCGTTCCACTGGTGGGGTTGGGGCCTGGCCGGATACCAGGTCGGGGACCCGGTGGGACTCATCGCAGGGGGGGCAGTGTTGCCGGAGGCCATGACCTTCAAGGTTAAGGCACGGCTCTTCGTGGAGCGGCGCTGTTTCCTCTTTGGCATCAACATGAGTCGCGAACTGGCCGTAGACTACCATCGGCGGCTTCAGCGCTTTCGGGCCAAGTACCTCTACGGGTACCCCTCGGTTCTGTTCATGTTTGCCCGGCACCTCAGAGAGGAGAAGCTGGCGCTGCCGGCGCTGAAGGCTGTCATCACGACCAGCGAAATTCTGTTTCCCCACTACCGCAAGGGCATCGAGGAAGGATTGGGCTGCCCGGTGTTCGATGATTTCGGCTGCAATGACGGCGGATTCCAGGCCTACGAGTGTTCACGACACCAAGGCATGCATTACAATGATCTCCAGGCCGTCCTCGAGGTAGCGGAGCCGGACGCTGCCGGCAAAGGGCGGTTGCTGATCACGAACCTTTGGAACAAATCCATGCCGTTTGTCCGTTACGAGAACGGGGACCTCGTGGCCCTGGCTGATGCTCTGTGTCCCTGTGGGACCGCCTTTCCGATGATCAGTTCGGTGGAAGGGCGGACCTACGACCTCCTCACTTTCAGCAACGGCCGTTGCATGTCGGGTTCGATCATCGTGCATATCATGGGGAAGATTGAGGGCGATTCTACACGCTTCAGCGGTGTGGACGGTTACCAGGCCGTCCAGACCGCACCGGACGCTTTGGAGTTGCGGGTCCGAGAGCCCCGCGGAGTGAATCCGGAAGCGAGCCGCTACTTCCAGGAGGTGTTTCGCCGGTATCTTGGTGAAGAGGTGCGCCTCACGATCAGAGAGGTGGAAGCACTGGAGGTGACCAAGGCTGGCAAACTCAAGCCCGTGTGGAGCGAGATACCGACGCTTCGTTGAGTCGGTTTCTAGCGGACCGACCTATCTTGCAAAGGCGAAGCGCCAAACGGCTGCCGCGCCGCTGTCGTCTTGTTTATCCAGGCCTGCTGCTTCCCGCCAGCCTGGGCTAACCCTCAACTTGAACCGGCGGTGATCCCTCGTCAGATCCCCAATGTCGCGTCCGTGCCCGCGTGGCGCCTCTGTCTGGGCTGCGGCGCCTGTGCTTACGTTTGTCCGGACCGTGTCATTAAGCTGGCCGACGTGCCTGACGAGGGCATTCGACCCTTTGCCTGGCGGACGGATTGTGGCGGGTGCCGGGCCTGTCTGGATGTGTGCCCGGCTTACGAGAATGACCACACGCCGCATCACGCCAGGGGCGGAATCCTCCCTGAGCTGCTCGCTGCCTTCGGACCGGTGCTGGAAATTTGGGAGGGACACGCCACGGACCCGGTAATCCGGTTCGTCGGATCTTCCGGCGGCGCGCTGACGGCCTTGGCCCTCTATTGCCTGGAACGGCAAGACATGCACGGCGTGCTGCACATCGGCTCGGACCCGAGCAATCCCATCCGCAATGTTACGCGACTGAGCCGCACCCGCCCGGAATTGCTGGAAAAGACCGGCTCACGGTACGCCCCGGCGTCGGCGTGCGACCGCTTGGACTTGATCGAGCAGGCGCCGGCCCCCTGCGTGTTCATTGGTCAGCCCAGCGAGGTGACGGCCTTGCGCAAGGCGCAGCAGCTCCGGCCCGCCCTGGACAAGAACGTCGGGTTGGCGTTGTCTTTTTTCTGCGCCGGTTCCCCGTCCACGCGCGGCACTTTGGATCTGTTGAAGAAGCTGGGCGTTGACCCCGCTGAAGTCGGCGCGCTTCGCTATCGCGGCAACGGCTGGCCCGGTAACTTCGCGGTCACGCTGAAAGAGGATGTGGAACAAGTGACGCCCAACGAACGCGGTAGGGCGACGCTCCTGCGGAGCCCTGACTGGGAAATGGGTCGCGCGGGCGACTCGCCCGCCCCGGTCGGCGACTCGCCGACCGGCCCGGCGGAAAGCACGTTGGCGACGAAGCCGTCCTTATCGGACTCGGGCACCGCTGCCGTTCCGTCCGGCGGGTCGCCTGTGCTACCCGACAACGATCTTCCAAACACACTCTTGGAAAATCTCCCCTGCCAAAGCACCCCTTCGCATGACGCCGCGACAAGCTCCCGAGCGATTCAGATGAGCTACCGCGAGTCGTGGGGCTTCCTTCAAGCCTACCGCCCGTATTCCACCCATCTTTGCCCGGACGGCACGGGGGAAGACGCGGATATTTCCTGTGGCGATCCGTGGTATCGGGAAGTGCGCGACAGCGAACCGGGTTCCTCGCTGGTGGTGGTGCGAACTGAACGCGGGAGAGAAATCCTGCGCGGCGCCATGGCCGCCGGCTACGTGACCCTGACGCCTGCCACACCGCAGAAGCTCTTGGATTCCCAGAAGAACCTCATCAACAAACGGGCCGCGATCTGGGGCCGGCTCTGGGCCTTCAGACTGTTGGGCCTGCCCACGCCGAAGCTGAAAGGTTTCTCCTTGTTTAAGCTCTGGCTCCGGCTACCCCTCCAGGACAAACTCCGTTCCACCCTGGGATCCGCCCGGCGGATCGTCAGCCGCAAATATTATCGGCCGCTGGAGCTGAACGGCGCGAAAAGTGAAGGGACAAGGGCAGAGGGAGGGGGGTGAACCGTGGAAGTCTCCCTGCCGGTTGAAACCATGCCTTTCCGGTTGGCGGTCAGCTTGTGCGGCTGCGGGTCTGCGACTCGCTGCACACCAATGACAGCCCAACGGATCTGCGGTGCCTGGCCCA
Source organism: bacterium (assembly GCA_021780115.1). Classification (GTDB taxonomy): domain Bacteria; phylum Verrucomicrobiota; class Verrucomicrobiia; order Limisphaerales; family JAJXZI01; genus JAJXZI01. The sequence goes on along the minus strand of JAJXZI010000196.1, from coordinate 13,845 downwards.
GGCGTTGGCGGAGCGGGGCCAAGCTCGCTGCGCCCCCCTTGACTGTTCCTAACGGCAAAGCGGCGGGCCGCCGTTCCCAGCTTGCCCGGCGCTGTCCTCTGTGCCCTGTCCTCCTGCCTCCGACCCCGACCCTTCGGACTTCGGACTTCGGTTTTAGGGTTCATCCGGGAAGTTCTCGTCTGGAGTGAACTCGTTGCTGGATTGCTGGTCTTTGAAATCGCCCATTCCCAAGCGGCGCATGGAGGCAGACGCCGGCTGCGACGGCTGGGCACAACGCGAAGCAAAGCCGCTTTGGAACGGGCGATTTCAAAGGCAGGGCGGTTGGGGATTGAAACGGGGTTCTGGAACCGGATTCCCAGCGCCAGTTGCCGAATAACGTGAAGAAAACCACTCCCGCCCACCTTTCAGACGAGAACTTCCCGGATGAACCACTTTCCGGAAGAACCGACTTTCTCGACCAATGCCGGCGGCAGATGAGGGTTCCCTCGACGCGCGGATCGAATACGGTTTCTGCCGGATGTATAAACCCGTGTTGGATGACGCGCCCTGGCGGGTGTTTGATACCATGGCGGAATATCGCGCGTGGTGCGCCGCCCACCTCCCCGCGTATCTGGGATTCCAGGCGGCGGCGAAATGCCCCGCCCGTGGTTTCAACCCCAACAAGCCCGCGTGATCGCCCGCGTCTTTGAGGCCGCCGAGGTGGATTATCTCTTTATCGGCAAGAGCGGGGCGATCCTGCTGGGGTTCCCGGCCGTCACCCAGGACGTGGATGTTTTTGCCGCGCGCTCGCCGGAGAACGGGCGCCGCACTGTGACCGCCTTGCGCGCGGCGGGATTCGAGATCGGCCCGGAATTGGAACAAGCGATCGTGGCGGGCAAGGATTTCGTGCATATCAAGACCGGCCCGTTTGACTTGGATTTGGTTTTTGCGCCGGACGGCATTCCCAGCTTCGCTGGCCGCCAAGGAGCGGTCTCTCTCCGTCGAGGGTTTCCACATCGCCAATCTGCGCGACATCATTGCCAGCAAACGGGCCAGCGGGTGCGAAAAGGACCTGCTGGACTTGGAATATTTGGAACGTTTTCGCGAGGAATACGAGCGACTTCACGCCCCACCGGTTCGGTCCCGCACTCGAGGTCGCCCAAGAGAGGGCAGGGGGCGGAGGGGCTTGCGCTGAAGCGACCCGGAAAGGGGTTGCCAACACACTCTGAGCCGGAACGATGCCGCTGGCTGATGAGGCTCGCCCTCACCTTAACCCTCTCCCCCAAGAGAGGGGACCGACCAACGTCGCATTGGGAAAAGTCACTGAACCGTGGTCCTTGCCCAGCGCGGGAAAAACTTCCCCTCTCCTTGGGGAGGCGCCAAGCTCTCGTAAGCACGCATCGAAACCAGGAACCGCCGGTGGCAAGGAGCGCGGATAGCCTTGTCCGCGAATTCGTTGGATCCCGGTCGCGCGGACATGGCTGTCCGCGCTCCGAGGGACGGTTCCTGGAAAGAGGGCCAGGGTGAGGGTGAACGTTGTTGCGTCGCTGCGGAATCGTTCCGGCTAAGCGCAGTCAGCAACCCATCCACTATGGCAACACACTTAATCACGGGCGGCGCGGGCTTCATCGGTTCGCATCTGGCGGACTATCTTCTGGGGCGCGGCGAGCGCGTGATCGTCATTGACAATCTCTCGACGGGCCGTTTCTCCAACATCGAACATTTGGAGGGCCGTAGCGGTTTTGAGTGCGTCATTGACGACGTTCGCAATGAACACTTGCTCGACGAGTTGATCCGACGGGCCGACCGCGTCTTTCATCTGGCCGCTTCGGTGGGGGTGCGCTTGATCATCGAGCGTCAAACCGAGTCGCTGATCAACAACATCCTGGGGACCGAGCGGGTCTTGCGGAGCGCCTCCCGGTACCGCAAATCGGTGTTGATCACGTCCACGTCCGAGGTGTACGGAAAGAGTCAAAAACCGGTGTTCTCCGAATCCGATGACCGGATCATGGGGCCCACTGACAAAGCGCGCTGGGGCTACGCCAGCTCCAAGGCAACGGATGAGTTCCTCGCGCTCGCCCATTACCAGGAAAGCAAGTTGCCCGTGGTCGTCGTGCGCTTGTTCAATACGGTGGGGCCACGCCAGACGGGCCGCTACGGAATGGTGATTCCCAATTTTGTCGCCCAGGCGCTCAAAGCCCAGCCGCTCAGCGTCTTTGGCGATGGAACCCAGACCCGCTGCTTTGCCCACGTCCACGACGTGGTGCCGGCGCTCGTCGAACTCATGAACCGCCCCGCCGCCTACGGAAAGGTGTTCAACATCGGATCCAATGAGGAGATTTCCATCAACCAACTCGCCGAACGCGTGATTCAGAAGGCCGGCTCAAACTCCGCGATCACGTACGTCCCTTACGAAGCCGCCTATCCTCCTGGATTCGAGGACATGGAGCGGCGGGTGCCGGATTTGCGGCGCATCGGCGATGTGATTGGGTACCGTCCACGCAAGACGCTGGATGACATCCTCGCGGATGTCGTTGAAGAACAACGCCGCCACTTGCAAGCCGAGCCAAACGCCGGGGCGGCCGGCTAAGTTGAAGGCGGCTGCGCCCGTGGCGGCCCCGATGCCAACGACCGGGGAAGCGTGGATACAGCCCCGTCAGTTTGTCTGCGTTTTGATCAATGTTTACAGGTTCTTGAGACTCATTTTGTGGCGCGGCTGACGCAAAAGGTGCAGAGCCTCTGCCGGCAGGATGAGGCCCATTGGCAACAAACCCAAATCTCCGGCTTGGAAGTGCAGGCAATGGCATTGGACCAGCCGGGCCGGCGATGGATTGTGGTTCGCCTGCGCATCGAGCAACGTCCCGAGGCGGGCGGCAAGACGTTGTGGGAGGTTCCGGGCCATCGCTTTCAAGCGCGGGTCACCAACCGGCCCCGGAGGGTGGACGCGCTGAACGTCTGGCGCCAATACGACGGCCGGGCGGACGTCGAAAATCGCAACAAAGAATTGGTCCATTGAGAAGCCAACGGCGAGCCGCCTTTGCCGGCTCGCTGTGGGGAGAGCGGCTTTGCGTTGCCGCACAGAACGCTTGCCACCCGCTGAGGGTGGGACAGTTGTCCCGATGTCGGGGGGTGCTTGCCAATTAGCATCCTACGCCTATCCAGTTGGTTGTCGTTAGCGCGCTGTGGGGCGCAGGCCCGCGCTCCGGAGCGCGGCTTTGTGAGTCGCAGCAGTTCCAGTGGGCAAAAACCGGATTGGCATAGAACATCCCGGAGATTTGGTTGATTTCCAAAGGGTTGCGCAATGAAGGTTCAGGGGGCAATTCATGAGTCTGAGCGGTTCAAGGAATCCCTCCCTGTCTGGCCCATGCAGCACGCGCGCTTCGTCGGGTTACTGACGGAACACGGCATGGCTCAATCCAGCGGCGGGCCTTCCTCCGGGCTAAAAACTCGGCTTCGCTTTTGCGATCACTCCCCGCCTTGGTTCCTGGCGCGTGTTATTTCCTGTTGCGTCCGAGTGCTCCCGCCGGTGATTGACTGTGCCGGACCGGGTTTGCGCTTCCATTGGGGATGGTTCGCGGGCGGTTTCCTTGCGGCCGGAGCGCCGCTTTCCAGTCGGCATGCGGGCTGTCAGCACTGCGCGGCGGTCGCAGACCGGTGCTTCGGGGCAGTTGGCAAGCCCGCCTGTATCTCGCATTGACGATCTTTCAATTTTTAATTGACAACCGGAGCAAATGATGTTTTCCTTCTGCCCATACTCAACAAGGTTGGCTCGTGCAGTTCGGCGACAACCCCGTGGGCACGATGGGAATGGACCAACAAGAACGGTTTCACGGCATCCGGATGGATGTGGGGCAACCCGTGCAGTTCGGCGGACGCCACAACAATCCAGGCAGATTGGGTTCTGCTTGGCTTCGGGTGACAACCTATCCCGTCTCATCAGTGACCTGCCCGGAAAGATGAGCGATGAAAACAAGGAGTTTGCTTCTGATTCTGGCGGTTGCCGCAACAGCTTCCGTCCAAGCCACGCCCGTCACGATCAGCCAGTGGACATTTGAATCGAGTGCGCCCACGACCGCTGGCCCGATCTCCCCTGAAACGGGACCTGGTGAAGCAACGGCCGTCGGCACTGCGGGGTACTCCAACCCCGTGGGGAATGGATCCGCCGAATCCTGGAGCGCCATTTCCTGGTCGGTAGGCGATTATTGGCAGTTTCGCGTCAGCGCCTCGGGCTACCAGAATATCGAGCTTTCTTGGGATCAAACCGGTAGCGGGAGCGGCCCGCGAGACTTTGATCTCAAATACAGCACGGACGGCACGACCTTCTCGGTGTTTGCCAGTTATACGGTCAGGAACAATGCGTCCCCAGCCTGGGTCAGCACCACTTCCAGTTCTCTCTATTCGTACACTTGCGATTTGAGTTCGATTGCTGCCTTGAACAACGCCGCCGCGGTTTACTTCCGGTTGGTGGACGCCAGCACGACCAGCGCTAACGGAGGAACTGTCGGGAGTAGCGGTACTGACCGGGTTGACAACTTCACTGTGAGCGGAACGGTGATACCATCTGGCGTGCCCGATCCTCCGCTAGGACTGGCCTCGTGGGCCTGCCTTCTGGGTTTGTTGGCACTTACTCGCTGGTTCCCGCGCATTCGGTCAACGGCTGATGCGCGGAGTGTCTGGTAGGTGATGTTTCCGCTTCGGGTTCTGGCCATCTGCCTTCATCCTTCAACCCCGGCCGTTGGACCTTGGACTTCAGGCCGTGTTTTGCGCACGTCTTTCCTTACATCTAACCAGTCCGCGCCCGCCAGCGGTTCCTTCTGCCCCTCTCTTTGTCCTGTTCCTAATCCCATTAAACCATGAACAAAATCGCCATCGTCGGTCTCGGTTACGTCGGTCTGCCCTTGTCCCTTCAGTTCGCCCGGTCGGGGGTCACGGTCTTGGGGTTGGACATTGATTCAGCCAAGGTGGACGCGCTGGGCCAGGGCCGGAGCTATATCCAGCACATCCCCCCCGAGGCGATCGCCGAGAGGGTGAAGTCCGGCGCGTTCTCCGCCTCCAGTGACTTCAGACGGGTGAAGGAGGTGGAGGCGGTGATCATCTGCGTGCCCACGCCGCTCAACAAGAATCGGGAACCGGACATCTCCTTCATTATTGAAACCGGCAAGGCCATCGCGCCCCATTTGGCGAGCGGCACCTTGGTCGTCTTGGAGTCCACCACGTATCCCGGCACCACCGACGAGGACTTGCGTGACGTGTTGGAAGCCGGTTCCGGCCTGAAGGCGGGCCTCGATTTCCACTTGGCCTTTTCGCCCGAGCGCGAGGATCCCGCCAACCCGGACAGCAGGGTCGCGTTGATTCCCAAAGTTGTGGGAGGCTACACACCGGCGTGCCTGGAAAAGGCCAGGGCCCTTTACGGCCGGGCCATCAAAACCATTGTGCCGGTTTCCTCCTGTCGCGTGGCGGAAGCGACAAAGCTGCTCGAAAACATCTTCCGCGGCGTCAACATCGCCTTGGTCAACGAACTAAAGGTTGTCTATGCGGCAATGGGGATCGACGTCTGGGAGGTCATCGAGGCGGCGAGGACGAAGCCCTTCGGTTTCATGCCCTTCTATCCGGGGCCGGGACTGGGCGGACACTGCATTCCCATCGATCCGTTTTACCTCACGTGGAAGGCGCACGAGTTCGGCCAGAACACGCGCTTCATCGAACTGGCGGGCGAAGTGAATACGGCCATGCCGGAGTACGTGATGCACCGCGTCATTGATGCCCTCAACTCTCAGCGCAAGGCCCTCAATGGAGCGAGAGTCTTGGTCCTGGGCTTGGCCTACAAGCCCAATGTGGATGATGAGCGGGAATCGCCCAGCTACGTCCTCATGGATCTGCTCAAGAAGCGCGGGGCGGAGGTCGCCTATTACGATCCGCATGTCCCCGTCGTGCGCCCGACGCGTGAACACCCTCACTGGGCGGGAACCCGTTCCGTGTCGTGGAGTCGTGAAACCATCCAGGGTTTTGATGCGGTGTTGATCGCCACCCATCACTCGGCGGTCAACTACCAGGAACTCGCCGACTGGGCGCCGCTCATTGTGGACACGCGCAACGCCATGGCCCGCGTCCAAAGTCGTGTCGGCCAGGTGTGGAAGGCGTGAGCCACATCCGTGCCGTTCAGGGATACCGCGAAACACTCGAAACAGCGGTTTTACGAGGACTGTCCTCAAAGCCCATGCCTGGTCGGTGCCCCCGACCGAAGCATGACCATGAAGAATAGAGCAACCCAGGAAATCAGAAGACCCTCAGCGACTGCGGCGGCCGAGGCTCCAGCAAGGGCTGCCCAGCCCATGTTGTGGTTCGCTGGGTACGGTTTGCTCCTGGCCGTTTGTTTCTGCCGGCCGCTGTTCGAGTTGGGACGCTATGCCGCCAAAACCGACTTGTTTTCCCACATCCCGCTCATCCCGCTGGTCTCGGCTTACTTGGTCTGGCAGAAGCGCGGCGAGCTGGCGGCGATGGGCGCCCGGCCTTCCCGGTGGGCCGCGCTGCCATTGCTCCTGGGCTTAACCGCCATTGGAACCTACGGGCTTTTGTGGCAGCGCGGCTGGCGACCCGTGCCGGAAGACGCCCTGTGCGTCTTGATGTTTGCCTTCTATTGTCTGCTCCTCGCCGGCGGTTTTCTATTCTTGGGATCAGGGCAGATGTACGCCTTGGCCTTTCCGCTGGGATTTCTCGTCTTCCTTGTTCCGTTCCCCGTCTTCGTGATGGATGCGTTGGAGGTTTTCTTCCAACACACTTCGGCGGACGCGACGAATGGAATGCTGGCGCTGACGGGCATGCCGTTCTTGCGAGACGGTTTGGTCTTCCGGCTGCCGGGGATTACGATCCAGGTGGCGCAGGAATGCAGCGGCATTCGGTCGAGCCTCGTGCTCTTCATCACCAGCTTGCTGGCGGGACACCTGTTCCTGCGCACGCTGTGGCGGAGGGCCTTTCTTGCGTGCTTCGTGGTTCCCCTCGGAATCCTCCGGAACGGCTTTCGTATCTTCACCATCTCGATGCTGTGCGTCCACGTTGATCCGAACATGATCAACTCCCCCATCCACCGACAGGGCGGGCCGCTGTTTTTCGCTTTGTCATTGCTCCCGTTCTTCCTCGTGCTATTCTATTTGCGGAAGTCCGAAAGCGGCAGGGGCGGCGACGATGTTGAGACAAACCAGACATAACATGCGTTGCATCAAAGGAGGTTTTCCGCCGTTGGTCATGGCGGGATTGCTGGCGCTCCTCGCTGTCGGTTGCACGGCGAAGGCGAAGAAGGCCTGGCACGCGCGGCGGGCTGACAGTTATTTCGCCGCCGGCCAATACGCCAAGGCTGAGATCGAGTACCTCAAGGTGCTGCGGGCCGAACCCATGAGCCCCCATGCAACCCGGCGCCTGGGCTTCATTTACGCCGCGGAAGGGCGCTCTCTGCCGGCGCTTCAGGTGCTTAGCAAGGCCGAGGGAATGGATACGAATGATCTGGTCGTTCACTTGACGCTGGGAAAGATCTATCTGCCTCTCGGCGGGGTCACGCAAGCGCGAGATGAAGCGAACTTCGTCTTGGCGCGCACGCCAACCAACCAGGAGGCCCTGCTGCTGTTGGCGTCTTCGGCCGTGGGCACCAACACCATCGCCCAAAGCCGGCTGCGTTTGCAGACGCTCATCCAACAGAAGGGAGAGACGGCAGCCGCCCAAGCGGCGTTGGGGATGCTCAGTCTCAAACAAGGAGATCTCAAGGCGGCGGAGGTTGCCTACCAGCGGGCGCTCGCTCTCGATCCGAAGTGCAGCGCGGCCTATCTGGGGCTGGGCGATCTATACTCGCTGCAAAGGAAGCAGAAGCCGGCGGAGGAGGCGTATAAGACGGGCGCGAATCTGGCCCCGTTGCGGACGCTGGAGCATCTCAGTTATGCCCGGTACAAAATGCAGGCCGGCGCACTGGACGAAGCTAAGAAACTGCTGGAAGGAACCGTTGACAAAGCCCCCGACTACCTGCCGGCCTTGCGGTTGTTGGCCCAACTCGATCTGGCCCAAAAGAAGTTCGATGAGTGCGGCGCCGTCCTCCAAAGACTCCTGGCCTGCGATCCGGCAGATTATGATGGATTGATGCTGGATGGCCGACTCCAGATGGCTCAACGCAAGCCGGCCCAAGCCACGGTCAGCTTCCAGCGCCTGACCCAGGCCTATGCGAGGATGCCGCGGCCATTCGCCCCGCCGTATTACGACCTGGCGGTCAGCCAACTGGCCAACAACGAGCCGGTGAAAGCGGTGGAAAGCCTCAATCGAGCGGTCGCCTCCGCCTACGGATTTGCGCTGAGCCGGTTCGCGACCAACGAGCTGCCCCGAGCGACCAATGTCCTGAACCGAATAATCCTGCTGGATCCGGTTTATAGCGAGGCGACTTTCCTGCTGGCTCAAGTCAACACAAGGAGTGGAGCTTCGGCGACCGCCGTGGCCTCGCTCACGAAGTTCAGCCAAATGCTTGAGCAAGCCCTGACAGCCGGGGGACAACTTGGAGAGAACGAGAGGAAGCAACTGGACGCTTTGCTGGCGCCGAAGCTCGCCCAGTCGTACCTGTTGCTGGCGAGGGCATACTTGGCTCAACAAAACACTGAGCAGGCCTTCGCCGTATGCGGTCGATGGGAGCGACTGTCTCCGGGAGATCCGCGTCCTCATGCTCTCGCGGGGACGATCCGCAGCGGGCAGAGCCGCACCGGCGAGGCGAAGAAGGAGTTTGAGGAGGCGCTAAAGCTCGCTCCGGAATATGAGAAGGCGATGCGCCTCGATCCGGAGAATGCCCGGATGGATCGCGCCTTGCTCACGGAGCAGCTTGTCAGAATCGACCTGGCGGCAAAGGACTTCGGTGTGGCTCTCAAGCGCGTGGACGCGGCGATTCAGCAGGATCCCAAGATGCCGGGGCTGAAGCTGCTGCTCGCGCAGGTGTACGCTACTCAGGGCAGTACCAATCAGGCGGAAGCGACGCTGAAGAAAATCATCGCTGAAGACCCCAAGATCCCGGCCGCTTATTCAATGCTCGCGAATCTTTACGTCGCGGAGGGGAATCGCGCTCAGGCCCTCCAGGAGCTGGATTCTGTCCTTTCCCAAACCCCGAGCAACGCCCCCGCGCTGATGATGAAGGGGATGATCCTCGAGACGCAGAAAGACTACACCGCGGCGCTCGACGCCTACGAGAAGTTGCTCGCCATCAACTCCACGTACGGACCGGCGTTGAACAACGCCGCCTACCTTTACGCCGAGCAACGCAAGGACCTCAATCGGGCCTACGAGCTGGCCCAGAAGGCCAGGGACGCGCAGCCGGATGATCCGGCGACGGCGGACACGCTGGGCTGGATTTTGCTCCAGCGGGGCGAGTATACGCGGGCCTTGAGCCTTTTGCAGGAGAGCGCGGACAAGTTGTCCGGGGAGCCGGAGGTCCTTTACCACTTGGGCATGGCGCACTACTTGCGGCTCGAAGAAGGGCCGGCGCGCGCCGCCTTCCAAGCGGCGCTGGCGACCCAAAAGGACTTTCCCAGCAAGGCCAAGGCCGGGCAGCGCCTGACCCTGCTGGCGCTCGATGCCGGTGCCGCGAATCCGAAAGCAATCGACGACTTGAAGAAGCAGTTGGCCGAGACGCCGGACGACCCTGTCGTGCTGGTCCGGCTGGGCCGGCTTTATGAGCAGACCGGCGCGTTCGAGCAAGCCCGCGACGCTTACACGACGGCGCTGCGCCGCAATCCCAACTCCGCCACGATCACCATTCGCCTGGCGCAACTCTACGCCGGGCCGCTCCACGACCCAAAGAAGGCGATGGAACTGGCGAAGACGGCGCGGAACCTGGCGCCGGACGATGCCAATGTCACCTATCTCCTGGGGCGGCTGGCCTGCCAGGCGGGCGATCCGCAGTGGGGCCTGAGCCTGTTGCAGGAGAGTTCGCGCAAGCTCGTGAACCAGCCGGAACTGTGGTACGATTTGGGCCTGGCGTCCTACAACGTCGGCCGGGTGGCGGAGGCCGAAGCCGCCGTCGGCCGGGCCTTGCAGATCAATCCCGGCTTCGCTCACGCGGACGCGGCGAAACGATTCCTGGCGATGATCGGCCTTGGCAAGAACCCCGCCCAAATCGCGCCGTCCGCCCCCCAAGTGCAGCAGGCGTTGAAGGACGATCCCAACTGCACCCCGGCGATGTTTGCCAGCGGATTGCTCCAGGAACAACGGGGCGACCTTGCGGCGGCGCGCGAAACCTACAAGAAGATCCTCGACCCAAACCCGCTCTTCAGCCCCGCCGTCCGCCAATTGGTCCAGCTCTCGGTCCGGAACCCGGCGGACGACAAAGAAACCTACGAGCTGGCGCTCAAGGCCCGCGAGGCCTTCCCGCAGGATCCGGACGTCGCCAAGGCCTTGGGGATGCTCGCCTTCCGGCGGGGAGACTACCCCCGTGCCGCCCAACTCCTGACCGAAAGCAGCGTCCAACGCGCCAGCGACGCGGAACTGTTCTATTATCTGGGCCTGGCCCAGAACCAGCTCAAGCAAAAGGCGGCGAGCGCCAACTCGCTCCGCAAGGCCCTCGCGCTCAATCTCAAGACTCCGCTGGCCGATGAGGCCCAGCGCATCCTCGGCACCCTGAAGTAACCGCCGGAATCGTCCCTGCCACCCGGCGATTCACTGGGGAACCCGGCCCGGGGCGGGGATGAACTAAACCGCTCTCCAACCGAAATCGCATTTCCTCCAGAAGAGCGCGACGCATCAGCGTCGCGCTTTTTTGTTGGTTCGCCTCAACCGCCCTTTATCTCTTGCCGTTTGCACTTTGGGCCGGCCGGTGTATTGGTTGCCTGCATGCCTGCGCTTCGCCATGTCAGTGCCAACCTGTGGGTCGCCGCCTGGGTCCTTTTCGGGCTGGCGCCCGGGGCTGTCCGCGCCGCCCCCCGCCTCGACGCCGTCCTGCGGATGGACGATTCCGGCCAAGCGCGCGACTTCGAGGTCGCCATCGACGAACTTTACCGGCTCGGCGACCGGCGCGGGTTCGTGCGACTTGCGCCCATGCCTTCCGCCGAGGCTATCCGCGAGCGCGCCGAGGCCCGGCGCCAGCGGACGGGGGAAGACCTGGCCTTGGTGCTTTACGAACGCGGCCGGATGCGGAGCGAATTCTCCCGCCGAATTCTCACCCGGCGGGTGATCGCGCGGCTGGCTGACAACGTGGATCCCGCGCGCCTCGCCGGGAGCGTCGGCGTGGTGCCACCCCGTGAAATCCCCGGCCTGCCCGGCTGGTTCCAGTTTGAGACGCCGGCGGTCGCGGGCGCGCCGGATCTCGCCGCCCGACTGCGCCGCCAGCCCGGAGTGCGGTACGCCCAGGCCCAACTCGCCCGGCAACACGCGCCCAAGCGGCTGCTCGACGATCCGTTCTTCCCGCAGCAGTGGAACCTGCTCAACACCGGCCAGAATGGCGGAACTCCCGGCGTTGACATCAACGTGACCGGCGTGTGGGATCTCTGGCGGGGCACGGGCGTCCCGATGGCCATCGTGGATGACGGCCTGCAAATCATCCACCCCGATCTGGCGCCGAACGTGGACACGAACCTCTGCTGGGACTTCAATTTCAACCGCCCCGATCCCAGCCCGGACGTGTATTCCGATTTCCACGGCACGGAGGTGGCCGGCATCGCCGCGGCGCGCGGCGACAACGCGCTGGGCGTCGCGGGCGTGGCCTACGAAGCCACGCTCGTGGGCCTGCGCTTGCTGGGCGCGCCAGACACGGACGACCAGGACGCCGCCGCCATGCTGCACAGCAACGCGGTGATCCAGGTCAAAAACAATAGTTGGGGCGCGCCGGACGCCGACGCCTTCAACCCGTCGCAACTGTCCGGCCCCGGCCCGCTGATGGCGGCCGCCCTCGACCGTGGCACCGCGCTGGGCCGGGGCGGCCGGGGCGAAATTTACGTCTTCGCGGGAGGCAACGGCGGCCAGTACGGTGACAACGTCAACTACGACGGCTTCGCCAATTCCATCGACGCCATGGCCGTCGGCGCGGTGAGCGACCAGGGCCAGCAGGCCAGTTATGGCGAGCCGGGCGCCTGCCTGGTCGTGGCGGCGCCGTCCGGCAGTGGCGGCACGTTCTGTTCCGGGGGACGACAGCACATCACCACGACGGACCTCGTCGGCGAGAATGGCAGCAACTATTCCGGCGCCTGGTGCGAATTGACGAACCTGGATTACACCCAGAACTTCGGCGGCACTTCGGCCGCCGCGCCGGAGGTGTCGGGCGTCTGCGCGCTCGTGTTGCAGGCGCGTCCCGACCTCGGCTGGCCCGACGTGGAGGAAATCCTGATGCGGTCCGCCACAAAGGTCAGCCCGACCGATCCCGATTGGAGCACCAACGCGGCCGGCCTCGTCCACAACCACAAGTTTGGCGCCGGCCTGGTCAACGCCGGCGCCGCGATCCGGCTCGCGTCGCGCTGGCTGGACCTCGGCCCGCTCACGCGGGTTTCGCTCCTGCAAACCAACCTTGCCATCGCGGTCCCGGACAACGATCCCGTCGGCGTCACCACCACCTTCACCGTCACCAACGCCGGGTTCCGCGTCGAGCACGCGGCGCTCACCGTGACGCTGCCACACCAGAAATGGGGCGACCTGGCGATCACCTTGACGTCGCCGGCCGGAATGGTGAGCCGCCTGGCCGAGTTGCACAACTCGGACACCAACGGCTACTACGCTTGGACGCTCACCTCGGTCCGGCACTGGGGCGAGCAGGCGCAAGGCGTCTGGACCGTCCAGATCGCCGACCTCGCCCCCGGCAACACCGGCACGCTCAACGCGCTCCAACTCGATCTTTACGGCACGACCCCCGGCGCCGCGCTCACCGCATCGAGGACCAACGGCCTGACCCTGCTCACGGTGACGACGGCGGCCGTCGGGTGGAAGTACGCCTTGGAAACCGCGACCAATCTCGCCGATTGGACGGCGTCGGGGGGGATGCCGATTGGGGCCGACGGCCGCGCGAGTCTGCTCGACACGAACGCCCCGGACGGGCAGCGGTTTTACCGCGCGCGGCTGCTGCCGTAACCGGGCGAGGGGGACGCTGTCCCGCAGTGTTTCGTTGGGTCGCGCGTCCCTGGCCGCGAGTCTTCGCCAAGAGTCGGGGGGTTCTGACGGGCGTTTCGTCCCGATTCATGCTTCCCCCGGCGCAGCACCAGCAACGCCGGGCGGACGGTTTGCAGGATCCACCGTGACTCAGGGCATGGCGACCCGGTAGAAGCGTCGCGGGTAGTTGGTGGCGTCAGGATCGTGCAAAGGCGTGACCGAGCCTTGGTTCGTGAAGGTGAGCAGGTCAACCCATTTGGTGGCCGGCAGGTTGGTGGCCGCCTGGAGCCGGCAAGATTGCCCGGCCCAGCCACCGGTCAGTGTCAAATCCAGCAGGCCATTCGTCTCAGCGCTCCACCCAAGGAAGGCGCGGGGGGGGAGATTCCAAAAGCCGAAGCCCTCGGCAATGATAGTAAACGTTCCAGCTCCGTAGGCGACGCCCATCAAGCCTACATAGGCTTCAGGGACGAACGGTTGGATCCATATCAGCGTCCAATCAACGCCGTTGGTCGAAACTTGAATGTTCGGGTCGATACCAACAAACAGGCCGTTGCCGTATGCGACCGAGTTCCATTGTGGCCCGGACAAGCCCGGCGATCCCCACGGACCGGGAGGAGGCGTTAACAACCAGTTCGTCCCGTTTGTGGAGGTAAGAGGGTGCATCTTGACACTGTCCTTAGGATGAGTGGGTAAAAGGTTCCTCAACCGGCAGAAAGCGAGATGACATGAAGAATGAACGGAAGCCGGAAGCCTTGAAGCCGCTGCCGAACTTGGCGGCAC
>JAJXZI010000278.1 GCA_021780115.1 bacterium | reverse complement strand
TGTCAATCTGCTCGCCCCAGAGGAACTGGGTGTCGCCCGGCTCGGTGATGCGCACCTTGCGCAGCATCTGGCGGACGATGATCTCGATGTGCTTGTCGTTGATCGTCACGCCCTGGAGGCGATAGACCTCCTGGACTTCGTTGACGAGGTGCTCCTGCAATTCCTGCGGGCCGCAGATGTCGAGGATCTCGTGCGGATCCACCGGGCCTTCGGTCAACTGCTGGCCCTTTTTGACGTAGTCGCCCTTGAAGACGATGACGTGTTTGCCGATCGGGATGAGGTGCTCCTCCTCCACCTGCGTTTGCGGATCTTTGATCAGAATGCAACGCTTGCCCCGGACGCTGGCGCCAAAATCCACGACGCCGTCGATCTTGGAAATTTCCGCCGCGTCCTTCGGCCGGCGGGCCTCAAACAATTCCGCCACGCGCGGCAGACCGCCCGTGATGTCCTTGGTCTTCGAGGTCTTGCGGGGCGTCTTGGCCAGCAGCGTGCCGGCGACAATCCGGTCGCCCTCCTCGACGACGACGTGCGCGCCGGACGGAATCAGGTAATTGCCCTCCGGCTCGCCCTTGTCGTTCAGGATGATGATCTGCGGGTGCAGGTCTTCCTTGTGTTCGATGACGACCATCGCCTCCTGGCCGGTGGTCTGGTCCATCTCCTGTTTCATGGTGACGCCCTCGATAATGTCGTGGAACTTCACCTTGCCCTCCTTCTCGGAGATGATCGGCACGTTGTACGGGTCCCACTGGACGAAGGCGTCGCCCTTCTTCACCCGGCCGCCGTCGGCGACGGAGATGACCGAGCCGATGACCAGCGTGTGAGCTTCCAACTCGCGGCCGTCCTCGCCCACGATCGTCAGCGAACCATTCTTGTTGAGGACGATGTTGTTGCCGTCCTCCAGCTCGACCAGGCGCAAATCCTGGTATTTGACGAGGCCGTCGTGCTTGGCCTTGATCTGCGGCTGCTTGAAGATCGCCGCCGCGGTGCCGCCGATGTGGAAGGTCCGCATGGTGAGCTGCGTGCCCGGCTCGCCGATCGACTGCGCGGCGATGATGCCCACCGCCTCGCCCTGCTTGGCAAAGCCGCCCGTCGCCAGATTGCGCCCGTAACACTTGATGCAGACGCCGTGTTTGCTTTCGCACGTGAGGACGGAGCGAATCTTCACCTTCTCCACGCCCGAGGCGTCGATGCGCCGGGCGGTTTCCTCGTCAATCAGATCGCTGGCCTTGACGAAGATTTCCTTCGGGTTGTTCGGGTTGGCAATGTCGTCGCAGGCGACGCGGCCAATGATGCGCTCGCTCAGCTTCACGACTTCGTCTTCGCCTTCGTAGATGGCGATGACCAGGATGCCGTTGCTGGTGCCGCAGTCGTCCTCGCGGATGATCACGTCCTGGGACACATCGACCAGCTTGCGCGTCAGGTAGCCGGAGTCGGCCGTCTTGAGGGCGGTGTCGGCCAGACCCTTGCGGGCGCCGTGGGTGGAAATGAAGTATTCGAGCACCGTCAGGCCCTCGCGGAAGTTCGAGAGAATCGGCTTCTCGATGATGTCGCCGGAGGGCTTGGCCATGAGGCCGCGCACGCCGGCGAGCTGGCGCACCTGCTGGCGGTTGCCGCGCGCGCCGGAATCCACCATGAGGAACACCGGGTTGAACTCGCGCTTACCCTGGTTCTGCTCCAGAGTCTTGAACATGACGTTGGCGATCTGGTCGGTGCAGTGCGTCCAGATGTCCACGATCTTGTTGTAGCGCTCGCCGGGGGTGATGACGCCCTTGCGGTATTGTTTCTCGACTTCGGTGATCTGCTTCTGCGCCAAGGCGATCTCATGCTCCTTCTCCTTCGGGATGATCATGTCGTCAATCCCGATGGAGGCGCCGGAGCGGGTGGCCTCGCGGAAGCCCAGTTCCTTGAGCTTGTCGAGCGTCTGGACGGTCCGCTCCTGGCCGCAATGCTTGTAGCAGTTCCAGATGATGTCCCCGAGCTGGCTCTTGCCGGCGGCGCGGTTGAAGAACCCGATTGGCTCCGGCCAGATTTCGCTGAAGACGACGCGGCCCACGGTCGTTTCGATCAGCTTCTTGTTGGCATCGCCGTAAATGGTCTTCCGACCGTGGTCCGGGTTGGCCAGCAGCAGGCGGTCGTGGGTCCGCAAGTCGCCCTCGGTGTAGGCGTAAATGACCTCGCTCTTCGAGCCGAAGACCATGAGACGCTGGCCTTCCTTTTTCGGAAAGCGCGGCTCCGCCGTGAGGTAATAGCAGCCCAGGGTGATGTCCTGGGTGGGCGTCATGATAGGGCGGCCGCTGGAGGGGCTGAAGATGTTCAGCGGCGCCATCATGAGCAGGCGGGCCTCCAGTTGCGCCTCGACCGAGAGCGGCACGTGGACGGCCATCTGGTCGCCGTCGAAGTCCGCGTTGTAGGCGGTGCAGACCAGCGGATGGATGCGGATGGCCTCGCCCTCGATGAGCAGCGGCTCGAAGGCCTGCACGGAGAGCCGGTGGAGCGTCGGCGCGCGGTTGAGCAGCACCGGATGGCCCTTGGTCACTTCTTCCAGGATGTCCCAGACTTCCTTCGTCTGGCGCTCGATCATCTTCTTGGCCGAGCGGACGGTGTGGACGTAGCCCAGTTCCTTGAGCCGGCGGATGATGAACGGCTCGAACAACACCAGGGCCATCTTCTTCGGCAGACCGCACTGGTTGAGTTTGAGTTCCGGGCCGATGACGATCACGGAGCGGCCGGAGTAATCCACGCGCTTGCCGAGCAGGTTTTGACGGAAGCGTCCGCTCTTGCCCTTGAGCATGTCGCTCAGGGATTTCAACGCGCGGTTGCCGGCGCCGGTGACGGCGCGCCCGTGGCGGCCGTTGTCGAACAGCGCGTCCACCGCCTCCTGCAACATGCGTTTCTCGTTGCGGATGATGACCTCGGGCGTCTTGAGCGAGAGCAGGTTCTTCAACCGGTTGTTGCGGTTGATGACGCGGCGATAGAGATCGTTGAGGTCCGACGTGGCGAAGCGGCCGCCTTCCAGCGGCACCAGTGGGCGCAGGTCCGGCGGGATGACCGGCAGCACGACGAGGATCATCCACTCGGGGCGGACCTTGGAGGCGACGAACGCCTGGAGGAGCTTGATCCGCTTGGCGAGCTTCTTGCGAATTTGCTTGCTCCGGGTCTCGGTCATCGCGGCCTGGAGTTGCTCAATCAGCTTGGGCAGGTCCGCCCGCGCCAAGGCGTCGCGGATCGCCTCCGCGCCCATCTTGGCCGTGAAGGCGTCCGCGCCGTAGGTCTCGCGCGCCTCGCGATATTCCTGCTCACTCAGAAGCTGGTGGGGTTGCAGCGGCGTGGACCCCGGATCAATCACCAGGTAATCCTCGTAATAGATCACGCGCTCGAGGTTGCGCGCCGTCACGTCGATCACCAGCCCAATGCGCGAGGGCATGCACTTGAAGAACCAGATGTGGCAGACCGGCACGGCGAGCTCGATGTGGCCCATGCGCTCGCGGCGGACGCGGGCCAGCGTCACCTCGACGCCGCAGCGGTCGCAAACGACACCCCGATGCTTGATGCGCTTGTACTTGCCGCAGGAGCATTCCCAGTCCTTGACCGGGCCGAAGATGCGTTCGCAGAACAAGCCGCCTTTTTCCGGCTTGAAGGTCCGGTAGTTGATGGTTTCCGGGTTCTTGACTTCACCCTTGGACCACGACCGGATGGCCTCGGGCGACGCGACGGAGATGGCGACGTATTCCACCTGATTGACCTTCTCCAGGCCAAGTAACTCGCGGGCGCTCTCTTTGCTGCTGATCATAAAATGTGTCTGGACTGAACGTTGGGTCGGTGCGTTGGGGCGGCCGTCACATCGCGGCCAGGGCCGACGACGGCTGGGCCGCCTGTTCCACGGGGTTGGAGTACCCCACCTTCACGTCCAGGCCGAGCGACTGCATCTCCCGAACCAGGACGTTGAACGATTCGGGAATACCGGCCTCGAGGCTGTTGTCGCCTTTCACGATGCTTTCATAAATCCGCGTGCGGCCCTGCACGTCGTCCGACTTGACGGTGAGCAGTTCCTGCAGCGTGTAGGCCGCGCCGTAGGCCTCCATGGCCCACACTTCCATCTCCCCGAAGCGCTGGCCGCCGTACTGCGCCTTGCCGCCGAGCGGTTGCTGTGTGACCAGTGAATACGGCCCCACGGCGCGGGCGTGAATCTTGTCCGCCACCAAGTGGCCCAGTTTCATCATGTAGATGTAGCCGACCACGATTTCTTGGTCGAACGATTCGCCGGTCCGGCCGTCGTAGAGCAGCGTCTTGCCGTGCTCCGGCAGTTTGGCGTCTTTCAAGTAGCTGCGAATCTCCTTCTCCTTGATGCCGTCGAAGACCGGCGTCGCGATCTTGGCCCCCAGGAGTTTGCAGGCCCAGCCCAGGTGGGTTTCGAGCACCTGCCCCACGTTCATGCGCGAAGGCACGCCCAGCGGGTTGAGCACGATGTCCGTGGGGGTGCCGTCGGCCAGGTACGGCATGTCCTCCTCCTTGACGATTTTGGCGACGACGCCCTTGTTGCCGTGGCGTCCGGCCATCTTGTCGCCGACTGACAGCTTGCGCTTGGAGGCGATATAGACCTTGACCGACTTGACTATGCCCGATTCGGAGCCTTCGCCGGATTCGGTGCGCTCGATCTCCTCGTCGTACTGCATCTGGAGATCGTCGAACTTCTTTTTGAAGCTGCCGATGATTTCGTTGATCTTGTTGCGGATCGGCGACGGGTCGATCTCGATGCGGTCGTACACCATCGCCAGTTTGCGCAGCAGCGTCTTGGTGATCTTGCGGTTGGCCGGGATGATGATCTCGCCGGTTTCGCTGTTGACCACGTCGAGCGGGATCTTCTCGCCGAGCAGGATGTTGCTCAACGCCTCGGTCAACTGGTCGCGCAACTCCTCCATCTTGCCCTTGTGCTCGTCCTCGACTTCCTTGCTTTGGCGCTTCTCGGTCGAGGGCGTGCGCTCGCGGTCGCCTTCCTTTTTCGAGGAAACTTTCACGTCCATGACGATGCCATAGGTGCCGGAGGGCACCTTTAGCGACGTGTCTTTCACGTCGGCGGCTTTTTCGCCGAAGATGGCGCGCAGGAGGCGCTCTTCCGGCGCCAGTTCGGTCTCGGATTTCGGCGTGATCTTGCCGACGAGGATGTCGCCGGGCTTGACCTCGGCGCCGACGCGGATGACGCCGTCGGCGCTCAGGTTTTTGAGCGCCTCATCGCCGAGATTCGGAATGTCGCGCGTGATTTCCTCCGGGCCCAGTTTGGTGTCGCGGGCGCTGACTTCGAACTCGTCGATGTGGATCGAGGTGAAGACGTCGTCCTTGACGATCCGTTCGCTGATGAGGATGGCGTCCTCGAAGTTATAGCCGTTCCACGGCATGAACGCGCAAAGCACGTTGCGGCCCAAGGCCAGCTCACCGTGGGACGTGCAGGGGCCATCGGCGATGACCTGGCCCTTGCGGACCGCCTCGCCGCGCTTGACGAGAGACTTCTGGTTGATGCAAGTCGCCGCGTTGGAGCGCATGAACTTCCGCAGCGGGTACACCCACACGCCCTTTGAGGGATCGTGTTTGATCTTCTTCTTGCCCTCGGGGACTTTGCCGTCGGCGGTGACAATGATCTGGTTCCCGCCGACCGAAGCCACCTTGCCCGCCTCTTCGGCCAGCGTCACCGCGCAAGAGTCGCGGGCCACGCGGTCTTCGAGGCCGGTCGCCACGAGGGGATTCTCGGTGACGAGCAGCGGCACCGCCTGCCGTTGCATGTTCGATCCCATCAAGGCCCGGTTGGCGTCGTCGTGCTCCAGAAACGGAATCAGGCTCGCCGCGACGGAGACGAGTTGCTTGGGCGACACGTCCATGTAATCGACGCGGGCCGGCTCCACGTCGATGAACTCCCCGTTGCGCGCCCGGCAGACCACGGTGGGGGTGGTGAAATGGCCCTTGTCGTCAATCAGCGAATTGGCCTGCGCGATGATGTAATTCTCCTCGCGGTCCGCCGTCAGGTAATCGAGGTGCTGCGTCACGCGGCCGTGCTCGACCTTGCGGTAAGGCGTCTCCAGGAACCCGAAATCGTTGATGCGTGCGAACGTCGCCAGCGAGGCGATGAGGCCGATGTTCGGGCCTTCGGGCGTCTCGATCGGGCAGATGCGGCCGTAATGCGAGGGATGCACGTCGCGCACCTCGAAGCCGGCGCGGTCGCGGGAGAGGCCGCCGGGTCCGAGCGCCGAGAGGCGGCGCTTGTGCGTCAACTCCGCCAGCGGGTTGATCTGGTCCATGAACTGGCTGAGCTGGCTGCGGCCGAAGAAGTCGCGGATGACCGCCGAAAGCGCCTTCGGGTTGATGAGCTTCTGCGGCGTCATGGCCTCGATGCTCTGATCGAACAGCGTCATGCGCTCCTTGACCAGGCGCTCGGTGCGGGCCAAGCCGACGCGGCACTGGTTGGCGAGCAGTTCCCCCACCGTGCGCACCCGGCGGCTGCCCAGGTGGTCGATGTCGTCCACGCTGCCCTCGCCCTTTTTGAGGCGGAGCAAATACTTGGTGGCCTCAACGAGGTCGTGCTTGGTCAGGATGCGCGAATCCTGTTTGTCCTTGAGGCTGAGCTTCTGGTTGATCTTGTAGCGGCCGACGCGGCCCAAGTCGTATCGCTTGGGGTCAAAGAACAGCCGTTTGATCAAGGCGCGGGCGTTGGCCGGCGTGGGCGGGTCGCCCGGACGCAGCCGACGGTAAATGTCCTTGAGCGCCTCCTCCTCGTTCTTGGCGGGATCCTTCTTCAAGCATTTGATGACGATGCCTTCGTCGGCGGTAGTATCGACGACCTTGAGCTTGGTCACGCCCAGTTCGCCGATCTGCTTGACCACCGCCTTGGACAGCGGCTCGAAGGCGCGCGCCACGACAAGGTTCTTTTCTTCGTCCACGGCGTCGTGGATGAGAACCTTGTTCTGCAGGTCTTCCAATTTCTCCGCTTCCTTGACGGTGAGATCCTCGATTTCGTAAAAGAGCCGGATGATCTCCTCATCGGTCCCGCGGATCTTGTCTTCGTCCTTCTTGCCCTTTTCCTCCACGTCAAGGAACGCCAAGGCACGGAACAGCGTCGTCGTCAGGAATTTCCGGCGCCGCTTCTTCCGGTCGAGATAGACGTAGAGCAAATCACTGGTGTCGAACTGCGCCTCGTACCAGGAGCCGCGATCCGGGATGACGCGGAACGAATGCAGCGTCTTGCCGTTGGGATGCTGCGTGGCCTCGAAGGCGATGCCCGGCGAACGGTGCAACTGGCTCACCACGACGCGCTCCGCGCCGTTGATGACGAAGGTGCCCTGCGGGGTCATGAGCGGCAGTTCGCCCATGAACACCTTCTCTTCCTTGGCGCTCTTGCCCTCCTCCTTGAGCAGGAAAGTCACATAAAGCGGGGCGCCAAAGGTCAGTCCCTCGCGAAGCGCTTCGAGCCAGGTCAGCTTCGGCTCGCCGATCTCGTAGGAGTGAAAATCCAGAACGCACTTCCCGTCGTAACTTTCGATGGGAAAGACTTCGGTGAACACCGCCTGCAGCCCCGCGTTGCGGCGTTTGGACGCCGGCGCGTCCGCTTGCAGGAACTCGTGATACGAACTGGTTTGCAGTTCGATCAGGTTCGGCGGCGCGATGATCTCTTTGATCCGACCGAAGTTGATGCGTTCAGTTGCTCGCGAGGACATGGGTTCTCTTTCAGTCACCGGCCGGCGCCACGCCGGCCTTTGGGTTCAATCCTACCACCACCGGCAAGCGCCCCGCACCCCACCGTGCGCCCGCCGGCTCACCAGCCACCGTGATGGCTTGAATACTGGTCAAAAAATCAATCACGCTCACAGGCGAATCAGGGCGGCGGGCCAAGCCCGCCGCCCTAAATCATCCGCCCGAACCACTACTTCAGCTCGACCTTGCCGCCGGCGTCTTCGAGCTTCTTCTTGGCCGCCTCGGCGTCGGCCTTGGCGATGCCTTCCTTCACGGGCTTCGGCGCAGCGTCGACCAGATCCTTGGCTTCCTTCAGCCCCAGACCGGTGAGCTCGCGCACCAC
>JAJXZI010000316.1 GCA_021780115.1 bacterium | reverse complement strand
ACCGCGCCGCCGCATCCGGCACCGGTGAGACGTAACCCGCCTGCACCACTTGGCTGGCGATTGATCCCGGCATCCCGCTCACCGAGTAGTTGAAGGTGATCACTTGCCCCACCGCCGACACCACGCCGGCGTCGTCCAACAGCGTTATCTGCGTGTGGTCAAAGGGGAAGTTCGGCTGGACGGTTTCGTGCAGGAAGTTCGCCGCGGTGGCGTTCACCAGCGTGCCCAGGCTGTGGCCGATGAAGTGCAGCGTGCCGGCATACGGACTGAGTTTGGCCAGCGTCGCCGCCAGCGCCCGGCCCAGCGCATCGCCCTGGAGTCGCGTTCTCGACATGGCCTGCACCGGATCCAGCGTGGCCGCGTCCTGGTGCCAATCCCACGCCAGCAGGTTGGCCTTCACGCCGGCCGACGTCATCTGCGCCGCCATGGCCAGCGGCCAGCCTCCCGGGTCGTTCGGGCCGGCGATCCAGCCGTGGGTGAAAATCACCGTCGGCAACGTCACGTCCACCGGGCCGCCGCTGACGAAGGCCGTGCCGTTGAAGACCAGGAGCGCGGTGGCGCTGGGCGTGACGATCGTCGCCTGCTGCGCCACCGGCACCGGGCGGTCCACCGGCGTCGCGGGCGGGAGCGTGAGGGCCGGGGCCAGCGCGAAGTCCAGCGCCAGCGCCTGACCGGGCGCCAGCGCCACGCCCGATTGCACCCAGGTGCGGTAGCCGGCCAGACTCACCCAAATTTGCCACGCGCCGGGTTCAAGCGCCGGCAGCGCGTAATGGCCGGCGGCATCGGCGCGGCCGGTCGTGGCCGCCGTGCCTTGCAGGGCCAGGATCGACGCCCCGGCCAACGGCGCGCCGGTGGCGTCGGTGACCCGGCCGCCGAGGCTGGCCATCACGCCGGCGGTCGCCCGCGTGTCCAGCGGGAACAGGCCGGACATGGCCGCGCCCGTGCCGCCGGAGAAGCGCGTGTCCAGGGAAAACGGGTTCGAGTCCGCCGCGCCGAGGCCGACCTGGTAATCCCAGCGCGTGTCGAGGGTGACGGTGGGCGAATCGGCCTGGGCGGGTTGGGCGTGAGCGGCGGCCGGGGCCACGAGCAGTGTGGCGGCCAAAACCAAAAACGCGGCGACGCGCTCGCAGCGATCGGAGCGCCGGCTTCCCAGCCGGCTTACCGCGAGTAATCCAGCGCGACGCGGGGCTGCTCGCTGGGCGATGTCGGCGTTGTTATGGGGCGCGGGTTTCATTCGGATGATTTAAGCCGGCAGGATGCCGGCGCTCCGGACGCGGAGCGCCGGCTTCCGAGCCGGCTTACCGCGGGGAATTTCAACCCGCCGCGGAGATGCGTTCCGGATGGCGCTGGGGTCGTCTTGTGGTGTTTGTTTCATTCGGATGATTTAAGCCGGCAACATGCCGGCGCTCCGGGGCAGCGGCGGCCGGCACAACCCGCCGTGCTCATCGCGGAATCGCGCGCTACCCCACGGCCACGCCCCTGGCTCCCGGGCGAGTTTCGCCTTCACCGGATTTGACTCCACGTACCGAACCGCCTTCCGCAAATGTTCCTCATCCCGAATCCGCGTGTCCCAGTACTCCCGCTCCCACAGTGCGCCGCGCCGTTCCAGCAGCTTGTTCGCCGCGCGGGCCGTGAAGCCTTTCCAACTCTCGAGTAGTTTGGCCAGCGGCACCGGCTCCACGTCCAACACCAGATGCACGTGGTTCGGCATCACCACCCACGCCCGGAGCCGGTAACGCTCGCCGTCAAAAAAGCGCAGCGCGCCCTCGACCAATTCGGCCACGCGCGGCTGGCGCAGCCAGCATTCGCCCCAGCCTCGGTCCAGATAGGCCTCGAACTGGCGGAGACGCTGGCGCTCGTCCTCGATCTTCCGCAGCAGTTCCCATTCGCCGCGCCGGCTCGCCGGCAGCGCGTCGGCCAAACGAAACGTCACAAACTGCGTCACTCCGGGAACGTCGTGATGCGGCAGATACCCGCGCTGATGCCACCCGAGAAAGCCTTGGGCCTGGGCGGTGGCGTCCAGTGGTTCGGCCCAGGCCTGCTTCCCTTCGACCAGCTTCTGCAAGCCCGGGTTGAAAGGCGGAGAGGACGACGCGGAGCGCCGGCTTCCCAGCCGGCTTGACGCGGGGAATTCAGACCGCCGCGGGGATACGCGCTGGGCGATGTCGGCGTTGTTTTGCGGCGTGGGTTTCATGGGGACGGTTTTAAGCCGGCAATATGCCGGCGCTCCGGAACGCGGAGCGCCGGCTTCCGAGCCGGCTGAACGCGAGTGATCCAGCGCGACGTGGGGCTGCGCGCTGGGCGTTGCGGAGGTGATTTTGTGGCGCGGGTTTCATGGGGACGGTTTTAAGCCGGCAATATGCCGGCGCTCCGGAGCCGGCGCTCCGCAGTCGCGCCGCGGGCACGGCGCGCTCATCCTTCGCTCGCCCGCCTGCGCCGGGCTGCTCCGCGCGGCTGGTCCGCTTCATGGCTGACCTGGGGCCAAGACCGAACGGAACCCGTAAAACCTGGACGAGTAAGGCGATGGGCCGAGTTCGCCGCGCAGCGCCGAACGGCACTCGCTCGCGACGGAGACCCAACTGCCGCCCCGACTCACGCGGTAGCCGGTTCCTCCTGGGCCGCGCGGGTCGTTCAAGGCGGTGGCGTCGCCGTAGTAGGCGGCGCTATACCAGTCCCAACACATCTCCTGGACATTGCCAGCCATATCGTAAAGGCCGTAGCCGTTGGCCATATCTACCCCGGCTGGCGTCTGGTTGCCGTTGTAATAGCCCACCGGCGTGGTCGCGGGATTGTTCACCACAAACGGGTTGCCGCTGCCGCCGTAGTTGGCGTCGCTGCCGTTGATGGTGTCGCCCCAGGGATAGCGTTTGCCCACCAACCCGCCGCGGGCGGCCTTTTCCCACTCGGCCTCGGTGGGCAGGCGGTAGCCGTTGGCGTTCCATTTCACGCAGGCGTTGGCGAGGTTCAAGTCGCCGGTGCGATAGACGGTGGTCTGGGCGGCGCTGGTGTAGTAGCAGGGCGTGCGGCCCTCCATTTCGGAGCGGGCGTTGCACCACTTGACCGCGTCATTCCAGTCGATGCTCTGCACCGGGTGGTTCGGGGCGAACCAGGAGCCGACATAGTCAAAGGTGTAGCCGTGGCCGACAGCCCAGTTGTAGATGCCCACCCACTGGAGGCCGGAGACGAGGTTTTTATCCATGAAGAAGGCGGAGACGAAGACGTTGTGGACGGGTTGGGCGTCGGTCTCGCTATCAAGGTTGTCACCCATCTGGAAGGCGCCGGGCGGGACATAGACCATGCCCGCCGGCGCGGGCAGGCCCGAGCCATCGTCGGCGAGGACGCGGACGCGGCACTGGCTCGTGAACTGGCCGGGCCAGTCCACGCCGGCGTCCCAGACGATCTGGTGGTTGAGTCCGGCGGCCACGCCCGGCCCGGCGGCGCCGGTGAGGGTGACGGCCGGAATGTTCCACGTCGCGCCGCCATCGGCCGAGACGAGCACGGTGACGGTGAGCGGCAGGCCGGCGTCGTCGGTCGCGTCGTAGTAGATGTCCACCAGATGCGTGCCGGGCCGCTGGGCGGCGCGGACGTTGGCGACGACGGGCGCGGCGGCGGCCGGGACGGCGAAGGCCAGCGCGGCCAGGAGCGGAATCAGGCGGGACGGTTTCATAGGCGCATCCGGGGCTGTGGATTGGGGTTGCAGTTCGACGCTGCGCGGGGAACGAGGGACCGGTTTCCCATTGCGTTCATGACTTGGCGACGCTATGCGGGCGGGGTGGGGGCGTCAAGGCCGGTTTTGGGGTGGTGAGGGCTGGCTTGCGCCGGGGCAAGGTCGCAACTCAAATTCGGCCGGCTATTGCCGGTTGAACACTCGCACGGGCCGCCCGGCGCCACGCTGCGCTTGAGGGCAGAGGCCAGAGTTCAGACTTCAAACCGCCACGCCTATCGCCCCGGTTATATGACGGCAGAATTCGGCCCGGCAGCCGCGGATCGTTCGTTACCGCGTAGCTACGCCTTGCGCTCCGCCGCCACCCGTCGCGACCCGCCCCAAGCGGCGGTTCGCGCGCCGTTCAGGGGTTGATGCGCGCTGAAGTGCGCGCCTGAATCCACGGCACGTCGCGCGGACCCAGGAAGGCGCCGGCAGGGCGCTGGAAGGGGGGCAGCACCCGGACCGTGTCGGGATCGAGCCACTTATGAATCTCGGAGTGGCCGTCGGCGAACGAAAAGCCGCAGGCATTGTTGTGGTAGATGGCCGGCAGGTTGCCCCACTGGTCGGCCGCGTTGCCAAACTTGGTGCTGAGGAAGACCAGAAAATAGCCGTCGTCGATGCTCTGTTCCCGTTCGTCGAGGAACACCCAGGTTTGCGCCGGCGAGGGCCGCACGAGGTCGGAGAGTTTGCGATAGTAAAAGTAGTCCTTGTCGAACGACCAGTTGATCGAGCCGTTCACGTTGCCGTTCATCGAGATGCTCCGGGTGCGCGGATAATGCGCGCCGGCGATGATCGCCTCGCTCTTGTCCGCCGGGCACTTGTAGATGCCCAGCGCCTTGTTGTAGGGCCAGAGTTTGCCGATGGGCGACATGATCAGCAGCACGTTCGTGTTGTCCGGAGCGCTGGGCGGAGCCACCTCCAACCAGCCGCCGACCCAACTGTCGCGGTTCATGCCGTCGTTGTTGGTGACGAGCCGGTCGTTGAATTCCAGCGCGTACAGGTACCAGGCCATCTCAAGTTGCCGCATGTTGCTCAGGCACCCGATGCCCTGGGCCTTTTGCTTCGCCTTGGCCAGTGCGGGCAGCAGCAACCCCGCCAGGATGGCGATGATGGCGATGACGACGAGCAGTTCAATCAGCGTGAACGCCCGGAGGCGGCGACGGCGCGGGCGGGCGGGCGGCGGTGCGGATGCATTCATGCGCGCTGAAGCAGTTACGCCAGAGGGTGCCCCAGGCGCCACCGGGCCGTCAATCGCTAACGTGACCGCGTGACCGCGCGCCACGGATCACGCGCGTCTCAATCGCCGCCACCAAGCCCTCAAGCGTGTGTTGCTTCGGCTCAACGGCGGGTTCGGCTCCGAGGGCGCGGAGGGCCTTCGTCGTTTCCGGCCCAAGGGAAGCGAGTTGGAGTTGGGGGAACTGCCGCATCAGCGCCGACAGGTCAAACCGGGCGTGAAAATGCTCCACCGTTGAGCCGCTGGTGAAGGTGATCCAGTCCGCGCCGGACGCGCGCAGGACGGCCCCCGCGCCGGTTGGGTCTTCCGTCTCCGGCACCGTGCGGTAGCAGGCCACGTCGTCCACGATGGCGCCCTTTTCTTCGAGCGTCCGCGGCAGGTCGGGGTTCGCCACTTCGGCGCGCAGCAGGCAGATTTTCAAGTTGTCGAGGCTCTCGTACTTCGTCAGGGCCTGGGTGATCTTGGCCGCGACATATTCCTCCGGCATCAC
This sequence comes from bacterium, assembly GCA_021780115.1. Lineage (GTDB taxonomy): Bacteria > Verrucomicrobiota > Verrucomicrobiia > Limisphaerales > JAJXZI01 > JAJXZI01. Next base: position 27,521 of record JAJXZI010000316.1, on the reverse strand, counting down.
GTCCACCTTGAGGTGCAGTTCCTTTAATTTCGCCGCCGTCGCCGGACCGACGGCCGCAATGCGCACGCCCCCGAGGTCGCGCAGATCATCGAAAGCCTTGAAGAAATAACCGAAGAACGCCGTGACGCCATTGGGGCTGGTGAAGACGAGCCAGTCGTACGCGCCCAGGCCCAGCAGGGCGTCCCTGAGGTCTTCGAGCCGCGACGGCGGAACGGACTTGATGACGGGAACTTCCAGCACCTCGGCGCCGCGCTCGAGGAGCGGACGCGCCAGTTGCGGCGCCTGGTCCCGGGCGCGCGTCACCACGATCCGCTGGCCGAAGAGCGGTCGCCGCTCGAACCAGTTGAGCTTCGACCGCAGCCGCACCACGTCGCCGATCACGGTCACCACCGGTGGCGCCCACTGGCTCTGTTCCGCCCGCGCCGCGATGGTCGCCAGCGTGCCGTCGATGGACCGCTGCCGCCCGGTCGTGCCCCACTGGATCATGGCCACCGGCGTCTCCGGCGCCAGACCGTGCGCGATCAGCGACGCGGCCCAATCACGCAGACGGTTCCTGCCCATCAGCACCACCTTCGTGCCCGGGATTTTCGCGATCTGCTCGTAGCGCAGCGCCGTGGCCTCCTCGTCCGGATCCTCGTGGCCGGTGAACACGGTGAAGCTGGAGCAGTGGGCGCGGTGGGTGAGCGGAATGCCCGCGTAATTCGGTCCGGCCACAACCGATGACACGCCCGGCACGACTTCGAACGGCACTTTCGCCGCCGCCAGATCTTCCGCCTCCTCGCCCCCGCGGCCAAAGATGTACGGGTCGCCTCCCTTGAGCCGGACGACGCATTTGCCCTCCCGCGCCTTGGCGATGAGCAGCGCGTTCAGATCTTCCTGCGACCAGGCGGGCGGGCAGGCGCGGCTGCCGCGGCAGATCCTCTCGGCCGCCGCCGGCGCCAGGCGCAGCAGGTCGAGGTTCACCAGCACGTCGTAAATCACCACGTCCGCGCGGCCGAGCAACTCCGCCCCGCGCAGCGTCAGCAGACCAGCATCCCCCGGCCCCGCGCCCACCAAATAGACCGTACCTGTGGATTTCATTGGGAGCGAGGTTAGTGCGGGAGCGCGCGGCGGGCAAAGCAAAGTCAGCCCGCACGCCCGGAGAGTCGTGAAACCGCGGCGATTTTGTGAAGCGGGGCGACGCAGGACGCGGCTTTACGTCAGCGACTTCTGCCGGTCCGAACCGCCGACGGCGAAACGGACCCGACTCTCGGCCAACGGGGCTTCCCGCTACTTCATCCGGTCGAAGCTCTTCTTGAGGATTTCCCAGTCCTTCAGTCCGCCCACCTTGGCGCGTTGGTCGGCGATGATCTTCGCCTCGTTGGCGTTCTTGGTCGGCCGGCCGTTTTTGTAGAAGACGCCGAAATAGCCGGGGAACGGCTGGTCGGCCAGCCGGTAGGCCGCGATCTCATCGGCGACGTTGTGGTCCTTGGGCACCTCGACGAACTGGCCGCCCTTGCGCGGATTCGAGGCGTCGAAGGCACCCTCGTAGAACTCGACGCATTCGCTCAGGCACTCGATGAAGCCGAAGCCGTCGTGGTCCATCGCCGCCTCCATCATGGCCAGGACGTGGTTGGGGTTGCTGTGCGTGGTGCGGGCAACGAACGTGGCGCCCGCGGCCAGGGCCTGCTTCATCGGATTGATCGGCTGGTCCATCGCCCCCCACATGTCGGTTTTGCTCTTGAAGCCGAGCGGCGAGGTGGGCGAGGTCTGTTTTTTGGTCAGGCCATACACGAAGTTATCCATGACCACGTAGGTCAGCTTGACGTTCTTGCGGGCGGCGTGGGTGAAATGGTTGCCGCCGATGGAGAAGGCGTCGCCGTCGCCGCCGAACACGAACACGTGCAGGTCGGGGCGCGTCAGGGAAATGCCGGTGGCGAACGGCAGGGCGCGGCCGTGGATGTAATGCACGCCGTGCGCCTGCACGAAATAGGGGAACCGGCTGGAGCAACCGATACCGGCGATGCTGACGAACTGTTCCTGGAAAAGGCGGCGCTTCTCGATCAGCTTGAAGTACAGCGCCAGCACGGAGAAATCGCCGCAGCCGGGACACCATGTCGGATGATCGGCGGCGATTTCTTTCTTGGTGAGGGCTTTTCGCTCTTCCCCCGGTCGGTTGACGACGGTGAAGGTGCCGCCAGTGCGCGACGGCGCGGGAAGCGTGGGGGCCTGGGTGGTCGGAGCTTCGGTGACGATCGGAGTCATGTTCGTTGCAGCGTTAAATGGTTGCCGGGTTATCTCGGGAGCACGGCGGGCCTCAGCGCCGGCGGGCGAAGTCGGACAGGAACGGCTTCACCCGTTCCCGGATTTCCTTCACTTTCCAGGTCAGGCCGTCGGTCTTGGTGATGCTGCGGAGGCGCTTGTCCATGAAGCGGGCGCGCAGCAACGCCGCGAGCTGGCCGTAGCCGTAGAGACCTTCATCGTTCATCTCGATGACGAGCACCTGCCGGAAATTTCCGAAGATGATGTCCAGTCCAGGCGGCAACGGATTCAAGTGCCGGATATGAATGGAAGACACCTTGTCGCCGGCCGCCAGGTAACGGTCCACCGCCTCGCGGATCGGGCCGACCGTGGACCCCCAGCCGACGAGGAGAATGTCGCCTTCCTCCGGCCCGTACACCCGCGGCGTGGGCAGGGAACTGGACAGCTCCTGCAGCTTGCGGCGGCGCTTGGCGGTCATGGCGGCATGCAGCTTGGGTGACGCGGTCGGGTGTCCGTATTCGTCGTGCTCCAGGCCGGTGAGGATCGGGTATTTGCCGCTCAGGATGCGGGTGCCCGGGGCGTGGTGTTCCGGAATGCCGTCGGGCGAGGAAAGGTCATAAGGTTTGTGGTCGGCCACGGGCCGCAGGTTGGGCGTGAGATCCTGGCAAATCTTCTGGATCTTCGGCTCGGGCAGCGCTTCGATGCGCGTGGCGATGGACTGATCGCTCAACACGATCACCGGCACGCTGAAGGTGCGGGCGATGTTCACGGCCTCGATCGCCGTGTAGAAACAATCTTCGACGTTCGCCGGAGCGACCACGACCCGCGGCGCGTCGCCATGCCCGCCGTAGCAGGCGATGTTGAGGTCGGATTGCTCGACGCTCGTGGGCAGGCCGGTGGACGGCCCGCCGCGCTGCACGTCCACGATGACCAGCGGCACCTCGGCCATGACGCCCCAACTGATGCTCTCGCTCTTGAGCGAAATGCCCGGCCCGCTGGAGCCGGTGACCGCGACCCGCCCGGCGTAGCTGGCGCCCATCGCCATGGACACCGCGGCGATCTCGTCCTCGCACTGGACGAACGTGCCACCGTACTTGGGCAGCTCGCGGCGCAGGATTTCCATGACCTCGCTCCACGGGGTGATCGGATAGGCCGCGCCGAACCGCACCCCGGCGGCCAACAGGCCGTAGGCCAGCGCCTCGTTGCCGTTCATCACCACCTGGTCGCCCGCGGCGCGGTGGCTCTCCATGAACTGGAACGTTTCCATCAGTTCGCCCAGCGTGTAGCCGTAGCCGGCGTGGAAGGCGTTGAGCGCGGTGGTGACCACGCTGGTGTCTTTGCCGGCGAACCGCTCGGTGATGAGTTTCTCGAGCTTGGTGGTGTTCAACTCGAACATCTTGGCGACCAGACCGAGGGCGAAGAGGTTTTTGCCCTTGTCCTTGGCCGTGCCGCCGATGGCCTCGATGGTCAGGCTGGAAATCGGCACGCCGACATGGTTGTAATCTTGCTGCCACTCCGGCTTCGGATCTACGTGCTCCGCGTCGTAAAGCACGATGCCGCCCTTCTTGAGGGAATTGATGTGGCTCTCGTACGAATGCTGGTAGAAGGCCACCAGCACGTCGCACTCGTCGCCCGCGCTGAGGACCTCGCCGGAGCCGATGCGGACCTGGAAGATGGAGGCGCCGCCGGAGATGGTCGCCGGGATGGTCATGAAGGTCATGACCTCCTGCTCGCTACGGCCGGCCAGCCGGGCCAGGAAGCCGCCGATGGCCTGGATGCCGTCCTGCGAGTTGCCGGCGAAGCGGATGACGGCTTCGGAGACTTTGAGCCGGGACGGCTGTTTGGGCTTGGTGTCGGGCTGTTTGGCCCACGTCGTTGCTACTTCGCTCATGACCTGTTCGTTATCGCGTTTCCACGCAAAGGCGCCGCTGTTCGGACCGAAGGTTAACCGCGCATCGCGTCAAGCGCCTTTGCAAATTCAGACTAGCAGCCGGCCCCGGGGTGTCAAATGGCAACCCGTGCCCCGGGAGGGGAACGCCAACCGCGCCTTGGCGAACCGGCCCGGCCGGATCCTGCGCCCTGCCAGAGCGCGATCACTCCTCAGCACTCGCCGGAATGACTGCCCGGCCCAGTGTATCGTCGGCGAGGAGCCGGCCAGCGGGAGTGAAAAAGACCGCCGTTTCCGTTCTGGCCGCCTGCTCCCTTCCGAGCCGCCGCCGGCGCCGTCTGTCTCCTTCATTCTCCGATGATTTTCACCAGGACACGCTTGCGCCGCCGGCCGTCGAACTCGCCGTAGAAAATCTGTTCCCACGGCCCGAAGTCGAGGCGCCCCTGGGTGACGGCGACCACGACTTCGCGGCCCATGATCTGGCGTTTGAGGTGGGCGTCGGCGTTGTCCTCCCCGGTGCGGTTGTGGCGATACTGCGACGTCGGCGCATGTGGGGCCAGGTTCTCCAGCCAGGCCTCGAAGTCCTGCAGGAGACCTTCCTCCGCATCATTGACGAAGACTGCCGCAGTGATGTGCATGGCGCTGACCAAACACAGCCCCTCCTGAACGCCGCTTTCCCGAACCAGCTTCTCGACCGTTCCGGTGATGTTCACGAAGCCCCGGCGATTCGGGACTTCAAACCAGAGATATTCTGTCAGTGACTTCATGCGCCCGATTGCAGCCCACCCGCCGGCGCGAGTCAACCGCCGTCCTGCCGCCGGGCCCCGCGCCGACCGCCCATCGTCCCGTTCGGCCGGGAGAAGCCCGATCAGTGATGCTCGCGGCGCCGGGCTGGAACGCGCGATCCGCAACTGGCGGAGTCCACCGGTTGGGTTAGATTCAAGCTGTGAAAATGAGGACCAGCCTCCAGCCGATGTTCCCCCTGAACGCCCGGTGCGCGGCTGCGTCCAAACACCATCCATGAAACGTCGCACCTTCCTGAAAGGCGCCGCGTCCGCCGCGGCGATGCTCACGAGTTTTCCCGCCACGCTGTCCGCCGTCGAGCGCGAGGTGGCACCTGGCCGGATCGAGCGCCGCTCGCTCGGCCGCACGGGCGAGAAACTCTCGCTGATCGGGTTCGGCGGCCTCGCCTTGAAAGGCTCGACGCCGGAGGGGGCGGGCCAGTTGGTTCGGGAGGCCATTGAGGCCGGCGTGAATTATTTCGACGTGGCACCCAGTTATGGCGACGCCGAGGAACGGCTCGGCCCGGCGCTGGCGCCGTTCCGCCACCAGGTCTTTCTCGCCTGCAAGACGACCGAGCGCCACCAGGCCGGGGCCGCCTCCGAACTGGACCGCTCGCTCGACCACCTGCGCACAGACCATGTCGATCTCTACCAATTGCACGCGGTCACGACGCCGGCGGAGGTGGAGGCGATCTTCAGCGCCGAGGGCGCCATCCACGCTTTCACCGCCGCCCAAAAGGCGGGCAAGGCGCGCTTCCTCGGTTTTTCCGCGCATTCGGTCGAGGCGGCGATGGCGCTGATGGACCGCTTTGATTTTGACACGATTTTGTTCCCGGTGAACTACGCCACGTGGAACGCCGGCAATTTTGGGCCGCAGGTGCTCGCCCGCGCCCGGGAGAAGACCATGGGCATTCTCGCGCTCAAGGCGCTGGCGAAACGGCCCTGGCCCAAGGACGCGCCGCATTTCGCGCCGAACTGCTGGTATGAGCCGATGACCGATCCGGAGGAGGCGCTGCTGGGCCTGCGCTTCACGCTGTCGCATCCGGTCACGGCCGCGGTCACCCCCGCCCATCCGCCGTGCCTGCAACTGGCGCTGAAACTGGCGCCGCGGTTCACGCCCCTGCAACCCGACGAGGTGGAGGCCATGAAGCGCAAGGCCATGACCGTCGGCCTGCTTTTCAAGTACCCGCGAGAGGGACGAGGCTGAGGAGGGCGCCCCGGCTCAGCGCGCGAAAATCTGGCGGATGACGTCCTCGATGGGGACTTCCTGGATGTCGATGTCCGTGACGGGCAATTCGTCGAGGAGGGCTTTGCAGGCGGTGATCACCCGGTCGCGCTTGACCTTGAGCTGGACGCTGCCGGGCTCCCGGGCGACGACCTCCCCGTACTTGGCGAGGGACTCGCGGGTGCAGGCCTCCGCGTCGGCGCAGCGGATCGTCACGAGTTTGAAATCCGCGAAGCGGTCCACCACGTCGCTGAGCCGGCCGTCGAAAAAAATCCGGCCGTGGTCGATAATGATGACCCGCTCGCAGAGTTCCTCGATGTCCGTCATGTAGTGGCTGGTCAGCAGGATCGTGGTCTTCTGCCGGGCGTTGTAGTCCCGGAGAAACTCGCGGACGGTCTTCTGGGAAACGACATCCAGGCCGATGGTGGGCTCGTCAAGGAAAAGAACCTTCGGCTGGTGGAGCAGCGAGGCGATCAGTTCCATCTTCATCCGCTCACCGAGCGAGAGTTCGCGCACGGCCACGTTGAACTGGTCCCGGACACGGAGCAACTCGCCCATTTCGGCCACCGTGCGGTCCAGCGTGGCCTTCGGGATGCCGTAGATCTTCGCGTTCAACTCGAGTGATTCACGGGCGGGCAAGTCCCACCAGAGTTGGTTCTTCTGCCCCAGGAGGAGGGCGAACTGGCGCCGGTAGCCGTCGGCGCGTTCCCAAGGCACGTAGCCGAGCACGCGGGCCTCGCCGCTGGTCGGATAGAGCAGCCCCGCGAGCATTTTGAGCGTGGTGGTCTTGCCGGCGCCATTGGGACCGAGGAAGCCCACCAACTCGCCGGGTTCGATGGTGAAACCGATCTGATTCACGGCCACCACCTGCTCGTAGGTCCGGTGAAACAGCCCCTTCACCGCGCCGGCGAAACCGGGTTGCTTTCGGTAGGTCCGGAAGGTCTTGGTCAGGCCGCTGACGGCAATGACAGCCATGCTGAAGCACCGAATGCTGGTTTCAACTCCCCGGTCGCGGCCGCGCTCCCGGCGGCCCCTCAATCGGCAACTTGTTTCCGGTGATCTGGCCTTGAATCACCGCAACAACTGTTTTTCGAGGACGTTGACGACCTGCCGGACGTTGGCGTCCACGGACATGCGGTCCTTCACCAACCGGCAGGCGTGCAGCACCGTGCCATGGTCGCGCCCACCGAAGGCCTCGCCGATGGTATTGAGCGAGCTTTCGGTCATCTGGCGGGCCAGAAACATGGCGATCTGGCGCGGGAACGCGATGTTCTCCGGGCGGCGCTTGCTCGTCATGTCCGCCAGGCGGATGTCGAAATGCTCGGCGACTTTTTTTTGGATGGATTCGATGCTGACCGAGAAGCGGCCTTCTTCGTGCAGGATCTCGCGGAGCAGTCCCTCCACGACCTCGAGGGTCAGTTTCTTGCCGGTCAGCGAGGCATACGAAGCCACGCGGATGAGCGCGCCTTCCAGCCGGCGGATGTTGGTGCGGATGCGATTGGCGAGGAAGTTGATGATGTCCTCCGGCAACTCGACGCCCATGACCTTCGCCTTTTTGTGGAGAATGGCGAGGCGCATCTCGACGTCCGGAGGTTGCAAGTCGGTCACCAAGCCCCACTCGAAGCGGGAAACCAGACGGTGCTCCAGATTCTGAATCTCGCTGGCCGGCCGGTCGCAGGTGAGCACGATCTGCTTGTGCGCCTCGTGCAGCGCGTTGAAGGTATGGAAGAATTCCTCCTGGATGCTTTCTTTGCCGGCCAGGAACTGGATGTCATCGATCAGCAGCACGTCCGTTTGCCGGTACTTCTTGCGAAAGCGCGCGAACTGTTTGTTCTGGATGGCGTCGATGTATTCGTTGGTGAACTTTTCCGAAGAGACATAGGCCACCTTGGCGCCCTTCTTGTGGCCGAAGACGTGCTGGCCAATGGCGTGGAGCAGATGCGTCTTGCCCAAGCCAACCCCGCCGTAGAGGAAGAGCGGGTTGTACGATTTGCCCGGGGCCTGGGCCACCGCCAGGGCGGCGGCGTGCGCAAAGTTGTTGTTGCCGCCAACGACGAAGCTGTCGAAGGTGTATTTGGGGTTAAAGCTGCTCTCGGCGACCGTCGGAGCGCGCTCTGCGGGCGCCTCGCCCGCTTTCAACTTAGCCGCGACCGGGGGTGTCGCCGCCGCGGGCACTGCGGCGTTTGCCACTTTGAAACTGACCTGCAATTGCCGACCGGCGACATGCGCCAGCACATCCTGCAGCAGACTCAAATAATTGTCCTTCAGCCAGACCTCGCAGAAGTCGTTGGCGACCTCCAAGGTCACGCCGCTCGTATCCGCCGCCGTGGCGCGCAACGGGGCGAACCACAAACGGTAAATGTCGGCGCTCAGCAACGACCGCAATTGCTCTTGCGCCGAAGACCAAATTTTATCAGCAAACGCTTGCATGTTCCGCTCCCAACTGCCCAGTTTCGGGCGTTTTATTCACCTCGCCTCAAAGTCCTTCTGCAACGCCGCTTTTCCGGGCAGCGGCCCGCAGGCCACAACTCCTGGATACGCGAACCGCGCCACGGCCTCGCCGCACACCGGATTCCCCAACCCGAATCCAGACAACAACCCGCTGTTCTTCAACAAGTTAGAACAATGGATTGAGGTGTTCGCGTGCATCCGCTTCGCCGGCGGGCCGTCAGGAACGTTCGTTTCGCATTTCGTTGCGCGTTTTTAGTCCAAGGCTCTCCGGGTTACGAGGACAACATATTAATTCTTGTTCCCAACTTATTCACACCCGGTTTCGGGCCAATGAAATCAAGCATTTCGCCGTCTTTTCGGGCGCGGATTTCGCCCCCGTTCCGCGACCGTTTTTTGGGTGGAAATGGGGAGCCGGACGGCGCGACTGCGGATCCTCCGGCCAACTGACGGAGGATCACACCGCCTGCTCGCCGGTTTCTTCGGTGCGGATGCGCACGGCATTTTCAATCCCGCTCACGAAGACTTTGCCGTCGCCGATCTTCCCCGTCTTGGCCGCCTTGACGATGGCCTCGACCGCCGACGGCACTTGCGCGTCCGGGAGGACGACTTCGAGTTTGATCTTCGGCAGGAAATCCACCGTGTACTCGCTGCCGCGATAGATCTCCGTGTGCCCCTTCTGCCGGCCGAAGCCCTTGACCTCCGACACGGTCATGCCTTGGACTCCCAGACTCGAGAGGGCCTCTTTCACGTCTTCCAACTTGAACGGTTTGATGATCGCCTCGATCTTCTTCATAGCCTGCGATTCGCAGTGAGCCATGATAAACCCTCCGAGCGTTCTGTAAACAGAATTCGCCGGCGGATGATCGCCGCGCCGGCCGGCTGAGCCGCGGAGGAGAACTTGATAGCGCGAGGATCCCAGCGGGCATGGCCGAATCAACCTCGGTGCGGCGGGGGCTTGCACCGACGCTCGCTTTCGGCTCGGAAACCTCCATCACGCGGAGCTAAAGTGCCGGGGCATGGACGAGCCGATGGAACTGCCGATCGACGGCGTGCTGGATCTCCACACCTTCCTGCCGCGCGAGGTCAAGGATCTCGTGCCGGACTACCTGGCCGCGTGCCGCGCCCGCGGCATCCTGCGGGTGCGGATCATCCACGGCAAGGGGGTTGGCCAACTCCGCCGCACGGTCCATGCCCTGCTTGCCCGGCATCCGGCCGTGGCGGCCTTCGCGCTCGACTACCCAGAATTCGGCGGTTGGGGCGCGACGCTGGTGCGGCTGAAGCCGCTCGGATAGTGAGGGCGGGACGCGGCAACGGCCTCACTTCGCGCTGTCCAGTTTGTGGATGGCGTGGCGGAGGCGCTGCTCGATTACTTGGAGACGGTCGGGATCCACGACCTTCCGGCTGTCGAGTTCGCTGACGTAAAAGCTGTCGAGGGCGGCGCCCTTCTCGGTGCAGATGCGCGCCGCGGAAATGTCCAGACCGAGTTCGGACAGCGTCTGGGAGATGGCGTAGAGGAGGCCGATGCGGTCTTCGGTTTCGATCTCGATGACCGTGCGGGTCTCCGAGGTTTCGTTGTCGAAAACCAGGCGCGTCGGGATTTGCTCGCCTTCGTACGACTGGTAGGGCGGCCGGGCGCCTTGCTGCCGGGCGAGCAACGACCGCAGGTCCAGGTCGTGCCCGGTGAGCACTTTGGTCAGGAGCGCGTCAAAGCGTTCGCGCTGGTCGCGTTCGGCCAGCAGGCCGGTGCGGGCGTCAATCACAAAGAACGTGTCCAGCGCGACGCCGTCGGCGCGGGTGAAGATTTGCGCGCTGAGGATGTTCAGGCCGACGGCACTGAAGGAGCCGGAGATCTTGCCGAATAGCCCGGCCCGATCCCAGGTGCAGATCTTGACGGCGTTGCAGGCGCGGTCGGGGAAGTTGTGCCAGGCAATGACGGGTTCCAAGGCGCGGTCTTCGCGGAGCACCTGGAGCCGCAGGAAGCGGTGGGTCATCTGCAGATCATCGGCGATTTCGCGGGCCGAATGGATTTGGAAGTAGCGGGCCGGCAGCACCGCAAAGTGCGCCAGCATTTCCTCCTCCTCCAGTTCGCCGGCCAGCAGGGCGCGCACTTCGTCCAATTGGGATTCGCGCCGCCGCTCCTCGGCGCGCAGGAACTCGACGCCGCCCGTCAGCAGGTTCAACGTCTTACGGTAAAGCGTCCACAGCAGCGCGTCCTTGAAGCCCGTCCAGAGCTTGTCGCTGGTGGCCGTGGCATCGGCGAAGGTGTGCAAGGTCAGGAGCGCGAGCGTCTCGACATCGCCCACCTTCTTGGCAAAACCGCGAATCACGGCCAGGTCGTCCATGTCCCGCAACTGCGAGATGCGGGACGGCAGCAGATGGTGCTCGATCACCCGGCGGAGCGTCAGCGTGGTGGCGTCGTCGAGGGCCAGGCGCCGAGCCACGCGCAGGGCCAGATCGCTGCTGGCCTCCGCGTGGTTCCCGTGGCTCTCGGCCTTGCCGGTGTCATGCAGGAGCAAGGCGAGGTAGAGCAGAAACGGCCGCTCCAGACCTTGCAGCAGCGGCGCATACTCCGAATAAGGCGGCTCCTGGGCCTCCCAGACGCGGTCCGCCTGCTCCAGGCAGTGGATCGTGTGCTCGTCGGCGGTGTATTGGTGGTAGAACTCGTGCTGGACCAGGCAATTCAATTTGCCGAACTCCGGCACGTAGGCGGCCAGCAGGCCCGTCTCGTGCATCGCGCGGAGCGCGGCGCCGACGTTGCCGCGGTGGCCCAGGATGGACAAAAACGTCTCGCGCACGTGCTCGTCCCGGAGGAACTTGCCGTCCACCAGGTCCAGTTGATTGCGGACAAGTTGGGCGAGGTCCGGATGCAACTTCAGGCCCCGCTGCTGGGCGTGGAGGAACGCGCGCATGAGCCGGCGCGGCTGGTCGCGGAACACCCGGGGGCTGGCGTGCAGGAGCTGCCGGCCCACAAACTTGAACCCGTCCACCGGCTCGACCGAGCTGGAGGCCAGGGCGAGGCCCTTGCCGAGGAGGCTGCGCAGGGACCGCAGGCGCAAGTCCGTTTGCGGCAGCAGCGCCAGCCGCTGTTCGAGGGTGCGGGTGATGATGTAGATGTTGCGGGTGTGCGAGTAGAACTCGCGCATGAACTTCTCCAGCCGCCGGCTGATGGAAGCATCGTCGTAGCCCATGTTCCGGGCCACTGCGGGCTGGAGGCTCTTGCTCAGCACGTCGGCGGTGCGTTCCGCGTGGCAATGCATGTCATTGCGCACCCGGAGCAGGTAATCGTAGGCGATCTCGAGCTGCTGGCGTTCGGTGGAGGTGATGAATTCGCGCTGCTCCAGGTCGGCCAGCGAGCGCGTCCGATACTTGAACCACGCCATCCAGAGCAGATTCTGGTAATCCCGCAGCCCGCCGCAGCCGTTCTTGACGTTCGGCTCCTGCATGGTGGCCGAGTTGCCGAACTTGGTCCGCCGCGCCGCCTGGTCGGCCAGCCGCGCGGCGAGGTATTCGTCCGCGTGGCCCTCGACGCACTTGGCCAGCACCGTCTTCTGCAGTTTGGCAAACAGCTTCTCGTCGCCGACGATCCACCGCGCCTCGATGAGCGAGGTCTTGGTTTCCATGCTCTTGGGATCCGTCCGGCTGTTGGCCGCGTCCACACAGTCGGCGATGCTGCGCACCGAGTGGCCCAGTTTCAGCCCCAAATCGAAGAGCGGCATCAGCACGCCGTCCAGCATCTTTTCCAAGTGCGGCAGCGCCTTGGTCTGGTGCGCGACGACTTGCCCCTCGTGCAGGAACATGATGTCCAGGTCGCTGTACGGATTAAGCTCGGCGCGGCCGTAACCGCCCAAAGCGACGATCGCCAGCGGCGGGAATTCCCGCACCGCCTGCGCCGACAGCGCGCTGCGGGCCGTCGTCCACAAGTGGCGGATGATCTGGTCGATGATCGCCGCGCGCGCCTGGCAGACCTCCGATCCGCGGGCACCGGCGCGGTGCGCCGCCTTGAGCCGGTGCGTTTCGGCCTTGAGGAACGACTTGAAGCGCCCCAGGTCCGGCGCCGCGGCGGCCCCCGGCGGCAGCGGCAGCCGCGCCGCCGCCTCGGCTTCAATCTGTTCGATCAGCGTCGGCATGGGGCGTAACTTGCGAGCAAACCGCCCGGAGCGCAAGCCGGCGGGGAGAGAGCTTGCAGCCCCAAGTCCCCAATCCGAAGCCGGCGCCGGGGCCAGGGCGTGATTTGACGAACCATCCCGTCCGGCCTGATGGCCCGGCGCACGACCGGCTCGCATCGCGCCATCCAGGCCCTGCCGCTGCCTCCGTTCAAAGCCTGAGCGCCGCCAACGCCACCCAACCCGGAACTTGCCGGGCCGGCAACGGGTTGTTAGCGTGCCCGCCGCAATGGGATCAGCAATGGATTACAAGAACACACTCAATTTGCCGCGCACGGACTTCCCGATGAAGGCCGATCTGGTCACGCGCGAGCCGGAGCGGCTCGCCCGGTGGCAGGCGACCGGCCTCTACCAGAAAATCCAGGCGGCCCGCGCCGGCGCGCCGAAATTCGTCCTCCATGACGGTCCGCCCTTCGCCAACGGGGACGTCCACATCGGCAACGCGCTGAACAAAATCCTCAAGGACATCATCGTCAAATACAAGACCCTGCGCGGCTTTTGCGCGCCGTACGTGCCGGGCTGGGATTGCCACGGCCTGCCGATCGAGTTCAAGGTCACGCAGGAGATGCGGAAGGGGAACGCAGCCGTCACGGCTGCACCCGCAGACGTCCCGTCCGCGAGCTTCGACGCCGCGAGCGTCCGCAAGGCCTGTGAGGCGTATGCCTGGAAATACATCGGCATCCAGCGCGAACAATTCAAGCGGCTCGGCGTGCTCGGCGATTGGGAGAATCCCTACCTCACGCTCAACAAGGCATACGAGGCGGAGGAATTGCGCCTGTTCGCCCGGATCGTGGAGCAGGGCTTCGTCTATCGCGGCAAGAAACCGGTCTATTGGAGCATCCCGTGCCGCACAGCGCTTGCCGAGGCCGAGGTCGAATACAAGGACCACGTCAGCCAGAGCGTCTTCGTGAAGTTCGCCGTCGTGGGCCGGCCGAACACGTTCGTCGTGATTTGGACGACGACGCCTTGGACGTTGCCGGCAAACCTGGCCGTCGCCTACAACTCCACCTTCAGCTACTCCCTGGTGCAAGTGGGCGAGGAGGATTACATCGTCTCGGCCTTGCTGCTGCCCGCGGTGGCCGCGAAGTGTGGCTGGGAGGGATACCAAATTGTGCGCAGCCTCGACGCGGCACACCTCAGCCAGATCGAGTACCAGCACCCGTTCTGCAACCACACCGGCAAACTGATCGCCGGCGATGCGTTCGTGGACAACGCGACCGGCACCGGCTTCGTCCACATCGCGCCCGGCCACGGCTTGGAGGACTACCACCTCGGCCGCCAAAACGAGCTGCCGATCTACTCGCCGGTGGGCAATGACGGCCAGTTCATCTACACGGACGACCTTCCCCGCGAACAGCAGATGCCGGAGGAGATGCTGGGCAAGTCCATCCTCGAGAAGCACGGCAAGAGCGACGCGAACGAAGCCGTCCTGCACGAGTTGCGGAGCCGCAAGGCACTGCTCCATCAGGAGAATTACCACCACAGCTACCCGCATTGCTGGCGCAGCAAGACCCCGATCATCTTTCGCGCGATGGACCAGTGGTTCATCCGAATCGACGAGCAAGAAGTTCAACCAACTGAAGGTCGGACGAGTGTCGAAACACACGACCCAAATGTTGTTCAAGCCTTCCTTAAGGCAGATCCCCATCAGATTGCCGGACTTAGGAGTCAGGCCCTCAATGCCATCGAGCCTGTTGCGTGGATTCCTTCTTGGGGAAAGAGCCGAATCCAGGCGGCAGTCATCAGCCGTCCCGACTGGTGTATCTCGCGCCAGCGTTCGTGGGGTGTGCCCATCCCGGCTTTCTACGACGCACAGAGCTGCCCCATCCTCGACTCGCGGATCGTCCGCAATGCCGCCGCGCTGATCGAAGAGCACGGCTCGAACGTCTGGTTTGAAAAATCCGCCGGCGAGTTGTGGTCGCTGCTCCGGCCTGCCGATTGGCAGGGGCCGGAAGCTGTGACGAAGTCCACCGACACGCTGGACGTGTGGATTGACTCGGGCTCCTCATCGCAAACCGTCATCGCGCAGCGCCCGGAGTTGCGCGGGGCGGACAAGCCGTTCCAGTGCGACCTCTACCTCGAAGGCTCGGACCAGCATCGCGGCTGGTTCCAGTCCTCGCTCCTGCTCTCGCTCGCCGGCAACGGCGCCGCGCCGTACCGGACGGTGCTGACGCACGGCTTTATGGTCGATGCCGACCGGGAGAAGATTTCCAAGAGCAAGCAAGGCCAGGGCGTCTATGAAAAACCGCAGACGGCCGAGGCGTACGTGAAGAAATACGGCGCCGACGTGGTTCGCCTCTGGGTCGCGTCGCAGGATTTCCGCAATGACGTCATCGTGAGCGACGAGCGCATCGCCAAGGTGGGCGAGACCTACCGCGTCATCCGCAATGCCCTGCGCTACCAACTCTCGAACCTCTACGACTACGATCCGGCCCAACACACCGTGGCGGATGACAAGTTGACCGGCCTGGACCGCTGGATTCTCGGCGAGTTCTCGAAGTTGGAGCAGGAGGTCATCGCTGCCTACGACCGCTACGAATTCCACGTCGTCTATCAGAAGGTGAGCCAGTTCATCGCCGTTGAGTTGTCCTCGATCTACCACGACGTGATCAAGGACCGGCTCTACACCGCCCCGCCCAATTCCGCCCGGCGCCGCTCGACACAGACGACGCTCCTCCGGCTCGTAACGGGCTTGTGCCAGATGCTCGCGCCGATCCTGGCGTTCACGGCGGACGAGGCGTGGGAGTTTGTGCCGGGGAAAGGCGAAAGCTCCGTCCACGCTTCGAAGTGGGGGCCAGCCAACTTCGCGACGACGGAATCCGAACGGAATGTGTGGAAGGTGCTGTTCACCTGCCGCGACTTGTCGTTACCGGACTTGGAGAACGCCAGGCAGGCAAAACTGATCGGGAAGTCGCTCGAGGCCCAAGTCGAGATCAATGATGCGGGCATTGGTGTGGCCGCATTGATGGGCAGGCTGGAAGACCTGCGAGAATTGCTCAATGTTTCTCAGCTCAAGATGGGGTCTTCGTCATCCGAAGCGCCTCCGCTGGTGATCGCCAAGGCCGACGGCCAGAAATGCGAGCGATGCTGGCATTGGGAAACCGACGTCGGCTCCAACCCGGAGCACCCGACGCTCTGCGGTCGCTGCGTGCAAGCGGTGAAGGAGTGTGCAAAGGCGTAGAAGTTCTCTGGGGTGAAGCCGGTCTCCAGCCGGCGCCGGGGCATTGGCGGGAACGGGGCGATTCCATTTTGGCTCCGCCGGTCCACGCCGCGGCGCACCCTGGCGCCGGTGCTTGTCGCCCCGGCGCATTCTGCTAGGCTGAACGCCGATGGCCAAGTATTGCATTTTGCTGGCGCTGCTGGCGGGCGGTTGGCGCGCGGCGGCGGCCGAGCGCGTGTTCGACTTCCGCGCGATGACCGAGAACCAGCCTCCGCCGGGCCTCCGCAGCGCGGTGGCGGGCGAAGGCCGGCCGGGCGACTGGCGGATCATTCTCGACGAGGTGCCGCCAACGCTGGCGCCGCTGACGGCCGACGCGCCCGTGGTCACCAAACAGGCCGTGCTCGCCCAACTGGCCCAGGATCCGACCGACGAGCATTTTCCGCTGCTGATCGACGACGGCGACGTGTTCACCGACTTCACGCTGACCACCCGGTTCAAGATCGTTCGCGGCAAGACGGAACAGATGGCGGGCGTGGCATTCCGACTCCAGGACGAGAAAAATTTTTACGTCATCCGCGCCAGCGCGCTCGGCCGCAACGTCCGCTTCTACAAGGTCGTCAACGGCGAGCGCAGCGCGCCGATCGGGCCCGAGGTGCGGATGCCGACAAACGCCTGGCAGGAACTGCTGATCGAGTGCAAGGGCAACCAAATCCACTGCCGGCTCAACGGGGCCGAGGTGTTTCCGACGCTCGAAGACAACACCTTCATGCGCGGCAAAGTCGCGTTTTGGACCAAGTCCGACTCGGTCAGCTATTTCGCCGACACGCGAATCAGCTTTGTGCCGCAGGTGGTGCCGGCGCAGGCGATGGTCCGGGCCATCCTGAAGGAATATCCGCGCCTGGTGGGCCTCAAGGTATTCGCGCGGACGGGCCAGCCGGCCACGCTGAAGGTGATCGCCAGCAGTGACGCGAAGGACATCGGCCAGCCCGGCGGAAAAGACGAACAGGACGTGGTCCAGCAAGGGACGGTTTACTGCGGCAAAGCCGAGGAGACGCACGCGGTATTGATGCCGCTGCGCGACCGGAACGGCGACGTGATCGCCGCGGTGCGCGTGACTCTTAAGTCGTTCCCGGGGCAGACCGAGCAGAACGCCCTGGCGCGGGCGAGGCCCATCGTCAAGCGCCTGCAAGACCGCGTGGAGACGGCGCAGGACTTGTTCGAATAACGCCCGCCGCCGGCTACGGCTTCAGCCGGGGAAGGTCGTTGGTTAGCACGGCGTATTGCGGCGGGACGGGAATGTCGTTGGGCGTCTCCCGCCGGACGCCGCCGGTCACGGTGATCTCGCGGGCGTCGTTCAAAGCCAGGTGCGGCCGGGTGGCGGAGTAGTCGTGGGTCTGCCGTTGGATGAGTTCGCCGTCGGGGTTGATGACGCAATAGAGGAAGCTGCGCGCGCCGCTCTGAAAGAGCACGTGCAGATTGCTCCGGGGATCCAACTGCGGTTCCGGCTGGCCGAAAGAAACCATTGGCCCGAGCGCGAAGACGCGGAGCACCTTGGTTCCGCTCGGGTTGCTCACCCGGACGTAGAGCTGGAGGTCTTTCAGATAGCGCGCCTGTTGCAGCGCGTATTGGCGCACTTCCGGCTCGCCAGGACCGGAGCGCGGCACGCCGAAGTCCGTCTCCCACAGCTTCACTGCCTGGATTACGTCGAACGACTTGCGCGGGCTGGTGAATTCCGCGCCCCAGGCGTCGATGCGCACCGTGGCGGTGATGGCGTAGCGCCCCGGTTGGGTCAGATTGAAGTGCGGGGCCAGGTCCACGTGCTTGGTCGCCATCTGGGAAGATCCCAGCGTGAACGCGCCCACCACGGGTACGTCGTCGATCTTCTCCACCACCAATCCGTTCCGGCCTTCGACGGAGATCGCCAGCCAATCCTGGGTCTGGCCCAGGTGGAGGGTTTCGCCCGAGCGGTTCACCACGCGCACCGCCACGCTGACCGCTTCTCCCGGCAGGAATTGGTCCTGATCCAGCAGGACCTCCACCGTCACCTGGGCACGGGCGCAGTGCAGCGCGCCCACCACCAGACACAGCAACAAGCCGGTTTTTGTCATTGCGGCACTCTAGGCGGGAGCGGCGCTGTGGCAAGCTCCAAAAAGCCCCGCTGGAGCAGCCTCGCTCCGGTGGATGGCTCGCGCGATCGTCCTTCGTCTTCGTTTCTCGAACGACCTGCCCTGGATCGAGCATGAGGATGAAGACCGCCTAGGACGAACGGCCATCCGACCAGCACGACTGAGCCATCGTAAAACGCCGTCCTGACAGCGGAATTCGGTCACGGTCCCCGCGTCCATCGCTGCCGCACGGCTGCGGCCACCTGCTCGGGGCTGATCGCGCGCAAGCACTCCATCGGTATTTCGTAGTGGCAGCGGGGGCGGAGGCACGGCACGCACGGCAGCGGGGTTTGCAGCACGTGTCCGATCTGGCCGTAGGGGCCGGTCCGGCGCGGCTCCGTGGGGCCGAACAACGCGATGACGGGCGTGCCCAGCGCCGCGGCCACGTGCATCGACCCGGTGTCGTTGCTGACCGCCAGACGGCAGCGACGGAGCCATTCAACCATTTCCGGCAGTGATGTCTGTCCGGTCAGATCGAGGCACCGTCGCGGATCGGCGCGGGCGATGGTTTTGCCGGCTTCGCGGTCATCCTCGCCGCCCAGGATCACAAAGCGCGGCGCGTCCCCAGCCCCGTCCAGGAGCCGCACGAGCGACGCAAATTGTTCGGCCGGCCAGCGTTTGTTGGGCCAACGCGCTCCTGGCAGCAAGGCGAGCCACTGGCCGTCCGGAGCGGGCCATTGGCGGCGCACCTGCGCGGCCACAAACGGCCGCACCGGCAGCCATTCGAGGTTTCCATTCGCGGGTACGCCCAGGATCCGCAGCACGCTCAGATACCAATCCACGGCGTGCGTGTAGTACGAGGCGCGAGGCACGATGATATCGTAGAAGCCCCGCGCGCCTTCCCGGGGCTCGTCGAGTCCCACCAGCAGCTTCCCCCGGGCGAGCCAGGCGAACGCCCCGCTGCGCGCCAGGCCCTGGAGGTCGATCACCCAGTCAAACCGCTGCGCCTGCATCCACCGGAGACTGCGCCACATTTCCGGCCAATGCCGCGGCGCGGCCCAGCGGCGGCGCTCAAAGCGGACCACGCCCGCCAGGTCGGGATCGCCTTCCAGCAGCGGTGCCAGGGCCGAGTCGATCCACCACCACACTTCGCTGGCGGGCCGGTGCTGCTTGAGCCGGCGCAACACCGGCAACGCCTGCACCACGTCGCCCAGCGAACTGGGTTTGAGGAGGAGAATCTTCAAGAGGCGGAAGGAAGAAGGCCGAAGGCAGAAACCCGGACGGAAGGCCGGAGGCGCGGGAGCACGGCCTTTGCCTTCATTCTTCCTTCATGATTCTACCTTCCATAGGCCAGCCGTTCGGCCAGCCGCGGGGGCAGGCCGGCGGCGAGGATCTTCTTCTGCGCGGCCGCGATGTCGTACTCGAGCCGGCGCAATTCGATGGTGCCCTCCCGCGGGTCAAACACCACGTAGGCCGCCTTCGGATTGCTGTCGCGCGGCTGCCCGACGGCGCCGACGTTGACAAAGTACTTTTTGCCCGCCTCCATCCGAAACTTGGAATACGTGCCGCCGCGGATCACCGTACCGTCGCGCACAAAGGCGACCGGCACGTGGGTGTGGCCGAAGAAGCACACTTGCGTGTTCTGATACGGAAAGCTGGCCGCGGCGGCGAGCTTGTCGAAGACGTACCCCCACCGCGGCGGTCCGTCCAGCGTCGCGTGGACGATGGTGAAGGTTTGCACCATCCGGACGTACTTCAGGTCGCGCAGCCACTGCTTGTCGTCCGCCGTCAACTGTGCCCGCGTCCAGTTCACCGCCTCCGCCGCGTGCGGGTTGAAGCCGTCGAGCTTGTCCTCCATCGAGCAATACTCGTCGTGGTTGCCTTTCACGCACGGCAGCGCCATGGCGCGGATGATCTCCAGGCACTCGCGGGGATTGGCGTTGTAGCCGACCACGTCACCGAGGCAGACGTAATGGGTGCAGCCCTGCTGCTTGGTGTCTTCAAGCACCACTTGCAGCGCCTCCAAGTTGGCGTGTATGTCGGCGATGACAGCAAACTTCATGGGCAACTAGCTTACGATTTGAAAACCGCGAAATCCACCCCGCGCTTCGCTCCAGTTCACGAACTCGTCCCGGATGAAATGTTCCAGGCCGGCGTCGCGGATGGCCTGGCGGAAGGCTTCCAGTTCGGTCCGCTCGCCCTCGGCGAGCAGTTCCACCCGGCCATCGGGCTGGTTGCGCACCGTGCCGGTCACTTCAAAACCGGTGGCGACGGATTTCGCCGTGTAGCGGAATCCGACCCCCTGCACGTGGCCCGAATAAAGAATGTGCATCCGGCTCCTGCTCATGGAAACCAACCTCAGCGTCCGGCCCGCCCCGCGGGGCTGCCGCACGGATCCACCGTGCGCCTCGGCAACGAATGTGGCCGCATCAAGCCACAACCTGACCATGACTGGCAATGATTTTGTGTGGCGGGAAAGTGTGCGTCTGGGGGCACACCCTCCGGCCAAAAGCGCGCCGACGCGCGCTCTTGAATTGACGATGGTCCTGAGCGAACGGAAACCTTCGCCCTTCAACGCGCGGTCTTCCGGCCGGATCGCCGCCACGCTTCCAGCGAGTTCGCCGCGCCCAACTCCAAACAGCCCGGTCGAACGACCCGGATCGGCGGCTTCCGGCGCACGGCGGCGCGGCAGTTGGCCGTCGGTTCCCAGCGCTGCCGGCTCACCGTGGCCCCCAGCACGCCCGTCATTCGCTGTCAACGTCCCGACGGCCGCCTCACCGTTCTGCTCCATCCCCCCAAACAAGAGACCAAACCGATCCACCTCCCCGGTGCAGGTTTGATCGCACACCACGAGTGCCGGTTTGTTTGCGATACGACACGGTCACGGACCATCCTTGCCCGGGCTCCGCGATTAGGCTAGATGACGGGCATGAACGCCGTGACCCTCAAAGCCCATTACGACGGCAAACAGATTTGTCTGGACGAGCCGTACCCGCTGCGGCCCGACTCGCAACTGGTCGTGACCGTTCTCTCGGAGCCCAACGAGACCCTGGATGAAGATCGACAGGCTTGGTATGCGCTGGGCCGCCACTCGCTCGCCCGCGCGTACGGCGCAGACGAACCCGATTATTCCGACTGCATCGGCAAGCGACCGCCGGAGTGAAACCGGGCTACGTCATCGTCACCCCGCTGCCACAAGCGGATGGGCAGCTTAAGGCGCGGCCCGCTTTAGTGCTCCGCGAAATGGAGACCTTTGGTGATCTGCTCGTCTGTGGCATCTGCACCCAAATGCGGCACTTCATGCCCGGCTGGGATGAGGTCGTCCGCCAGTCCGACGCGGATTTTCCAGGCAGCGGGCTGCGCGCTGACTCGCTCATCCGAATCGGGTTCCTGACGACGGTCCCTCGCGCTGACGTCATCGGGTATGTCGGCCGAGTGAGCGACCTGAGGCTGAATCAACTGCTCACCCGGTTGAGCGCGCTGTTGGAGTCACACCCATCCCCCATTCGCCGCGTAATTGGCCTCATCCCCGCCCGCTATGCTTCGACGCGGTTTCCCGGCAAACCGCTGGCGCTCATCGCCGGCAAGCCGCTCCTCCAGCGCGTGGTCGAGCGGTGCAAGCTCTCTCCGTCGCTGGCCGGCGTCATCGTGGCCACGGACGACACGCGCATTGCGGAGGTGGCGAAGCAGTTTTGCCGCGTCGAGTTGACGCGCGGCGACCATCCGAGTGGCACCGACCGCATCGCGGAAGTGGCTACGCGGCTCGACTGCGACGCGGTGGTGAACATCCAGGGGGACGAACCGCTGATCGATCCCGCCGTCATTGACGCCGTGGCCGGCGCTCTCGCCGAGAGCGAAATGTCCACCGCCGCCACGCCCATCCGCGATGCGGCGGAGTACGACAGCCCCAACGTGGTGAAGGTCGTCGTCAATGCCACGGGGCGCGCTCTCTATTTCTCCCGCCGCACGATTCCGTATCTCCGCGACCAGGCGGCGCGGCCGGCGGCCGAGCAACTCGCGGAGTTCCCCTTCCGGAAGCACCTGGGGATTTACGGTTATCGACGGGAGACGCTGCTGCGGTTGGTCCATTTCCCGGTGTCGCCGCTCGAACGCGCCGAGAAGCTGGAGCAATTGCGCGCGCTGGAGAACGGCATCCCCATCGCTGTCGTGCCGGTGAATTACGACAGCGTCGGCGTGGACGCGCCCGGTGACGTCGCGCGGGTGGAGGCGCTGCTGGCGCGGGCTGAGACCGGAGCGTGATCGCGGGCAGACTGCCCGCCTTACGATGTCGGAGGGAACGCCTCCATTCCCACGCACGAACAGACCAGGTTGCGGTCCCCATAGACGTTGTCCACGCGCGCCACCGGCGGCCAGAATTTGAAATCGACGAGCGACGGCACCGGGAACGCCGCCTGCCGCCGTGAGTAGGGCCGGTCCCACTCATCGGCGGTGACGACGTCCGCCGTATGCGGCGCGTTCTTCAGCGGATTGTTCAGCTTGTCGCTCTGGCCCGACTCAACCGCCTGCATCTCGGCGTGGATGGAAATCATGGCTTCGCAGAAGCGGTCCAATTCCTCCAGTGGCTCGCTCTCCGTCGGCTCCACCATCAAAGTGCCGGCGACCGGCCACGACAGCGTCGGCGCGTGAAAGCCGTAATCCATGAGGCGCTTGGCCACGTCCTCGGCGGTGACGCACTTGAAGGCGCGCAGATCCAGAATGCATTCGTGCGCCACCAGTCCCCGGCAGCCCCGGTAAAGTGTGGGAAAATGACGCTCCAACCGGCGGGCGATGTAGTTGGCGTTGAGGATCGCGACTTTCGTCGCCTCCGTCAGCCCGGCCGCGCCCAAGGCGGCGATGTACATCCAGGAAATCGTCAGGATGCTCGCGCTTCCCCACGGCGCCGCGGACACGGCGCCGCTCTGGAGTTGCTGATTGGGAATCTGGGACGGCAAATCCACGACCCGGTGGCCCGGCAGGAACGGCGCCAGGTGCCGCGCGACCGCAATCGGCCCCATGCCGGGTCCGCCGCCGCCGTGCGGGATGGCAAAAGTCTTGTGCAAGTTCAGATGGCAGACATCCGCGCCGAGGTCCGCCGGCCGACACAGGCCGACCTGGGCGTTCAGGTTCGCGCCGTCCATATAGACTTGGCCGCCGTGTTCGTGGATGATCCGGCCAATCTCCCGAATGCCCTCCTCGAACACGCCGTGCGTCGAGGGGTAGGTGACCATCAGCGCGGCGAGATGCTCGCGGTGCGCCTCCGCTTTGGCGCGCAAGTCGGCGAGGTCGATGTTGCCCGCCGGGTCGCACGCGACGGCGACCACCCTCAATCCGGCCATCACGGCGCTGGCGGGGTTGGTGCCGTGGGCGGAGGTGGGGATGAGGCAAATCCGGCGGTGGTCCTGGCCTTGGTGCGCGTGGAAGGCGCGAAGGGTGAGCAGGCCGGCGTACTCCCCTTGGGAACCCGCGTTGGGTTGGAGGGAAACCGCGGCGAATCCGGTGATTTCCGCCAGCCAATCTTCGAGGTCGTGAAAAATGCTCTGGTACCCCCGGGTCTGCGCGGCCGGCGCGAATGGGTGGATCCGCCCCAGTTCCGGCCAGGACAACGGCAACATTTCCACGGCGGCGTTCAGTTTCATCGTGCAGGAGCCGAGCGGGATCATCGAGGCCGTGAGCGAGAGGTCGCGCGATTCCAGCCGCTTCAAATACCGCAACATTTCGGTTTCGCTATGGTGGCGGTGGAAGACGGCATGCTTCAGGAAATCCGAAGCGCGAAGTCCGAGGTCCGAAGTCCGCGCGGCCGTTTCGGCGGCCAGCCGGCGGAGATCAAAGGCGATCGGTTGGCCTCCGTTGAAGACGCTGAGGATGTCAGCGACGTCCTTGGGGTCGGTGGTTTCGTCGAGGGAGAGGCCCAGGGCGTGCTCGCTGATGCGGCGGAAATTCATTCGCTGCGCCTCGGCCAGAGCGATGATTTCGGAGGCGGATTGGGAACCAAGCTGGACGAGCAGCGTGTCAAAGAACGTCGGACTTCGAACTTCGGAATTCGGACTTCCGGTGGCATAGCCCAGCCTTCCCAAGCCGGCGGCCAGCAACGCCGTGAGCCGATGGACGCGTTGCGCAATTTGCTTCAAGCCCGCCGGCCCGTGATAGACGGCGTACAGGGCGGCCATGCTGGCGAGCAGGGCCTGCGCCGTGCAGAGGTTGCTGGTGGCCTTCTCGCGGCGGATGTGTTGTTCGCGGGTCTGGAGCGCGAGCCGCAGGGCGGTCCGGCCGCGGGCGTCTTTCGACACCCCGATGATGCGGCCCGGCATGTGGCGCTTGTAGGCGTCGCGTGTGGCGAAGAAGGCGGCGTGCGGTCCGCCGTAGCCCATCGGCACGCCGAAACGCTGCGCGCTGCCGAGCGCGATGTCGGCGCCCCATTCCCCCGGCGGCGGCAGCAGCGTCAGCGCGAGCAGATCGGTGGCGACCGCTGCCAGCGCCCCGGCCGCGTGGGCCTTTTCCACGAAGCCGCGGTAGTCGTGGATCGCGCCGAAGGTCGTCGGATACTGCACTAGCGTGCCGCAGATTTGGTCGTCAAAGCGAAAGCTTTCGTGGTCGCTGACGATCACCTGGATGCCGAGCGCGCGGGCCCGCGTCTGCACCACGTCAATCGTTTGCGGATGGCATTCGGCCGAGACGAGGAAGGTGTTCCTTCCCTCCTTCAGGCCGTGGCACAGGGTCATGGCCTCGGCGGCGGCGGTCGCCTCGTCGAGCAGCGAAGCATTGGCGATTTCCAGGCCGGTGAGGTCGCTGACCATCGTCTGGAAGGTGAGCATCGCTTCGAGCCGGCCCTGGGAAATCTCGGCCTGATACGGAGTGTACTGGGTGTACCAGCCGGGGTTTTCCAGAATATTGCGCTGGATGACGGCCGGAGTGACGCAGTCATAGTACCCCATGCCGATATAGGAGCGGAAGACCTGGTTCTGGCTGGCGAGGGCGCGCAAACCGCTCAACGCCTCGAACTCGCTGCGCGCGGCGGGGAGTCGCAGCGGACGGTCAAGCCGGATGGCCGCGGGCACGGTGTCGTCGATCAGGGCGTCGAGGCTGGCGTACCCCAGCAGGCCAAGCATTTCCTGTTGCTGGCGGGGGCGCGGGCCGATGTGGCGGTGGGTAAAACGATCCGGATGCGCGAAAGAAACCTCGTCGGCAGTCGCCGCAGGCGGGAAGCCCTCGGCGGCCGGACGAGAATCGGGCGAAATGGACATGGCGCGGAAGCTAGGCAGGGCCGCGGACAAATCAAGGGATTTGCGAACGGCCAGCGCATGAAACGCGGTTTGACAGGCCGGTGACTGTTCGAGCGTGCCTTCCGCCGCTGGACCCATCGGCTGGCGGGGGGCGTTGTTGCTCCTGGGCGTTTACCACCTGCTCTACGTCCTCTTCACCAAGGAAGGACGGCAATCGGTCAAGGACCTCTTGCCCGCCCGGAAGGACGCCATCGACCTGGCCGCCAGCGCCCAGTACCTCAGCGGCCTCAGCGCGAAAAAACAGAAGATCGGCCGGTTCGGTTACGCCGAGAAAGTGGAATACTGGGCGGTGATTTGGGGCCCGATCATCATGGGCGCCACCGGCCTGACCATCTGGCTCAAGATGGACGTGACCCAGGGGCTGCCGCGCTGGGCGGTAGAGGTGGCCACCACCATCCATTACTACGAGGCGGTCCCCGCCTGCCTGGCCATCTTGGCCTGGCATCTGTACCATGTCCTGCTCGATCCGGATATTTATCCGCTCAACTTCGCGGTCTTGGACGGCAAAGTGTCCGCGCACTGGGGCAAGGAAGAGCATCCGCTGGATCCCTCGGTCCAACTCCTGGACGGCGCCCCCGTTTCCCAGCCCAAAGCCACCGAGACGGCGACCGCCCATCTGGCCGCGGCCAAGTCGGTGGAAAACGACCCCACCGAAACCACGCCCGGCCCCCGGTCGCCCACCTGACGGCCGTCGTCGAGCCGGTCTCCCCCCCGGAACTGGTGCGCGCGGGGCCTGCCCTGCCCGCGATGACCGGGTGGAAAGGCTCCGCGCCCCGCCGCCGGCGCCCCGCGCCGACCGACCGCCGCTTTTGACAAGCGTCGCGGCGGTGTTATACGATAGCCGACATCGGTTATCGTAATAGGCTTGGCGATGAAAGCGGCGACGCGTGAAATCCTGCTGAGTTTCTGGAAGGTGCATATCCTGCATCACGCGGGGGAGCACCCACTGCATGGGCAGTGGCTCCTCACCGAGTTGCGGCACCACGGCTACAGCCTCAGCCCCGGCACACTCTATCCGCTGCTGAACCGGCTGGAGCGGCACGGCTGGCTCAAGAGCCGGCGCGAGCCGGGCGGCGGCGCGCGGGCCCGGAAGGATTATCGCCTGACGCCGCGAGGCCGCGCGGTGCTCGCGCTCATCCGGGAGGGGTTGGTGGAGCTGTACCGCGAGGTGGTCGAGGAGGCGGAGACGCACTCCCGCTTGCCTTCCGCGTCACCGGGCGCGTGCCAGAAGCGACGACCGTGAACCTCGTCACCCTTGCCCTGCGCCGGCCGCTGACCGTCGTGGTGGCCGTCCTCGCCGTGGCGCTGGGCGCGCTCCTCGCGCTCCGCCAAATGCCGCGCGACATTTTCCCCTCGCTAGGCATTCCCACCATCTACGTCGCCCAGCCGTATGGCGGCATGGACCCGGCGCAGATGGAGGGCTACCTGACCTATTTCTACGAGTACCACTTTCTCTACATCACCGGCATCGAGCATGTCGAATCCCGGTCCATTCAAGGCGCGGCGCTCATGAAGCTGCAGTTCCACCCGGGCACCGACATGCGCCAGGCGATGGCGGAAACCGTCGGCTACGTCAACCGCGCGCGCGCCTTCATGCCGCCCGGCACCGTGCCGCCGTTTGTCATGCGCTTCGACGCCGGCAGCGTGCCGGTGGGCGACCTGGTGTTCTCCAGCGCGACGCGCACGGTGGGCGAGATGCAGGACCTGGCGCTGAACCGCGTGCGTCCGCTCTTTGCCACGCTGCCGGGCGTGTCGGCGCCGCCCCCCTTCGGCGGCAGCGCCCGCACCATCGTCATCAACCTCAAACCCGACCGGCTGCGCGCTTACAACATGTCGCCCGACGAAGTCGTCGCCGCCGTCACCGCCGCCAACCTCATCAGTCCGTCCGGAAACCTGCCCCTCCAAGGCCAGTATCCGATGGTGCCGCTGAATTCCGTGGCGAAGAACATCCAGGATCTGGCCGGCGTGCCGATCCGCCCCGGCGTCTATCCGACCGTCTTTCTGCGCGACGTCGGTACGGTGGTGGACGGCTCGGACCTCGTCACCTGTTACGCGCTGGTCAACGGCCGCCGCACGGTCTATATCCCGGTCACCAAGCGTGCGGACGCTTCCACCCTGTCGGTCGTCAATCTCGTCAAGCAGAACCTTCCCCGATTCCAGAGCGTGCTGCCGTCGGACGTGCGGATCAGTTATCAATTCGATCAATCGCCGTACGTCACCCGCGCC
>JAJXZI010000094.1 GCA_021780115.1 bacterium | reverse complement strand
CGGCGGCAACGTCGGCAGCTTGATCGTGGGGGCGGCCGACGGCTTGGGCGGCAAATTGATGCGGACGGTTTCCTTCTTGGGCTGAACCTTGCCGGTTTCCTTCTTGGGAGGCACCGCGCCTCCCGGCAGATTGGGAATGTTCTCAGGCATATCTGGACCGAAGTTTGGGCTGCGCCCGGGGCGCTGTCAAACTCTTATTGAAACAGCGCCCCCGCCTTCCGCTGCCCGGCTTGGCCGGATGTCGCGCCTCGCGCAGTTAACGCGGACTGGCGGACTCGTTGCGGCTGCTGCGCTCACTCCAGCGGGGCGGACGCTCCTCGCGCGGCCGGGCGATGTTCACCGTCAACTGCCGTCCCTGGAATTCCTTGTTGTGGAACTGCTCGACGGCCTTGCTGGCCTCCTCCGGCGTGGCAAACTCAATGAAGGCAAAACCCCGCGACCGGCCGGTCATCTTGTCGAGCATCAGGTTGACGGACGTGACGCTGCCAGCTTGCGAAAAGTAGTCCTGGAGGTCGTTTTCCGCGGTTTGGAACGAGAGATTGCCAACGAATAACCGGTTTGGATTCATGGTATGCTGATGGTCTGCCCAAAAAAACGCGAGCGGGGAGGACTGCACCGGCAGGCTCACTGACTGTCTGTGGTCTGTTTCAATCTGATTCCCGACAATCTGTCTTCTGACACCGTCACGGAATGTTCGTTGAGCGGACGCGGGACTATTACCATGCCGGGGGGCGAAGTCAATGCCGGATTGCGGCGGGGAATCCGGATTTGACCCTGCCGGCGTATCGTCCGTCGCCGGGGAGGACGCGCGGCGTTCGTGTCTCCCGAACGGTGAAACCGGCTGACGCCAGCGGTTCCACCTCCGGCAGCCGCCTCGGGATAAGCCCGGTCGCCGGCCCCCCTCAGGGCGCCGCTTTCGTCTCGACCCACCGGGCGAGCAGCCACAGCAAATCGCCCAGTCGGTTGAGATAGACGATGATCTCCGGATTCTGGAGTTGTTGGCTTTCGTGCAGCTCGCACACCCGCCGCTCGGCCCGCCGGCACGTCGTGCGGGCCAAGTCCAGCGCGGCGGAACTCTGCGTGGCCCCCGGCATCGCCCAGCCGGCGAAGCTGACGCGCTGGGCCTCCATCTCGTTCACGAGCCGGTCGAGCCGCACCGTCATTTCCGGCGACACCCGATGGAAGCCGTCCTTCACGTACCGGGGCAAGTCTTCCACCGCGGTCGCCAACTCGCCCATCAGGACGACCAGATCCTTCTGGATCGCCGGCAACTGGTCGCGCACCAACACCTGCGTCGTCGTGGCCCGCGCGAGGCCAATCGCGGCGTTCAGTTCATCCACGGACCCGTAGGCCTCCACACGCGGATGGCATTTGGGCACCCGGCGGTTGTACATCAGCCCGGTCATGCCGGCGTCGCCACCTTTCGTCACGATGCTCATGTGTTGGGGGACCAGCTTAATCGTGAGGCCCGGCGAAAGCCAACGGCGTCTGCGACGTTTCCGCCGCACGGTTGTCCGTCCAAGCACCCGCGGGATGGAGGAGGGAGGATGGCAGGAACTCAGTTTGCCTTTGAGCGGGTTCCGTCCGCCAGCTTTCCCCCCGGCGGTCAGTGTTCCCGGCCAAACACGCTTTCCAGGATGACTTCCTTGGTCTTCCAGATGAGCGCCATCGTCATCGCCAGCGGCAGGAGCACGAAGCAGACGAGCAGCCACAGGCTGGCGCGCTGCGCGTAGGCTAGTAGGAGGCTGATGAGCCGCGGCAGCGGGCCATCCAAGCCCACCGCGCCCCAATAGGCGGCCGCCAGCAGCAGGGCGCCGGCGAGCAAGCCGCGGTTGAGCGCGGTGAATTGCCGGGTTTCCTGGCGGAGCGTTTCGTCGGGCAGCATTGCCCCCAGCCGGAGCAGCACGAGGTTGAGCTGGCCGAGGAAGATTAGACTGGCAACCGAGAGCACGGCGGAGACGGCGGCGAAAAAGGGATTGCCGGGCACCTTGTTCCACCAATAAAGGAAGGGCGACAGGCCCGCCATCACCAGGGCCAGGAACTGGGCGCGGTCAAGCGCCGTCCGCCAGACGCGCTCCTGCCGTTGGAACCGGCCCATCTGGAGCAGCCCGAAGAGCAGCAGGGCGGTGGTAGCCAGCGGCGGGAGGATGCCCAGGGGGCGCAGCCAGTCCATCTTGGCCGCTTCGACGCAGGCGATCAACGCCACCGGCAGGCCCCAAAACAGCGCGGACAGTCCCCGCACCAGACGGCGGAGCGAGCGGAGCAGCTCGGCGCTGGGCGCGGGGTCAGGCATGTCCGGAAGGCAGAAGGTGGCAGGCGGAAGGTGAAAGAAAAACCGGAAGGTGATTCACGCGCGGACTGGGTTTCTTCATTCTGCCTTCCGCCGTCCACCCTCTCAGATCGCCAAGTAGGTGTATTCCTTCAGGCCGCGCTCGTAGTCGTCCAGCAGGCGCATCGCTTCGGAAGGCTTCATGCGGTCGGACTTGATGGCCTCGTCCATCTGTGCCTTCATCTGGCGCTTGAGTTCGTTTTCGTCGTACTGCACCGAGGCGAGCGCCTGGACGATGGTGGTGCCCTCGATGATTTCCTCGATGTAGTAGCCGGTGGCTTCGTCGGGGTCGAGGAAGACGTGGACCTCGTTGACGCGGCCGAAGAGGTTGTGCAGGTCGCCCATGATGTCCTGGTAGGCGCCCATGAGGAAGAAGCCGAGGTAGTAGGGGTCGGGCTTGCCGGAGCCGTTGGGGTTGAGCGGGTGCAGCGGCAGGGTGTCGCGCACGTCGCGCAGATCGATGAATTTGTTGACCTGGCCGTCGGAGTCACATGTGATGTCCACCAGCGTGGCCTCGCGCGCCGGTCGCTCGGTGAGGCGGCTGACCGGCATGATGGGAAACAACTGGTCGAGCGCCCAATGATCCAGCAGCGACTGGAAGACGGAGAAGTTGCAGAGGTACTGGTCGCCGAGGGCGTCCTCGAGCTTGCGGATCTCTTCGGGCACGTAGGCCTGGCCGCGGAAACTGCGCACGACTTCGTGGCTGATCTCCCAGAACAGCGTTTCGATCTTGGCCTTGTCCGGCAGATCGAGCATGCCGAGGGTGAACATGTGCTGCGCGTCCTCCTTGCGCTCCAGCGCGTCGTGGTAGGCCTCCAGTTTGTTGAGCTTGCCGAGGTTCTTGCGGATGTCGAGCAATTCACGGACGAGGGCGTGCTCGCTGTCCCCGTATTGGAACTGGTCGCGCAGGCGGGCTTTCTCGATGGAGCCAAACACCTCGACAATGAGCACGCTGTGGTGCGCGACGATGGCCCGGCCGCTCTCGCTGATGATGCCCGGATGCGGCACCTTCTCGGCGTTGCACACGTCCGCGATGTAGAAGACGATGTCGTTGGTGTATTCCTGGAGCGTGTAATTGGTGGAGCTGTCAAAGGCCGACCGGCTCCCGTCGTAATCCACGCCCAGCCCGCCGCCCACGTCCAGGAACTCGATGGCGAACCCCATCTTGAACAGTTTGGCGTAAAGCCGCGCGGCCTCCTGCACCGCCTTCTTGACCGTGAGGATGTCGGGCACTTGGGAGCCGATGTGGAAATGGAGCAGCTTGAAGCAGTGCGCCAGTTGCTCCGCCTTCAACACCTCCGTCGCCACAAGCAACTCCGCCGTGCTCAGGCCGAACTTGGCGTTCTCGCCGGCGCTGTCGGCCCACTTGCCGCCGCCCTTGGCCAGCAGCCGCGTGCGAATGCCGATCTGCGGCTCGACCCCGAGCTGCTTGGACAAGGCGATGATCTGGCGCAGTTCTTCGAGTTTCTCGACCACCAGGATGACCTTCTTGCCAAGCTTGAGGCCGAGCATGGCCATCTT
Source organism: bacterium (assembly GCA_021780115.1). Taxonomy (GTDB): domain Bacteria; phylum Verrucomicrobiota; class Verrucomicrobiia; order Limisphaerales; family JAJXZI01; genus JAJXZI01. Next base: position 4,342 of record JAJXZI010000094.1, on the reverse strand, counting down.
GATGAACTCGGCGTCCTTGTAGCCGTTGCAGATGATCAGGCTGCCGACCTGATTTTGCAGCGCCAAGCCGGCGAACAACTCCGGCTTGCTCCCGACTTCCAAGCCGAAGTCGTAGGGCTTGCCCGCGTCGAGGATTTCTTCGACGACCTCGCGGAGCTGGTTGACCTTGATCGGAAACACGCCGCGATACCTGCCCTGGTAGTTGAACTCCGTGATCGAGTTGCGGAAGGCCAGATTAATCGACTCGACGCGATGGCGCAGGATGTCCTGGAAACGAATCAACACCGGGAACTTCAGCCCGCGCCCCTTGGCCTCCTCGATCACGTCCGTCAAGTCCACGGCCGCCCCGGCGTCCAGCAACGGTTTGGCCACCACGTGGCCGGCGTCGTTGATGTCGAAATACTGCGCGCCCCAGCGGCGGATGTTGTAGAGGTCGCGCGCCTGCGGCACGTCCCAGGGCGTGGGGGCTTCACTCGGGTCGCTCATCTCGTTGCGCTCAAATCGTGCGCATCTTAAGTCGCGCCGCCGCGAATTCAATAGGCGGAGTGAAAAAAATTGAGAAATGCGCATCTCCAGCGGGTGTTCCGGCAAAACATGCGGAGCATGGCGAGAAAGCTGGCCACAGCGTCAGACCCGGGTGAAGCGGAGCAGAATGCTTGAGCCTCGTAGCGGCGAACGAACACAGGCTGGCCGTACCGGTACCGGGCAATTATCGCAAATCACTTGCCAAATGCCGTGGAGCGAATCGAACCGGGTTCAAGTAGTGTTTATTGCGTCATGAAACGGAATTGCCGAAGCGCCAGCCGTTTTGTTGTCCTGTTTTCCTGCGCAGTCGTGATTCTCGCCTTCGCAGAAGCCCTCCTGGCGCAGTTCCAGCCGCTGTCCTGGCGAGCCGCCAGCCGTGACGCCGTCTCGACGACATGGGAGGCCAGTGAGGGGACGAATGTCCATCGCTTCGTCGAGGTCGCTTCCGGTTTAAACTACGCCACCGTCACCGGCTACCAGCCGTCGGAGGACCTGATCCAATTGACGACCGACGGTAGCGCCGCCGCGGTCCACGGTCCGGCCAAACTCTACGTGAAGCCGAACTTGAACTCCGACGGCGCCATCACGATCATCACGACCAGCAATCGCGTGTTTGCCACGAGACCGATCGCCGTCGTCTGGTACAATGCGCAGTCCGGCCAAACCGCCTTGATTGCCAGCGTCCAAGACTGCGCGGCCGAGTTGGTGCCGCCCAACACGATCGTCTGGAAAGGTGCCTTCGGGGCGCTGGGCGACCTGAGACTGGCCTACACCAAGTCGGCCATTGAATGCGATTTGGTGATCCTCCGCGTGCCAGCCTCGCCCCCGAACTGGGATCCTCGGTTTTGCCGACTTGAGTTGTGGAGCGAGTGGAGTGGCGCGCCCTCGCCTGCGATTGAACAGAGACTGCTCCACGCCGAAACCGACGCGAACCTTCGCAGTCAGATGCTCGACCCGGACGTGACGGACCAGATTCTGGATTTTGGCGATCTCTGGTTTCCGACCGGCACCGCCTACGCGACCGACGGCGCTGCCGAGCCGGCCCTCGGCTCCGCACGCCAAATCCGCGTGTCCAACTTGGCTGGCAATGGGGCCTTGATCGGTGTCGCCAAGACTTGGCTGGACACGCCGCTGGGCAACGTGCTCGCCGAAGGAGTTCGTTGGGCGGACGTCCGACCCAGACTCCAGGACTTGCCTACGGCTTCGACCACGTTCCTGTCGCCTCAGGCGCAGGATCGGCTGGGTCTGCTGCTCCAGTTGCCGCTCCCGGATGCAGCCCCGAGCGGCCAAGCAATCAAATTGGCAACTTCGGATTATCGTCCCGTCGGCTTCGTGCTGGATTGGACGGGCATCTCCGGCGGCGGCGACTACACCTTCGCTTCAGGTCAGACTTATTATGTCACTAACAGCGGGTATTTCAGCGGGACGCTAACCTTCCAACCGGGCTGTGTGATCAAGTACGGACCGAACGCCTGGTTGCTGACGTATGGCTCCATTGCTTGCAACGGCAGCAGCTACAATCCCTCGATCCTGACCTCGCGGGATGACGACTTGTTCGGAGAGACGCTCGCAGGCATCAGCACGCATGTCCCGACGTATGCCGCTAACGAAGCCGTCTGGGCTTACTACATGAGCGGCCCGGCGACGATCAGTGGCATGCGGATCCGCTGGGCCTGCGTCGGTGCGCAAATTGACAGCTACGCCTCCGGCAATACCGTTTCGGATTGCCAATTCGAATTGTGCCAGACCGGAGTTTTCTCCTCCCAGGGTTCCGCCATCTCCGTCAGTGGGACCATGTGCGGAGTCCAGACGCCCTTTTCGCCCACCGAGTCCATCACGGGCAGCCTGACCGACATCTGCGGCGGCAATGACTGGAATGGCCTTCCCTACATCTGGGAATACCAGTATTTCGGGCAGAGCGGAATTGACCCGAACGCCGACCCGGATGCCGACGGTTTAACGAACGCGCAAGAATATCAATACCAAACAAACCCAATGCGCGGCGATCCGCCCATCATTACCACGCAGCCCGCAGGCCCAGTGGTTGTGCCCTTCGGCGGCAACGCGAGCTTCGCAATAACAGTTGCTAACTCCGGCGCCACGTACCAGTGGGAGGCCCACAGTTACTTCGGTGGTTTCGACTTCAATTGGCGGCCGATTGCTGGAGCCACGAGCCGCATTCTTAGTCTGGCGAACGAACCAATAACCGACGATGGCAATTCCTATCGTGTGATAGTAAGTAACCCGTTCGGCCAGACGATTTCAACCAAGGCATCGCTCGCTGTGCTGTCGTCATTCTGGTGGCCGATCTGGCAGAACTATGTGACCAAGACAGCCGGCAAGTCGGGAGATATCTGGACGGGGGATCCTTGCAGTAATCCATCCGCAAGTTGGGATCCGAACAGTGTGATGGTGGCGGGATGGAGCGGTTGGTCCGCGATCACCAAGTGCGATGACTGGGGGCTCCCGTCACGGCGCTCACAAGCCGCCACGCGTTAACCCGCGGTCACGGCATGGGGTGTCCCAAGGATCAAAGTAACAAAGTCGGCCATGCTGTGACGTTTCTCGATGCGCGAGGGGCGCGCGTCACTCGCACTGTCATCGACGCTATTCAGCATTGCGCCGCTGACTGTTCCTCGTATCCTTGCTGCTGCGATCCGGAAGGTCTCGATTACACGGTTTTGCTTTTTTACGCAGACCTTCCAGCAAGCGTCAGTGTGGCAAGTTATGTTCCAGATCACGCGGCGTACCCATGCCATTCCTATTTCGGCGTAGTGCCCTTGCGTAACGTGATAAGCGCAAACGCTCCTCCATTCGACACTTCCTCGGTTTGTGCCTTGGGTGACAGTGGATCGCCCTTCTTCATCCCGATGGCTGATGGCAGGTTAGTCTTGACTGAAGCCTGCAGCACCGACAATGACTGGAGTCGGATCCAAAAAGACATGGATACTCTCTCGGTACGAAATTCGCTGAGCCCAGCGCCGCAGCTAATTTACGCGTGGTGAACGTAGCCAATGAAGATCCCAGGTATGAGAATTCATCTCCAACTCGCGATAAGTCTCGCCCTCGCCTGCTGCCTTCCCCGGATCGCTCCCGCTCAGGGGCTGATCACGTTCAACAATCTTGCGAATGAAAACGCTTCTTCGACGGCAACGAACCACGCCCTTGTATTTCTCAGCGGCTTGGGATTTGCCGATGGAACTCTTCTGAATCAGGACGTCAATTTTGCGCTTTTGGTAGGTGCCAGTCGTGACAATTTGGATCCAATTCGCCACTGGCTGCTAAATGATGGCTCGGCCGCTGGCATCGCCGTTGGGGGTGGCCATTTCGGTGATCCGAGCGCGAACTCGTACGAAGTGAGTGGCATTCCAGCGGGCGGGATGGCCTGGATTCAAGTTCAGGCTTGGACTGGCACCGGGACCTTCCTACACGATGCGCAGACCAGTATCGCGCTCTGGGGGGAGGTTACCTTCCAGAATCCAACCGGCGGTGGCGGCTTGCCGCCCGCCAGCTTAACCGGAATGCCTGCCCTCGTGCTGGATAACATCCCGGAGCCTTGCACTTTCGCGTTGGCTGCCGTCAGCGCGGCAGCATTTCTCCTTTTACATCGCCGGAGAGATCGAGGCATCGCGCGACGTTGTTTCCCAGAATGTGGCGGCTCGAATATGGCGGCCTGCGGTATTATAGTCGCCGGCCGCTCTCGCTGATGATGCCCGGATGCGGCACCTTCTCGGCGTTGCACACGTCCGCGATGTAGAAGACGATGTCGTTGGTGTATTCCTGGAGCGTGTAATTGGTGGAGCTGTCAAAGGCCGAC